>DHLZ01000272.1:3253-23881 GCA_002405515.1 Planctomycetaceae bacterium UBA4655
CGTGGTGTTCGAGTCCGCGGGCGGAGGCGGCGTGCTCGGCCGCACGTTCCGCGACGCGACGAGCGGGCTCGTGCTCTGCGGGTGGCCGTCGGCCGAAGGCCGCAGCCGGATCACCGTCGTTCCAGCGATCGAGCACGGTCCGCAGCGGCGGAGCTGGACCGGCGAGGACGGCGTCTTCCAGCTCGAGGCCGGCCAGGAGCGGCATTCCTACGATTCGCTCCAGATCGACGTCGAACTCACCCCCGACCGGCTGCTCGTCGTCGGGAGCCACGGCGACAACGGTTCGTCGGTGGCAGCGGCGATCTTTCGGGGGCCTTCGACGGGGGATCACCGGGTCGTGATCCTCCGGCCGCTCGGCCGCGTACCCGACCCGATGTTCGACGAGCGGGGCACCGAGGGCCCCGGCGTGAAGAGGGCTGGGAAGTCTGGCGGGGCTTTGCCGACGGGGCTTTCCGCGATGCACCGCTGAATGGGGCGGACGGCTGCGAAGCTGCGGAGTCTGGCGACTCGGCAACGTGGGCCACGACATGCCTTGCCGCCGCCGCTCGGGCATGCCGATGAACCTGACATGAGCAAGGCGGCCCCGAATACGTCGCTCCGTCCGCGGATGGTCACGGTCTTCATCGCCGCGTTTCTCGCGGGGGGCACCGGCGCGGTCGGGGTCAACCGGTTCATCGACGTCACCCGTACGAGGGCGAAGGCGACGGTTGAGTGTGAGCCCATCTTCGTGGCGATTCGCGACCTGCCCGCGGGCAATCCCGTCACCGTCTGGGACGTGAAGCTCCGCGACTGGCCGAAGGCGATGGTGCCGCAGGCCGCGCTGCGACCAGGCTCTTTCGACGGGATCGCCTGGCCCGAAGGGCACGTGGCGAGACTCTCGCTCCGCGAAGGCCAGCCGGTGCTCCGAAGTCACCTGCAGTCGATGATCGTCGATGTGCCGTCGGCCGTCCCGCAGCCCTTGGCCGTCTCAGGGCCTGTCGCGGTCACAGAGCCGGAGCGGGTGGTAGAGCGGACCGCTCCGGTCGCGGAACCGACCGCCGACGCCATCGCACAATCCCCCATCGCCGCTCGTATTGAAGAAAAGCCGGCCGACGCCGTCGATCCGCCGACCGTCAATCCGCCCACGTTGGCAGACACGACGCCCGCGGCCGACTCCATCGCCGCCGCAGTCGCCGAGGTTGAAACGACTCTGGCTGCCAACCCGACGCCTGCCGACAGCGTCACGGGCGAGGGATGGCCGAGCACCGCCGAAACGGCCGCCGGCAGCGAGGCCGCCATGCGGTTCCTCGTCGTGCCCGAACGGATCGCGATCATGGCGGACGAGCTGACGTCTCCGCGGAAGCCGCAGCCACCATCGACGCCCGTGGCATCGGTCGCCACGCAGCCGAGGCAGTCCATGAAACCGGCCGAGGCCGGGAGGACCCCCCAGTCCAGCGGAGAGATTCGGCCCGATTCGTCCGTTCACCCCGGGCAGTCGGCTCCCGCCGCGAAGGCGGTCACCAGGCCACCGCTGCCCAAGGCCAAGTATCCAGACCAGGCTCCCTCGACGAAGCCCCGCCCGAAGGCCGCAACGCCGTCGCCCACGCCGCGGGTAACGGTCGAACCGGACGCCGAGAGCCAACTGGCGGACGAGGCCGCCCGCTCACCGACGCTGAAGACCGTGTTTCCGAACATGGCCGCCGGACTCGAGAAGATCGAGTCGGAGATGTCCCGCTTCCGCCGGGAGCGGTTCGGCAGCCTCTTCCGCTCCTCCTCCGTGGATGGGGAAGAGGGCCCGCGGTGACGGCGAAGCCAACGATCCTCGTCGCGCTCGCCGTGGCGGCCACCTGCTTTCCCGTCACCATCCGCACCGCCTCTGCCGTCCCGGCCGCCGAGCACGTCGGCCGCGGCACCGTCGATGATCGACAGGCAGAACCCGCGGGGCCCCGAGGGATCTTTCCTGAACTGCTGCAGTTCGAGAAGCGAATGAAGGGGCTCGCCAGGGGAGCCGACGACCTGGTCGCCGCGCAGGAGCGAATGTGCCTCGAGTTTGTGGAAGCCTGCGAGCGGCGATACGGCCCGCAATCGTCGGAGGTCGCCGAGGCGAACTTCGCCCTGGCCGACCAAGCCGACGCCAACAACGAGGCTCGGCGAGCCGAGGAGTTGATGCGTCGCGGAATCGCGGTCCGCGAGCAGGTTTACGGAGAGACCGCCGTCGAGTTGACCTGCGACCTCTTTTTGTATGCCGAGTTCCTCGCGAAGAACGGTCGATTTCCAGAGGCCATCCGGTGCGTCGACCGCGCTCTCGCGATCCACGCACGGGCTTCCGGCGAGGATCACCCCGACACGATCCTCGCCCTGCAGGTGCTCGCCGACCTGCACGCCGCGAACGGCCAGGCCGACGCTGCGGCGGAACGTGCCGAGCGTGCCCGACTCGCCAGGAAAGCCGCCTTGCCCCGGAAAAACCCGGCCGCCCCCGACTGGGCCCAACTGTTTCGGCCGCACCAGCATTGCGCGGCACATCTTTTCCTGAACGGCCAAACCGAGGAAGCCGCGTTTCATTTCGAGCGGGCGGTGCTGCTTCGCCCCGACTTGGGCGAGAACCACAACAACATCGGCACGATCCACAGGGTGCTGGCAGATGCGGCAGGCCGGACCGGCGACAAGGACGGGGCGGCAAGGATGTATCGCCTGGCCATCGACCGGTTTGCCGAGGCCTGCCGACTCGAGCCGAACGTGACCGCGATGCGGGTCAATCTGGCAACGAGCCTCATGGCCGCGGAGCGGTTCGAGGACGCGGCCGCCGCACTGCGCGAGGTGGTGGCGAGGGACCCGAACGACGCCCGCACGATCCTGACGCTCGGCTACGCACTCCACAGATCGGGCAGGAAGGCGGAGGCGATCGAGGCGTTTCGCAAGGCCTCGAGGCTCGATCCCTCGCTCGAGGAAGCACGCGACTGGCTGGAGTCGGCCCTGGCCGAACGCGACGGGCCGTGAATCGGCTCCGGGTCACTTGCCCGTCGGATCGACCGTTTTCGACGATCCTCCGGTGCGACGGGCGAGTTCCGCGAGCCGCGGCGAGCCCCCCTCGCCGGCCGCGAACTGGATCACGACGAGCTTCGTCCCACCGAGCAGCCGCTCGAGACGGTCGAGATCCTCGGCGGCGATGTCGTCGTGGCCATCGCCGTCGGTGACCATGAAGACGAGGTCCGGGCCGAGCCTCATCGCCGCCCGGATCGCCTCGGCGTGGTCCGTTCCGCCGTCGCTCCGGATCGACTCCACGAACGACCCGGCCCCCCGACGGTTCTCGTCGGTCGCGAAGACGAGCCGGCCGGAGCCGCCGGTTGGCGAGAAGAGCCTGGGGCGATGATTGTAGAAGATGAGGTGGAACTGCTGCACCTGCGAGAGCGACGCGAGGCTCCGGAGCAGCTCCCGCTTCGAGGCCGCCAGCGGCGACGCATCGCCGCTTCCCATGCTCGCGGAGCGGTCGAGCACGTAGACGACTCGCCGGCCTTCGGCCTCGAGGCCGAAGAGGCCGATGGGCGGCAGTCCGGGCGACCGAACCTGCTGCGCCACGACCCTCGTGACCCCCGACTCGGTCACCGGACATGCGACGAGGCAAGCGACGCCAGCGGCCCACCAGGAAGCGAGGATCGGGCGGCGGGCGGCGGTGGTCTTCACGGCTCGAGCACGATCTTTCCGCAGGAGCCGCCGGCCAGGGCGATCGTGGCTCGCTCCTGGAGGGCGTGTGCCTCGGCGGCCGCGGCGAGCGGCATCACCGCCGCGATCGGTGCGGCGAGCCCCGTCGCCATCCATCGGGCGAGGTCGGCCGCTGCCGCCGCCTGCTCCTGCCAGGACGCCTTGAACATCACGAACCCCACGAGCCGGCACCCCTTCACGTAAAACGGTCCGACGGGAAACGGCGGCCGAGCGTCCCTGCCGGCGATGAGCACCATGCGGCCCCCCTCGGCCATCACCCGCACGGCGGTGTCGAAATCGGGCTCCCGCAGCGATTCCCAATAGACATCGACACCGGCCGGCGAAGCCTCGAGCACCCGTGCCGCGAGATCTCCGGCGCCGGCTCGATCGATCACGGCCTCGGCACCGTAGCCGAGCAGCCGCTCACGCCGGTCGGGTGTCCCGGCCGTGGCGATCACGCGGGCCCCGAGCCGCTTCGCGATCTGCACCACCATCGAGCCGACACCACCGGAGCCGCCATCGACGAAGACCGTCTCGCCGGCCCGCAGGCCCGCGTCTCGCACGAGGCCGAGGTGCGCCGTGATGCCGACGAGAGCGGACGCCGCGGCAACGCGGTCGCTCACGCCCGCGGGCGTCGGGTAGAGCCATCGGTCCTCGACGCTCGCGAGTTCGGCAAACGTGCCCTGCCGACCCAGGATCCCCTGATTCGAGCCCCAGACGCGGTCTCCCGGACGAAAGCGATCGACCGCTCCGCCCACCGCCACGACCTCGCCGGCGAGGTCACAGCCGACGATCTGCGGAAATCGAAGGGGCATCGCCACGGTTCCGGCCCGCACGTACGTGTCGATCGGATTGAGGCCGCAGGCCCGAACGCGGACGAGCACCTCCGAAGGGCCTGGGGTCGGGTCGGGAAGCTCGCCGAATCGGATCACCTCGGGCCCACCGGTGCGTTCGATGAAAGCGGCTTTCATGCACCCCTTCTCACCGGGAGATCACGGTCGCCCGAGGCTCGAATCTCTCCACGGGGGACCACCCCACGGGCGACGATCGCCGCCGCCGCCCCGACCGCCGCCAGACCGCCGATGCCCCCGAGGAGGCCGATGGCGACCGCGACCGACCCGCGGTTCTTCGTGATGCGCCTGACACGCTCCTCGTCGGGCGTCGGCCCGCGGGACACGCCGGAATCCGCAAAGCTCCGCCACGCCCGGTAGATGTCCTTCAAAGGGACGCGTTCGACGGCAGCGCGGATGGCGGCCGTATCGATGCCGGTGGTCACCGGACGCATGAGCCAGGCGGCGACGAGCAGGCTGGCAATCGCGACGAACGCTCCCGCGACGAGGACGGCCTCCGCCCTTCCCCACTGCCGGCGGGAGCCCTTGTACGATTGTCCGCGGGCGGTGTTCTCCCATGGCCCGCCGGATCTTGGGGTCGTGTCTCCTTCCCCACGCCTTCGGCTCCCCTCCTGCAGGGGACTTGCCGCCGCCGCAGTGGCTGAATCCTCAAAATTGTCCAAGGGGGGAAGATGCCTCAGATGACGCAGAGTCGGGATCGCGAGCCGCCTCCCGCACCCTGGGCAGTCGATTTCCCCGCCAGCCCGCCCTACGGCGACCGGAATCGCTTCCCCGCACGCACACGCGAGCCGATACACCTCCACCAGACACACTCCCCGCAGGTCCGCACAGGTTCTCTGGACGAAATCTTTTACCACAAACCGGGAAAATATCCCGCGATTCGACGATTTTCTCAAGAAAAAAAATTGGCTTTCCGACGGCCGCGGACCCATAATAGTCCGCCCTGAATTCTGTCTCGAGCCACCCTGTGGCCTCGCGACGCAATGAGCTTGCATCAGGGTTGGCTTGGATCAGACTGTGGTTTCGCCGAAGCATGGATTGACGACCGACAGGCCGTCGGCATCGATGGCTCGGCCTTGAACGACTCGAAGGAGGACTGCCTTGTACGACTCTCTCTTGGACGAACTCGAGGACGACGTTGTCGCCAACCCGCAGGAGGTCGAGGAACTCACCGAGAAGGTGGTCGACGCCGAGGAAGCCGACGCGGAGTTGCTCGGGGACGACACGACGGTCATCCCGGACGCCGACCTCGAGGCGGAGGCCGAGGCGGAGGCCGAGATCGAGTCGGCGTCGGGTGACGGCGAAGAGGTGCTCATCGACCAGGCGGAGAACTGGTCGGACGATCCCGTCCGCATGTACTTGACGCAGATGGGCGAAATCCCGCTGCTCACCCGCGCGCAGGAGATCCACCTCGCCCGTCAGATCGAGACGACCCGGGCGTTGTTCCGCTCGAAACTGCTCGAGTGCGAGTATGTCTGCCATCAGGCTTTCAAGGTCCTTTCGCGGGTCCACAAGGGAGAGTTGCCCTTCGACCGCACGGTCCAGGTGTCCGTGACCGACAAGCTGGAAAAGGATCAGATTCTCGGGCGGCTCCCGCACAATCTCCGAACGCTCGAGGTGCTCCTCAAGCAGAACCGGGCCGACTACCGGATCGCGCTTTCGAAGAAGCGGAAGATGGCGGAGCGGAGGGAGGCATGGGCGCGGCTCGGCCGACGTCGCCGCCGCTGCGTCAGGCTCGTCGAGGAACTCGGCCTGCGCACCCAGAGGATCGAGGCCGCGATCCCGACGCTCGAGGACTTCGTCCGCCGTCTCGACGAGCTCAAGTCGAAGATCGAAGCCCACAAGCGGACGAAGCAGCCGCCGAGCGCGAGACAGGGCATGGTGAACGAATACCGCGCGATCTTGAAGGCCTGCCAGGAGACGCCCCGGAGCCTCAAGCGGCGGGTTGCGGAAATCAAGCAGATCTACACGAAGTACCAGAAGGCGAAGCGGGGACTGTCGGAGGGCAACCTTCGCCTCGTGGTGTCGATCGCGAAGAAGTACCGCAACCGCGGGCTGTCCTTCCTCGACCTCATCCAGGAGGGCAACGCGGGCCTGATGCGGGCGGTCGACAAGTTCGAATACCGCCGGGGCTTCAAGTTCTGCACGTACGCCACCTGGTGGATCCGGCAGGCGATCACCCGGGCCGTGGCCGACCAAAGCCGCACGATCCGCATTCCCGTGCACATGGTCGAGACGATGAGCCGCGTCCGGAACGTCGCCCGGCAGCTCCTCCAGGAATACGGCCGCGAGCCGACGATCGAGGAGATCGCAGCCCGCGCCGGAACCCCCATCGACGAGACCCGTCGGGTTTCCGCGATGAGCCGTTATCCGATCAGCCTCGACCGCCCGGTCGGCAACAGCGAGGACAGCCACTTCGGCGACCTGCTGCCCGACAGCGGTGCCGAGAACCCGGCCGTCGGCGCCGCGCAGGAGATGCTCCGCAACCGGATCGCCAAGGTCCTGAAGAGCCTCTCCTACCGCGAGCGAGAGATCATCAAGCTCCGCTACGGCCTCGGCGACGGCTACAGCTACACGCTCGAGGAGGTCGGCCACATCTTCAAGGTCACCCGCGAACGCATCCGCCAGATCGAGGCGAAGGCCGTCCGCAAACTGCAGGCCCCCGCCCGCAGCGAAGAGCTTTCCGGCTTCCTTGACTAGTTGCTTGACTCAGTTCCGGCCGTCCGGGCCGGAACTTCGTTGCAGCCTCCGGCTGCGGGATGCTCGCCTTCCGGGCGAGCAGGGCTGGGTTGCTTGACGCTGGGTTGCTTGACTCAGTTCCGGCCGTCCGGGCCGGAACTTCGTTGCAGCCTCCGGCTGCGGGATGCTCGACTGGGTTGCTTGACTCAGTTCCGGCCGTCCGGGCCGGAACTTCGTTGCAGCCTCCGGCTGCGGGATGCTCGCCTTCCGGGCGAGCAGGGCGGGGCGCAAGCGACTTTTGTTGCTTGGCGCAGCGAGGCCGTGGGGTGGCGAACGGCGAGCGGCCTCAGGGTGGCCCCATACCCGTAGACGCGAGCCGCAAGTTTCCCTGCAAGCGAACAACCGCCGAATACGGAAGCCCGAGCCGCAAGTTTCCCTGCAAGCGAACAACCGCCGAATACGGAAGCCCGAGCCGCAAGCCGAGAGGGGCGTCAGGGGTGCGCGAAGAACCGGGGGGTTTGGCAAAAAAGCTTCAATTTTGACAGCTTTCGAGTGACTCGACGTCGCCCTCTTGCGCGTCGTCAACTTCCCTCTCGGCTCGCGCCTCGGGCTTCCGGGGAAATGTCGTCAGGCTGTGTTGTCTGCGGAAAATGTCGACGATCGGATGCTCCCGGTAGTAGTCCCGACCATCCATGGCCCAAACTTCGTGCGACGCGAGGCGTTTGCCACCCCGCGGCCGGACCATGCGCTCGGTCGCTCGTTTCGGCTATTCTTGAAACACCTACGAGGAGACGCATTCATGCGACCGTTTTTCGCTGCCTTCGCTGCCATCGCCATCGCCTTCGCCCCGGCCCGCGCGGCCGAACCGGGAAAATTCACCCGCACCACGATCGACATCGGCACGGTGGTGACCGACCTCGAGGCGAGCGTCCGGTTCTACACCGAGGGAGTCGGCTTCCGAGAAGAGCGGGGCTTCGATGTCCCGGCGACGATCGCCTCCGACGCCGGCCTCACCGATGGAAAGCCGCTTTCGGTGCGGGTGCTCGTGCTCGGCGACGGAGAGACGGCGACGAAGCTGAAGCTCATGCAGGTCCGCAACACGTCGCCGCGCACCGGCGATTCCGAGTTCATCCACTCGCACACCGGCTTCCGCTATCTCACGATCTTCGTCGCCGACACCGACGCCGCCCTCGCGCGGCTCGCAAAGCTCGGCGTGCAGCCTCTCGGCAAGGGTCCGGTGGATCTCCCGACGTCGCTGGCTCCGGCCGGAGTGCATCTGACGTGCGTCCGCGATCCCGACGGCAACATCGTGGAACTCATCGGCATCCGGAAGTGAGCGGGAGCTTACCGGCCCGCTCCAGCCAGGCGATCACTTCCCGGGCGAGGTCGTCGGCCGGCTTCGCCGCCGAATCGACCATGATCTCAGGGGCGAGCGGCTCCTCATAGGGCGCGTCGATGCCGGTGAAGCCGGTGAGTTCCCCGGCCCGGGCCTTTCGGTAGAGGCCTTTCGGGTCGCGTCCTTCGCATACGGAGAGCGGGGCGTTCACGTGGACCTCGACGAAGTCCCCGTCGCGGAGTTGCCGCCTGACAAGTTCCCGATCGCGGCGGTAGGGGCTCACGAATGCGGCGAGGGTCACGATTCCCGCGTCGGCGAACAGGGCGGCCACGGCACCGATCCGACGGATGTTTTCCTCGCGGTCCTGCGGGGCGAACGTGAGCCCGAACCGCCTCGCAAACTCGCCGCCGTGCCGCTCCTCGAGGATCGCGGGGGCGGCATTGAGCCCCATCCGAACGTTGTCGCCGTCGAGTACGTAGCTTCGCACGCCTCGCTCATGGAGCATCCGGTCGACGAGGTTCGCGATCGTGCTCTTGCCGCAGCCGGAAAGCCCGGTGAACCAGACGACGCAGCCAGAGTGGCCCGCCGCGCGTTCCCGATCTTCGCGGGTTATCGACGGGGCATGCCAGTGAAGGTCGACTTTCTCGCCCATGCCTCAACGCCAGCCCCCGAGCTTCACCTGTCGGACCATCTGCGAATCGCCTCGCTGGATCTTCAGGTCGATCGTTTCGCCGGCGCCGTGCCGCCCGACGGTCGACGTCAGTTCGTCGAAGCTGGCAACCGGCTCGCCGTTGATCTCGAGAACGATGTCGCCCACGGCGAGCCCGGCCTCGGCAGCGGCCGAGCCGTCCTCGATGTGGTTGATGAGACACTGCCCCACCATCGGCTGCCCACCCACGCCGAGCTTTCCGCCCCGGCGGACGTCCACCCTCGCCTCTGGAAACGATCGCTGCAGCGCGGCGACCGCATCGTCCGACAGGCCGGTCCCGTAGAGTTCCAGCCGCTGCACGCCACGGAGCCGGGCGAGGAACCGGGGCACCGCCGAGTCGAGCTTGACGCCGTGGATGCTGACGTGAACCGCGCCCCGCAGCCTGGAGAGATGCCGAAAATCGTCCGCGGTGCCACGCCACGACGAGTTGATGAGCACCTGGAACCCCCCCTGCCCCATCGGCAGGATCCGGCCGCCGAGCGACTCGATCCGCTCCATGGATTCCTTGGAAAGGCCGACGTTGTGGAAGTCGAGCGCGGCCCTCGACATCTGCTGGGCCGGGCCGTCGGGGCCGTCCACGAGCGACTCGATCGCCTTCTCGGCCGCCGCGGCAAGCCGAGGCTCATCCGCCGCCATGAAGTCGCCGAGGATCTCGATCGCCCTGCTGCTCGCCTCGAGATCGGGGCCGATCGCGGCAGCGGCGAGGGGGGCCACGGCATCCGTCCCGGCGGCGGCCAGCCCCCGACTCGCCTCCTCCCGCTGGAAAAACTGCGGGGAGGCGAGCTGCTCGATCCACGCACGAATCGTGTCGGCCGACGAAGCGGTCGACGCCGGCTGCCCGAACGCGGGCGACCCGACAGCCCCGTCAACGAGGACCCCGACGACGAGGACGACGAGAAGCGAGTAAGGCCTTCGCATGGGAGGGAGTATACGACACGAACTCCTTTTCGAGCACGTCCTGCCCGTCGATAGAGTCGGGGATACACTTGTGACGGCCGCGTTCGCAGGCCCCTTCCCGCCCGATTCCGCGTCCTGCCGATCCGATTCCTCGTCATACCGAGATGCCACGCCGCGAACTTCCGATTCTGGAGACGCCCCCGCCGCGGACCGCCGGCGAGCGGCCGCTGGGCCTCGACGTCTCCCGCTGTGGCAGGGAGCCGCTGCCGATGTCGCGGGAGGAGATCGCGGCCCGGGGGTGGGACGAGGTCGACGTCGTGCTCGTCAGCGGCGATGCGCACGTCGACCATCCGAGCTTTGCCAACGGCCTGATCGCGCGGCTGCTCGAGGCCGCCGGATTCCGCGTGGCCGTGCTCGCCCAGCCCGACTGGCACTCCTGCGAGGCGTGGCGGGCTCTGGGCCGGCCGCGGCTGTTCTACGGCATCTCCGCCGGCAACATGGACTCGATGATCAACCACTACACGGCCAACCGGAAGGTGCGGAACGACGACGCCTACTCCCCGCGCGGCGAGATCGGCCGGCGGCCCGACCGGGCGACGCTCGCCTACTGCCAGCGGTCTCGCGAGGCGTTTCCCGGAGTGCCGGTCGTGGCCGGAGGTGTCGAGGCGAGCCTGAGAAGGCTGGCCCACTACGACTACTGGAGCGATTCCGTCCGCCGATCGATCCTCATGGATTCGAAGGCCGATCTCGTCGTCTTCGGCATGGGGGAGCGAACGGTGCTCGAGATCGCCCGCGGACTCGCAACGGGCAAAACGATCAAGGATCTCCGTGATCTTCGGGGGGTGGCTTACCGGCTCGGTGCGAGCGAGGAACCTCCGGTGGGCCCGGGCCCCTGCGGCACCGGCACGATCGAGCTGCCCGATCATGAAACGGTCGCCCGCGACAAGCTCGCCTTCTGTGAGATGACGCGGATCGCCCACCTCGAGACGAATCCCCACAACGCGAAGCGGCTCGTGCAGCGGCATGGGCGGGAGGCGGTCGTGGTGAACCCGCCGGCGCTGCCGCTCGAGGAATCGGAGATGGACGCCGTCTACTCGATCCCGTTCACGCGGCGGCCTCACCCGTCCTACGGCGGTGCGAGAATACCGGCGTTCGAGGTGGTGGAGACGAGCGTGCAGATCATGCGGGGCTGCTTCGGCGGCTGCACGTTCTGCTCGATCACGGCCCACGAGGGACGGATCATCCAGAGCCGTTCGAAGGACTCGATCCTGGCGGAGATTCGCCAGATGGCATCGCAGCCGGGCTTCAAGGGAACGGTGTCCGACATCGGCGGCCCCACGGCAAACATGTACCAGATGCGGTGCACTCGGCCCGAGGTGGAGGCGAAGTGCCGGAGGCTCTCCTGCGTGCACCCGACCGTCTGCAAGCTTCTGGGCACCGATCACGGCCCGCTCCGGCAGGTGATGAAGGAGGCGAGGAGCGTCGCAGGGGTGAAGCGGGTGCTCGTCGCCAGCGGCGTGCGGATGGATCTCGCCCGCCGCGACCCGGAATACCTCCAGGAACTCGCCGCCCACCACGTCGGCGGGCATCTCAAGGTGGCCCCCGAGCACGTCGATCCCGAGGTGCTCGACCTCATGAAGAAGCCCTCGGCCGACGACTACGTCGAGTTCGACAAGGCCTTCAAGGCGGCCAGCCGCCGGGTCGGCAAGAAGCAGTACACGGTCCCCTACTTCATCGCGAGCCATCCCGGCAGCGGCGTCGAGGAGATGATCGACCTTGCCGTGTTCCTCAAGCGGAACAGCTACAAGCCCGATCAGGTTCAGGACTTCATTCCGAGCCCGTTCGACATCGCGGCCTGCATGTACCACACCGGCCTCGACCCGATGACCCGGAAGCCCGTGAAGGTCGTCAAGGGGCTCAAGGACCGGCGGATGCAGCGGGCGCTCCTGCAGTTCTTCAAGCCGGAGAACTACTTCGAGGTGCGGCGGGCGCTCGAGCAGGCCGGCCGACACGACCTCATCGGCTCAGGCTGCGACTGCCTGATCCCCGAGCGGCCGCCGAAGGAGGCGATCGACAGGAAGCGCCGCGAGGCGACGCAGGCCTTCACGGAGGCCACCTCGGGAGACCACATCCGAGGCGGCTCGCGTGCCCGCCGCGAGCCACGCACGAGGAAGTCCGTCGGCTACCGGCCGAAGCGGCCGGGCCAGGGCGGCTAGACCACCGACCATCTGGCCCTGTTCACCCGAAGCGAGGATTCCCATGCAGGTCGAGCGAGTGAAATACGTCATCTGGGCCGCCGACATGGACCGGGCGATCCGGTTCTGGCGAGATCTTTTCGGGGGCCGCCTCCTCAAACGGAATCCGGTGATCGCCGAGGTGGAGATCGCCGACGCCGTGATCGGCATCCACTCCGGCGGCGAGGGAA
Organism: Planctomycetaceae bacterium UBA4655; assembly: GCA_002405515.1. Taxonomy (GTDB): domain Bacteria; phylum Planctomycetota; class Planctomycetia; order Pirellulales; family UBA1268; genus UBA4655. The sequence continues at coordinate 15,829 of DHLZ01000272.1, forward strand.
AACGGACCTGGACGGGCCTGAGCTTTCAGGTGCCGGATGTGGTTGCCGGTGGCCGGGAGGTGGTGGCCGCGGGGGGAACGCTCTCCCGGGAGCCGGAGCCCGAGAACGGCGAGCCGGCCCACCTCGCGATGTGCGTCGATCCCGAAGGGAACGAGTTCATGCTCACCCGCCGGCGAGGCTGAAGCCCCTCGGCCCGGCGGCGGCCACGTCCGGCGTGACCTTGTCGGCGTACTGCCGGAAATTCTCGTCGAAGAGGCCGGCCAGCTTCCGGGCCGTCGCCTCGTAGGCCTCCTTGTCGGCCCACGCCTCCCGCGGCACGAGCACGTCGTCCGGCACGCCCGGGCACCGTGCGATCCCGCTCAGGCCGAACACCGGATCGGGACGGGCCGGGGCGTCGCGGAGAACACCCGAGTGAATCGCATCGACGATCGCGCGGGTGACCGGCAGCTTCATCCGCCGGCCGATGCCGTAGGCACCGCCGCTCCATCCGGTGTTCACGAGCCAGACGTTCACCCCGTGGCGTTCGATCTTCTCCGCCAGCAGGCCCGCGTACTTCATCGGGTGCCACACGAGAAACGGGCCGCCGAAGCAGGGGGAGAACGTCGCCTGCGGCTCCGTGACGCCCATCTCGGTGCCGGCGACTTTTGCCGTGTAGCCGCTGATGAAGTGATACATCGCCTGGGCCGGCGAAAGCCGGCTCACCGGCGGCAGCACGCCGAAGGCGTCGCACGCGAGGAAGATCACGTCCGTCGGGTGGCCCGCCACGCAGGGAATCTTCGCGTTGCGGATGAAATCGATCGGGTAGGCCCCGCGGGTGTTCTGCGTGATGCTCGTGTCGTGGAAGTCGACGTGGTGGGAGTCCTCGTCGTACACGACGTTCTCGAGCACCGCGCCGAACCGCAGCGCCTGGAAGATGTCGGGCTCGGTCTCCGGGGCGAGGTCGATCGCCTTCGCGTAGCAGCCCCCCTCGATGTTGAAGATGCCCGAGTCGCTCCAGCAGTGCTCGTCGTCGCCGACGAGCAGCCGTTTCGGGTCGGCCGAGAGCGTGGTCTTGCCGGTGCCCGAGAGGCCGAACATGAGCGACGAGCCGCCGGTCTCGCGGTCGGCCGTCGCGGAGCAGTGCATCGAGAGGATGTTCCGCTTCGGAGCGAAGTAGTTGAGCAACGTGAAGACGCCCTTCTTCATCTCGCCGGCGTACTCGGTGCCGAGGATCACCATCTCCTTCGATTCGAGCGAAAGATCGATGCTCGTCTTGCTCGTCATGCCGTGGGTGTGGCGGTTGGCGGGGAACCTGCCGGCATTGAAGATCACGGCGTCGGGATCGCCGTACTCCACGAGTTCCTCCCGGCTCGGCCGGATGAGCATCGTGTGCATGAACAGCGCGTGGTACGGCCTCGCACAGATCACGCGGACCTTCAGCCGGTGCTGCGGATCCCAGCCGGCGAAGGCATCGACGCAGTAGAGGACGTCGCGGGTGTTCAGGTAGTCCTTGGCCCGTTCGAGGTTGATTTGGAACGTCTCGTCGTCGATCGGGACGTTGACGCCTCCCCACCAGACGTCGTTTTCCGAGGCGGGGTTCCTCACGACCCGCTTGTCTCTCGGGGAGCGGCCCGTCTTCGCGCCGGAATAGGCGATGAGGGCGCCGGAATCGGAAATCGCGCAGTCGGGCTCCCCCCGGAGCGCTTCGGCATACAGTTCGGCCGGCGGCAGATTGCGGCGGACGTCCCGAACGCTGATGCCGTGAGCCGACAGGTCGATGTGTCGCATGGTGACTCCTCTCGGGCCATCCATCGTACGAAAGCCTCCTCGACTGTCACGGGATGGGGTATCCTCCCCGGATGGATCGAACGCAGGACGACCGCCCACTGACGCTGTCCGACGAGCTCGCCCGCGAGCGCAACCGCGAGGCCGCCGACCGCACGCTCCTGGCGTGGATCCGCACGAGCCTCGCGATGATCAGCCTCGGCTTCGGCATCGAGCGGCTCGGGGAGGCGGTGATGGCATTCGACGGCCGGATCACGCACTTCGCCACCTACAAGACCCGGGCTGCCGGGGCGGCGCTGATCCTGCTCGGCGTCGCGGCCACGCTGGCCGGCCTCTGGGAGCACAGGCAGGTGGTCGCGGAACTGGCGAAACCGGGGTTTCGCTATACCGACCGCGCCCCGATCGCCCGCTACCTCGCGATCGTGGTGGTGCTCGTGGGGATGGCCGCGATGGGGCTCGTGCTGGTGCGATTCTGATCCCCGACCGCGAGCGTTCTCGTCACGCTGCGAGCCGACGACGAGGCGCCGGCAGCCCGAACAGGCCGAAGAGCTCCGCCTCCGTGAAGCCCCGGGCGGGCATCGACTCCGCTCTCGCGAGAATCGCATCGGAGACCGCCCGCTTCGACTCGAGAATGGCGTCGATCCGCTCCTCGATCGTGTCCGCACAGAGGAACCGGGTGACCGTCACCGCCCCCTTCGCCCCGATCCTGTGGGCGCGGTTGATCGCCTGGTCCTCGACGGCGGGGTTCCACCAGCGGTCGAAGAGGAAGACGTAGCGGGCGAACTGGAGATTGAGGCCGACGGCCCCGGCTCCGTAGGAGAGCAGCAGAACGGAATGTTTTTGAGAATCACGAAATCTCGCGATCGCGCGGTCGCGGGCGGTCGTCGAGAGTCCGCCGTGGTAGGCGATCGCCCCGAATCCCGCGAGCCCCTCGGCGAGGCGGTCGATCGATTCGACCCACTGGCTGAAGATGATCGCCTTGTGCCCGCTCGCCTGCACCTCCTCGAGCTCGGCCCGGAGCCGTTCGAGCTTCGCACTCTCACCCGTGGCCGTGTCGAAGTTGCAGATCTGCTTCAGCCGAAGCACGAGCTCGAAGACGTGCTGGATCGTCGCGGCCTCACCCAAGGACGAGAGTCGCAGCACCCCCTCCTCCTCCGCCAGACGGTAGCTTTCCCATTGCTCGGCGGTGAGTTCGATCGACTCATCGCGATTCATGCGGGGCGGCAGGTCTTCGAGGACGGCGGACTTCGTGCGGCGGAGCACGTGGTCGGACACCGCGGCCCCGAGCCGCCTCGGCGACATGCGGTCATCGACGAGTCCCGGTGAGACGAACTCGAAGATGCTGACGAGGTCCGAAGCCCCGTTCTCGACGGGCGTGCCCGTGAGCGCCCAGCTTCGCTCGCGGCGGATCGCCCGTACGGCCCGGCTCGTCAGGCTGTCCCGGTTCTTGATCCGCTGCGCCTCGTCGAGCACGACGAGATCGAACGAGAGCCCGGACCGTTCGAGCCACTCGCCGTCGCGAACCACCGACTCGTAGTTGGCGATCGTCACCGGCACGTCGCGGAGCGACCACTGCCAACGCCTTCTCCCCGGCTGCCCCTCCACGATGGCCACGACCAGTTCGGGCGCCCACTGCGCGAGCTCCCGACGCCAGTTGGAAACGAGGCCCTTCGGGCAGACGACGAGCACCCGCCTCACTTCACCGAGCCGCAGGAGCAGCCGTATCGACATGATCGCCTGCATCGACTTGCCCAATCCCATCTCGTCGGCGAGCACGGCCGCATGCCGCGGCACCAGAAACGCCATGCCCGCCAGCTGGTAAGGGAAGGGGGATTTCGCAAACGACAGTTCGCCGACATCGACGAGCGTCTCGAGGTCGGGCTGCAGCAGGTAGAAGAATCGTTCCGAGAGCTTCACGACGTCTTTCGGCACCGCCAATCGCGTCCGCCGGGTTTCGGACGCGTGGCTCTCATCCGCGAGGCCCACGACCCGCAGCCGCGGTCGTGCGGACCGCTCGACCGGCCGGGCAGGACCACGAGGATCGACCGGCTCCTCGCGTGAGAAGCCGAATCGCCTGACCGCGGGCCGCGGCACGCCCAACGGAACGCAAAAGGCCCGCGGCGGATGCAGTTCCGTCGTCAGCCGTATCGCCGGAGGCCGCGCTATGTCGAGCGGTATCCTGGAGATCTCGTTCATTCGCCCCCCGAACGAAAGCTCGTAGTCACTCGTGGTCAACCGTGACGCTGTGCCTCGTCGATCGCCGCCCTGATTCGCTCGAAAGGCTCCGCGAGATCGATGTTCGGCAGGAGCTCATCGAGCCGCTCGGACAGCTGCCGCCGCCGCACGGGATCATCCGCCTGCGGCTCGACCGGTTCCCCGCTCCGCACGAGGGCGACGGGGAGGGGGGTGTGGACGTGCAACTGCGCGAGTTCCACCTGGTCCACGAGAACGATCCGCGGCTCGATCGTCGCCTCCGCCAGAAGCGTGCCGCCGATCCGATCGGCGTGAAGGTAGCCGTGGAGCGTGGGACCGTAGAGGACCTGCTGGGCCCGGGAGAGCCGAACCGGGGCGGTGCAGGAGAACTCGAGCGGGCGGCCGATGGAATCGACCAGCAGGTAGCCGCCAAAAAGCCCGTGCGTGGGCGATTCAACGGTGGTCAAAAAGCCAACGGGCTTCTGCGACAAGGCCGGCTCCATCGATGTATCGCCCGGGAATCTGATCCAGACGCGCCTGAAGAGGATCGGGCCACGGGCGGGCCGACTTGAGCGGCATCCCCGCCGGCAGGCGCCTTGAATCGGCCCCGGGGGCCGGCGCAAACCCTGCGGGCCGGGACGAGGTATGATTGGGAGAGTCCAGGAGGCCGCTCGGGTGAACGACATTTCCCCAACTTGCACTCAGCTCGACGTTTTTTCCAACTCCACGCTCTCGACCGCTCAGGCCTCGACCGGAGGGAGCACCGAGCAGACGATGCTCCTGCGAGAACTCGTCGTCGAGCAGCAAAAGTCGAACGAGCTCCTCGGCCAGCTCGTGGCCCTCGTCTCGCAGCAGCAGCGGCAGCGGGCCGCGGAGCTGAAGGCCTGGCGGGAGGCGAATCCAAAACTGGCGGAATCGTGCCGCCATGCGGCCGAGGCGCTCACGAAGGTTCACACGGAGTTTTTGTCGTCGATCGCGAGCGAGGCCGCCACGAGCGGTGAAGACCTGCTCGACAGCGACTATGCCCTCGGCGAATTCATCGATCGCCACGGTCCTCGGCTCGCCCACTTCAACGGCATCATGCAGTTGTTCTCGCAGCTGGGAGCCCCTGTCCAGCCAGAGCAATCGTCGTAAGCTGGTGCTCGGTGGTATTCCCACCCGGTTTTTTCCGCCAAAGTCCTTCCAGGGCCCCACCCACATGGCCACCGCTCCCGCCGCCTCTCCGGTCTTCTCCGTCGCCGACGAGTCTTCCATCGCCAAGTCCAGATCACAGCTCGACGCCCATACCGTCGAGATGATGGCCTGGCACTTCCACGAATCGACGGGATGCCCTTTCTGGCTCGAATATGCGAAGGGCCTGCCTTTCGACCCGCTGAAGGAGGTGCGGAGCTTCGACGACCTCAAGAAGTTCCCTCCCTTCGAAGACGAGTGGCTGCGGGGAGGTCCGGTCCGCCGCTGGGTCCCGAAGGGGCTCGCAGGGGAGCCCATCTACGTGTTCGAAACCGGGGGCACGACCGGCATCCCGAAGTCACGGGTCAACTCCCGTGACTTCCGCACCGACTACGAGATGTTCAGCGACACGCTGCCGGAGGAGTTTTTTCCGAGGGGAGCGAATTGGCTCATGCTCGGCCCCTCCGGCCCGCGGCGGCTGCGGCTCTCGATCGAGCATCTCGCCCAGTATCGCGGCGGCATCTGCTTCTGCGTCGACCTCGATCCCCGCTGGGTGATCAAGCTGATCCAGAAAGGCTGGATGGAGCACCTCGAGGCCTACAAGCAGCACTGCATCGACCAGGCGATCACGATCCTCTCGGCCGGCCACGACATCCGCTGCATGTTCACGACGCCGAAGCTCCTCGAAGCCCTCGCGCTCGCCCTCGAGAAGAAGGGCACGACGATCCGCAAGGCCGGCATCACCGGGATTTTTTCCGGCGGCACCGAGTTCACGCCCCAGTGGACCCGCTTCGCCGTTGAGGAGCTTCTCGACGGTGCGTACATGACGCCCACCTACGGCAACACTCTCATGGGCCTGGCCGCGAGCCGGCCCGTGGTTCCCGCCGACGGCTACACCATCGCCTACTACGCCCCGCAGCCCCGCGCGGTGATCGAGGTGGTCGACTTCGACCGGCCCGATGAGCTGGTTCCATACGGGGGAACCGGCCGCGTACGCCTCACGACGCTCACGAAGGAGACCTTCATCCCCGGCTTCCTAGAACGTGACGAAGGGGAGCGCGAGCGGCCCTACGCGAAGTACCCCTGGGACGGCATCAGCGGCGTGCGACCCTTCCGGGCTCTCGCCGCCACCACGACGGTCGGCGTCTACTGACGGCGATGGCACTGACGGCGATGGCACTGACGGCGGATGGCAAACAGGGCGTCGCACCGCGTCGCGCGGCTTCGGCCATCCGACGACGCGAGTCCAGCCGGCCGTAGCGGCGAACGCTCAGCCCTTGTGGATCCACCGCGGCAGGGGAATGGCCTCGCTCCTTGCGGCGATCAGGAGAAGCCCCGCGGCAAGCACGAGCACGGGAACCTCGACTTCAAGTTTCATCACGCCCGCCTGACGCAACACAGACAGGACGCTCGCAAGGCCGAAGAACCCGGCAACGACGAACGACACCTTGTCGAAGCCCGACAGCACGATCGCGAGGAAGCCGACGACGGCGAGCCCCAGGGACCAGGCCCAATCGACGCTCGGGATGAAGCCGAGACTGCCGAGGAGCCAGCCGCCCCCCACCGCGACGAGCAGGAGGCCGAGAATCAGCGACGTGCGGTCTTGTTGCATCGGTTCATTCCCTCGGGGTTGTTTCGCGTCGGCGATCGGCACCCTGCGACCGCCGATGCGTCATCGCAACTGATTGTATCGCGAGTCCGCTGCATCGCGTGGATCCGCTCGCCTCGCTGATCATGGCCGCGTCGGCGGGCTCTTGGAGTCTTTCCCGTCAGCGTGTCGCCGCGATACCGCCTCTATTGTGTGCAATTCCGCCGCAAGCTCCCGAACAACTTCTTCATCAACGAGGCCGCTCGCTGCACACCCCAGCTGCGTTCGGAACGCGACGGCCTCCCTGATGCTCTCCACGTCGGCCTCCCACCACCGCTCCCGCTCGGCAGGCATATTCCCACTCGCACTCGGACGGAATGCGACAGAAGCGAGTCGGCAGTTTGCTGATCCACTTCGTGTATTGGCGGGCTGCGTATTGCGACATTCCGGTCGCGGGGCGGTCGGCAGCCACGCTGGCATACACCCCATCCGGGTCGTAGAGCATCGAGGGAGCCGTTACGGCATCCACGCCAACTTCCGCAGGAGTCGACGGTGGATCGTCTCCTTGCTTCGCGAGGAAGATGGCTGTCGCCGCCATGAAGGTGCGATATTCTCCCCACGTCACTTCGCAGCGACCAATCCAGAACGGGGGCATCTCGACGGTACATGGCGGTCCTTCCGTGTCGTGACGGCCATGTTCATCCTTCGGGCTCCCCATGCGAAAACTGCCCCCGGGAACAGGGATCATGGTGAAGCGGACGGCGGTGCCCGGGATCGTTTCCTCATAGGGCACCATCCATGCCCCATCAACTTCGACGCACTGCGCGACGCTTGCAGGACGCGTTGCCTGCCGCACGATGCCAGGCATTGTCCACGCTGGTTGCGCAGCCGCCCCACCCTTCTCCTCACCGCCGCAACCGCCGGAGATCAGTAGGCACAGAAAGATGGCGAGAACGCTCGAGGGTGCGACAGTCATCCGAACTTCTCTTGTGCCGACGGAACGTCGGCGGTCAGGGGCTCGCTGCCACCCCCGCTCGAACCCGAAACACACAAAGCCGAAGATCGGCTGGAAAAATGAAAATGTTTCGAGGTCAACGATACCGGTGCGCCTCCTTGACTTCAGAGGCCACGGAGATGTTCGCTGTCTGGGTCCTGCCCCAACTCAATGATCGAGTCGCCATCCGCCAGCCTGATAATGCACTCCGGCAACTCGCGGATGAGCAGATCCTTCAACGCAGCATTCGATGTATTGCCGCACCGAAGCCAGATACTACCCCGAGCACGATGTTGTTGCCTGTCGTCTTCCCATGACTGACCGATACCCCGTTCACACGGAAG
>DHLZ01000272.1:24049-25985 GCA_002405515.1 Planctomycetaceae bacterium UBA4655
TTGATGCTCCCGGTAGTAACGCGCGGCGGCGGGCCAAACCGCTCAGCCATTTTTGCAAAGTCGGCATCCTTCGTCATGACGTTCGCGTTAGCCGCCCGCGCCGCAGCAAAGATTGGCGGATCGAGCGCGTCGCGCAGCCCAAGGTCGCGGACTGGAAAGCACTCTACAGAAAAGTTTTCGGCAATCCAACGAGCGATCGACGGTGAGAGGTGAGCATCAAGCCAGATGATCACGCTGCGGCCCCGGGCTGAGACGCCTGGAGGCTTGCGTACTTCAGGCAAGCAGTGACATCTTCGATCTCTAAGTCGGGTAGTTCGGCCACGACTTCAGCGGGCGAAAGGCCGGCAGCGAGGAGGTCGAGAACATCGCTTACTCGGATGCGCATTCCACGCACGCACGGACGTCCGCCGCACTGCTGGGGATGAACAGTGATTCGATCGGTAGGCGTCATAACCCGATTTTCCCGAGATGATCCTTGATTATACCCGCGGAGCCCGGGGTAGTCACCCGAACGACGGAGCAAAGGGCCGACTGTCCTTTCAGCGAACGCCCGCGATCGGCGGCTCACGGAAACGACTCTCCGCAATCGACCGGTTTGTTCGCGAGTCCGCGGCATCGCTTGGATGCTCATCATGGCCTCCTGCATGGAGGCGACGGAGTCCCATAAAGCCGTGACGAGCGCGAGGCTCGAGCCCCACGTCCTCGAGCACGCCGAACCGCACGACCCGGCGCGGCTGCACCTGCCGCAGGCGATCAACGGCGTCGGCAAGGCGATCTCGCGACGCTTTGAATAGCCGCCGGGAACGAACGGATGAGCTTCGAGGACGCAAGGTCTTCACGTGAGCCCGGCCGGCACCCTCGACGAGCGGAGTTTCTCGACATCTCGCCGGCGACGAAGTCATCGCGGCTGCCGGCGATGCTCAGCCGAAACGAAATCGAGTCGCTCTTTCGACACCTCCAGGGTCCTGCCCGGCTCATGTTCTCCATCATGCATGGTGCCGGCCTTCGACATCAGGAGTGTCGCCGCCTACGGGTCAAGGACTTTTGTTTCCACGAGGGCCACATCGTCGGTTCCATCTTGCAGGGATTCCATCTGGTCGTGGTTACAATGTCGGGGTCGTTGGATCAGAGTCCGAGAACCCGCAGCCCGAGGCCGTTCATGCATCTTCCCGCCTGGCGTTTTGGCAAGCCCTACGAATCGCTCGAGCGGGAGACGCTCGTCCACTTCCTCACCGGGGAGCCGGTCGCCGAAGTCAGCCAGGTCGGCGGCGCGATCGTCGGCCGTGACCTCCAGAAGGCGGACCGGGCCCGCGAGGCGCTCCTCGCCATCGATCCGGAGGAAATCGTCGAGCGACTCCAGACCGCGGGCAATCTCTACGCCCACGGCACGCTCCAGGTGGGAGACGCAAGGCAATCGCCCGAAGACTTCGTGAAGCAGCAGTCGGCCACGACCGGACTGCCCGAGAGCCTCTGCCGAGCCAACATGCAGAAAAACCTGTTCGTTTTGTCGAACATGGACCGCATGCTCGACGCGCTCTCCCGCGGCCTCGATCCGGCGATCCTCTGGCGCGGCTACGGCACCGAACACCGCGGCGTCGTCGTGAGCTACCAGTGCCAGTCGCCGGCGCTCGGCCTCGTGCTCCCTTCCAACTCGCCCGGAGTGCACACGCTCTGGCTGCCCGTGATCGCGATTGGCGTCGGGCTCGTGATGAAGCCGGGCGGCCAGGAGCCGTGGACGCCCTACCGCATGGCGTCCGCGATGGTCGAGGCGGGGATTCCGGCCGAGGCGATCGGCCTCTATCCCGGTGCGACCGACGTCGGCGCGGGCATCCTCTCCGGCTGCCGCCGCAGCATGATCTTCGGCAGCGCGAAACCCGTCGAGCAGTACCGTGGCACCCCCGGCGTGCAGGTGCACGGGCCGGGCTTCGCCAAGATT
>DHLZ01000211.1 GCA_002405515.1 Planctomycetaceae bacterium UBA4655
GCGGTCGATGTCGAGATCGAAGACGTCGTTGAGCACCATGCCGGCCCCGTAGAGGCAGATCGACGCGGCGGCCGCCCACCAGAAGGCCGCCGGCAGCGGCGCGATCTCCCGCGCCTTCGAGACGACGAGCCAGCCGGCGAGCACGTCGGCGACCGCGGTCGCGTGGTTCGGGATCCGCAGGAGCTTGAGCCATGCGAGGAGCGTCGTCATGGATCAGGCGAGCTCCACGCCGGCCCGCTCGCCGCACGCGAGGAGATGGGCTCGGGCCGCCTTCGCCGCCTCGTCGGGCCGGTCGCGATAGGGATAGAGCTCGACCGTGATCCAGGTGTCGGGCGTGTGCGTGGCGATCGCGCGGAGGACGGCCTCGAAGTCGATCGCCCCCTCACCCGGCACAAGGTGGTGGTGGACGCGGCTGGCCGCGATGTCCTCGAAGTGGTAGTGGCGGGTGTGGGCCTTCATCACCGGCACCCACGCGGCCGGATCCTCGCCCACGCAATAGGCGTGGCCGATGTCGAAGTTGAGGCCGAGCGCCGGATGGTTCACCCGCGCGGCAAACTCCAGGTACTGCCCGAACTTCTCGATCAGGAGCCCCGGCTCCGGCTCGATGAGCAGCGTCACGCCGACCTTCGCCGCGACGTCGAGCACCGGCATGATCTCGTCGTAGAAGATGTCGGTGGCCTCTTCGCGGGTCTGCCCTGGCTGGATCTCGCCGCCGGGCTCGGTCGAGATCGCCGGCGCTCCGAGCTCCGCGGCCAGTCGCAACGCCCGCTTCGTGTGCTCGCGGCGGATCGCGCGGTAGTGCGGGTCGGGGTCGGTCCAGCCGGGGTGCCAGTAGGGCTGCCTCGGGTCGGCGATCGCGTTCATCATGAACGCGTTGATGTTGGAGATCGCGAGCCGGTCGCGGGAAAGGCTGCCGCGGATCAGGTCTTTCTGCTCGCGGAGCAGTCCCGCGGGCCAGGCGTGCGGAACGTCGGCCAAGAGCTCGATGCCCCGGTAGCCGAACCCGGCGATCCGGCCGATCGCCACGTCCACCGGCACGTCGAGGTAGGCGTTGGAGCTGAAGGCGAGCTGGAGCATGGTGCCAGGAGTGTAGTCGCGATGGTGCCGTCGGGCTACGGCCAGAGCGTGAGCCGTCGTTCGATCCAGGCGGGCCGTGCGGGCAGTCGGTCGAGTTCGGTGTAGTACATCGCGGCGGGGTCGATGCCCCGCTCCTCCATGGCGGCGACGTGCCTCGCCACCGGGCCGCTCCGCAGCAGGGCCGGCAGCAGGCCTCCCCAGATCGCGACCACGGCCAGGGTGGCGATCGCGAGCCGTCGCGGCCGTGGTTCGCTCATGGCTCCACCGCCTTCTTGAACAGCCAGCCGAAGGTGAGGCTCGCCATCGCCAGCGTGAGGGCGAGGTTGAGCAGCTGGCCGCCGACGTAGAGCAAAAGCGGCCGGCCGCGTGAGAGCACGGGGGCCAGCTCGCGGAAGTTGGTCTGCAGGCCCATGCAGACGAATCCCGCGCAGAAGAGCCAGCCCCGCAGCCGCGACGTGAAGCCAGTGATCGTTCCATCGACCCAGAGGGCGGCCTCGGGCGAGCGGGAGAAGATCCAGGAACAGACGATCGACGCCGCCAGGAAGCCGAGGATGAACTTCGGGAACCGCCTCCACGCCTCCGCGACGAGCGACGTCCGCGGCCCGCCGGCATCCCGCTCCACCCAGCCGGCCCAGTAGACGGCGACGGCGAAGGCGATCACGCCGATCATCGAGTTCTGGATCATCTTCACCGTCGCGGCCACCTCCCCCGCCTCCTTGCCGAGCGCCTCGCCGGCCGCCACCACCGCGCCCGTCGCGTCGATCGTGCCGCCGAGCCAGGCGGCCCCCACGATCGGGTCGAGCCCGAGCCAGCGGATCGCGGGCGGCATCGCCACCATCATGATCACGGTGAAGAAGAGGGAAAGGCCGATCGCCAGCGACAGCTCCTCCTTCTTCGCCCGGCAGGCGGCACCGGTGGCGATCGCCGCCGAGACGCCGCAGACCGACAGGTCGGCCGAGATCACCATGCAGAGCGACCGCGACGGGATCCGGAGCAGCTTCACGCCGGCCCAGTACGTCGCCACGAGCACGACCGGCGTGACCAGCCACGAGGTCATCACGCCTGGCAGGCCGAGCTCGAGCAGGCGGCTGAAGAGCACCTCGGCTCCGAAGATCACGAGCCCCGTCTTGATGAGGAACTCGCCCGAGAGCGACCGGGCAAGCCATCGCGGCACGCCAAGCACGTTGCCGACGAGCAGGCCGACGGAGAGTGCCCAGAGCGGATACTCGAGGTTGTAGTGATGGATCACCTTCTGGGCCGAGAGCACCCAGGCCGCGCAGGTGAGAGCGGCGATCGCAAGCTGGCCCGGGAGCTCGCGAACCGCCGACCGGCCGCCGAGGGCCGTTCCCGCGGCCGCCACCGCCACGACCCAGCCCATGCCCATGAGCACGGCCGCAGCCACGCCGCGGCCCTTCTTGTCCCGCATCGACTCCAGCGGTGAATCGGCCCAGCTCTGCGGCCGCTCGATCGTCGTCGCCAGCGGCGATCGCCAGCCCTTCGGGTGGGCGGCCCGGCTGCCGGCGTCTTCGGCGGGCTGCGCCGTCCAGGTCGCCGCGAGCGCCATGGCGACGATCGCCAGGCCGATGAGCGTGGCGGCCGCGTCTTCGTGGAGGCCTCCGGGCCGTCGCCGCGACGGTGAACGGGCCGCCGAGCGAACCGGGCCGGACATTCCTCCTCGAGCAGGCACCACCGGCAATCCTCCGACAAAGTCTCCGCGGGCCTTCTCTGGCCGTCCGGCAGCGCCCCGCGTGGCCGCAGCATACCGTCGTCCTTGCGGGCCGACGATCACCTGTCTCCCACGCGGACAGCGTGAGCTCGTGGATATACTTCAAGCTCCATGGTCGCGCTCGATCGACTTGGCGACGTGCTCCTTCACGAAATTGCCTCGGCCTTTCCCGATCACAGGCTCGTGGGCGCATGGCTCTACGGGAGCCAGGCTCGAGGCGAGTCCCGTGCCGACAGTGATGTCGATGTGGCCGTGCTCTGCGACCAGCCTTTGGATCCAGTCGCGCTTTTCGACGTGGGCGGCCGGCTTGCATCGCAGATTGGCAAGGCCGTTGATCTGGTTGACCTGCGTCGTGCCGGGGCCTTTTGAGGGTGGAGGCCACCCATCACGGCCGTCCTCTCGTGCCGTCGACCATCGAGGCAGACCTGTTCTCGACTCACGCGCTCGCCGACCACGCGGCCTTCGCCCACAATCGCCGCATGTCCACGCGGGCTTTCGAGGAGAGGTTGCATGCCCGATGACGTCGTGATCCAAAGACGTCGTGATCCAAAAACTGGCAAGCATCGATCGCTGCCTGACATCGGTGCGGCGATATGTCGCCGATGACCTTGGCCGCCTCGAAGACTCGATGGTGCTCGATGCGGTCGTTTTGAATCTGCAGCGACCTCGTGACCGCATCCTGATGGCCGCCCCACCTTGGAGTCAATGTCTGTCGCTTGCCGAAACGCAGCTGCCGCTGGCCGCCACCGGACGCGTGACCGCCACGCTCACGTCACGGCTGGCCCCCTGGCCGCGGCCACCGGCAACGGCATGACGCTCGTCCGCGGCTCGGCGGGATCTCCTTCCTGCGCCGCTTCGGCTTGGCGCTGAACCATCACGTGCATCTGCACGTGTGCGCAACCGACGGCGTCTTCATGCCGGCTGCTGGCGGAGCAGGCTGCTGCGGCCCGCTGATGTTACTACCCCGAGCACGATGTTGTTGACGGTGGTTTTCGGCTGACTGAGCGTTACCACGGTCCCACGGAAGCCCGAGCCGCAGTCTTTCCCTGCAGGCGAACTCACTG
>DHLZ01000215.1 GCA_002405515.1 Planctomycetaceae bacterium UBA4655
TCGTGCCGCTCGTCCGTCGCCTCGTTCGCGGCCGAAACTGACTGTTCCCCACGGGAACACTCCGGGCTGAAACCGGTTATTATTGAGTTCTGCCGCGCGTCACCCAACGCGTTTTGCCTTGTCCCGCACGCTCCCTGGAGGCACTGCGATGCGACTCCCCCACCTGGGTTTGTTCCTGCCCCTGTTGCTCCTCGGCGAAGGGTTTGCCGGCGAGCCGTTTCGCGGCGGTCCCCGCCCGATCCCAGGCGTCGTCGAAGCCGAGGACTTCGACGCCGGCGACGCCGGCGTGGCCTATCGCGACCTGACCGAGGCGAACCAGGGCGCCGACTACCGCGGCCCGACGCAGGTGGACATCGAGCGGCGGCCCGACGCCTCGAACGGGCACGGCATCGGGTGGGCGCGGGCCGGAGAATGGCTCACCTACACGGTGGAAGCCGTCGATCCAGGCCCGTACACGCTCGAGATTCCCGTCGCATCGGCGAAGGCGGGCGGCCGGTTCCACATCGAGTTCGACGGCAAGGACGCGACCGGCCCGATCCAGGTGCCCGACACCGGCGGGTGGACGAAACTGCAGACCATCCGCATCGACGGCGTGCGGGTGCCCGCGGGGAGGACGGTCATGAAGCTGGTGATGGATGCCGACGGCGTGTCGGGATTCGTCGGCGACATCGACTGCATGACGTTCCGTCGGCCGCAGGAACCCGCGACGCCGCCTCAGAAGCCATGACCTTCCACGCGTCCCTCATCATGGCCTCCGCGATGCTGCTCGTCGCCTCCGACGTGGCACGGGGCACGGAGGCGGAACTGCCGCCGCTCGCGCGGGCCGCCTCGGGCGTGTGGAAGGTCGATCTCGATGGCGACGGCCACGACGACCTGGTCGTCTCGCACGAGCAGGGCTATGGCGTCTACCTGTTCGTGCCGCCCGATCGGGTGAGGCCGAGCATGGGATGGACGACAGGCTGGACGCGGGTGATGCGGGAGGGCAAGCCCGGCGACGAGCACGCGCTGCCGCTGCTCACCGGCCCGGGGGTGAGGTTCGCCGACGGCGTGCTGCAGGCCGGCGGCGTGCGGCTGACCTACGAGGAGCTGCTGCGGGTGCCCGGCCCGAAGCCGCGCAGCCCGCAGGAATCCCTCCGCGCGATGCGTCTGCCACACGGATTCACGGCGACGCTCGTGGCGGCGGAGCCGCTCGTGATGGACCCCGTGTTCATCGACTGGGACGAACGCGGGCGGATGTGGGTGGCGGAGATGGGCGATTATCCGTTCGCCGAAGGGGAGGCCACGTCCGACGGCAAGGTCACCTGGCAGGACGGCATTCCCGGCGAAGGCGCCGGCCGGGGACTTCAGGCCGGCCGCGTGCGGATCCTCGAAGACGCCGACGGCGACGGCGTCTACGAGAAGAGCACGCTCTTCCTCGACGGCCTCAGGCACGTCACCGGCCTGGCCTGCTGGAAGGGGGGCGTGTTCGTGGCGAGCGTCCCCGACATCTTCCACGCCCGCGACGACGATGGCGACGGCCGCTGCGACTCACGCGAGCCCTGGTTCACCGGCTTCAAGGCGGGCAACCCGCAGCATCTCGTCAACGGGTTCTGCTGGGGTCTCGACGGCTGGCTGCACGGGGCCAACGGCGACAGCGGCGGGGACATCGTCAACGTGAAGACGGGAGCGAGGATTCCGCTCCGCGGCAACGACTTCAGCTTCGATCCGCGGACCGCCGAGTTTCGGCTCGAAACCGGCGCCACCCAGTGCGGCAAGTGGCGGGACGATTTCGGCAACTGGTTCGGCAACAACAACGCCACGCCCGGATGGCACTACTGGCTGCCGATGCGCTATCTCGAAAGGCATCCGGAGATCGTCGCCCGCTCCCTCCGCGCCGATCTCACCGCCGACCGCAGCGTGTTTCCCGCAGGCACGCTCGAGCGGCGGCTGAACCAGCCCGCCACGGCGAACACCGTCACGTCGGCCTGCAACCCCATGCCCTACCGGGACGCGGCCTTCGGCGCCGACGGCGTCCACTGCCTGTTCATCTGCGAGCCGGCCCACCATGTCGTGCTGCGGCAGGTTCTCGAGTACCCCGGCGCGACGATCACGTCCCGCAGACACCCTGACGATGCGGGGCGGGAGTTTCTCGCCAGTGAAGATCGGTGGTTCCGGCCGGTGATGGCCCGCACCGGACCGGATGGCGCACTGTACGTCGTCGACATGTACCGCCTCGTGCTCGAGCACCCGGAGTGGGTGCCGGCCGAGATGGCCCGCCGCATGCAGCTGCGCGGGGGCGAGACGATGGGCCGCATCTGGCGGATCGCCCGGGATGGCCAGTCGGCGAAGCCCGCCGCGATCGATCTCGCATCCCCCTCCGGCTGGGCCCGCGACACGGCGCAGCGGCTCGCCTTCGAACGCGGCCGCGTGGAGGACGAGGCCGCCGTGCGGTCGCTCGCTTCGTCTCCATCGCTGCCGGTGCGGCTGCAGGCGGTCTTCACGCTGCGCGGCCTGGGCCTGCTTTCGGTCGATGAGCTCACGACGACGCTGCGGAAGGAATGGCCGCATGTCCGCGGCACCGCGTTCACCGCCGCCGGCGCCGACGCCCTGATGCCGGCGGAGATCGCCCTGCTCGATGCCCAGCAGCAGCCGACCACGGCCTCCCTGCCGAGCTCCGCCGCGGTGCCCGTGATCGGGTCGTTCGAGCCCGATCGGCAGAAGATCGTGACCCGGTATCTCGCGGCGGCAACGCTCTCAGGCGATGCCGCCCGCGGTCGGCACGTCCTCGAGCGCAGTGGCTGCATCGCCTGCCACAGGCATGGGGCCGCGGGCGCCGAGGTGGGGCCCGACCTGGCCACCGTGGCCGGCAAGCCGCCGGCCCAGGTGATCGAGGCGATCTTCGACCCCAACCGCGCCGTGGAGCAGCGGTACACCGTCACCACGCTCGTGCTGGACGATGGCACCTCGGTCAGCGGCCTGATCGTGGCCGAAACGCCGGGGGGCGTGACGCTCCGGATGGCCGGCGGCGTGGAGCGGGTGATCCGCCGCGGCGAGATCGACGAAACGCAGCAGCACGCGACGTCGATCATGCCGGTGGGCCTGGAAGCCGTGCTGTCGCTGCAAGACTGTGCAGACCTGCTGGCCGCGCTGCGGGCGAGATGACCCCTTTCGCGGAAACCCTACGAGAATCTTTCAGCGTTACCGGAGCGACACATGAACCAAGTCCGAGTCCACCGCGGCAACGGAATCAGGGCGGACCGCCGACCGGGAGCGGCCGCGGTTGGACTTTTCAGGCTGGAAACCGTCACCGGCCTGGCGCCGGCAAGGCGTCTGCATGCCGACTGCTTCGTGATGGTTGCGGCCGCGCTCTTTCTCGTTTCGACGGTTGGCTGCCGCGTGGAGACCGCCCCGTCCACGGACGCGCCCGACGTCATCAGGAACTCGATCGGCATGGGCCTGAAACTCCTGTCTGGCGGCACGTTCACGATGGGTGAGGCCCTCATCGACGAGGATCGCCAGTTCGAACGCCACGTCGTGACCCTGACACGCCCCTTCTTCATCGGCACGCACGAGGTGACCAATGCCCAATGGAAGCGGGTCATGGGAAACGTTCCGAGTTATGCGAAAGGAAGCGACCATCCTGTCGAGCGGGTGAGCTGGGAAGACGCCATGGCATTTTGCAATGCACTCTCCGACCTGCCTGAGGAACGAAAAGCCGGCCGTGTCTACCGCCTGCCGACGGAGGCGGAGTGGGAATACGCATGCCGGGCCGGAACGACGACGCGATTTTCTTTCGGAGACGAAGATACACCGGATTCACGGATGGGCGAGTACTCCTGGTACCTGAGCAACTCGGGCTCGGATCAGCAAGGTGGGCCGGACAAACACGCCCCGAACGTCACCCATCCTGTCGGCACCAAGCGACCGAATCCCTGGGGCCTCTACGACATGGATGGCAACGTTCGCGAGTGGTGCAGTGACTGGTTCAGCGAACTCGACATCGGTCCAGCGACTGATCCGCAGGGCCCGGCGGCGGGAACGGATCGTGCGACCCGGGGAGGCTACTTTAGCGCCCAAATCTGGGACGCTCGTCCTGCTCGCCGCTATGGCAACCCTCCGACAACCAAGAGCCCGGGGCTAGGATTTCGCGTCGCCGTGACCGCGCTGCCGGGCAGCGCAACGGAGGCGGCCGACAGACGGGCGGACTGATCGGCGGCCCGGGAACGAGCGGGTGCCGGAAGCATCATCCGGCAGACTTCCATGCAGGGAAAGGGAGTCCGGAACCTCTCCATGCGGCACGAAGCCTTGACGAGGCAGTTGCGGGGTCGTTTGGGAGTGCCGCCGGTGTTCGAGAAGCCCGCGGAAAGCCCCGACTCGCAGCGTTGATCGACGGAACCGTTGATCGACGGCACCGTTGATCGGCGGCACCAAATTCATCGGGCTCCAAGTCGCCGCGTAGTGATCGCCGCGTTTTGGCGCCGATCGGTTGTGTTATCATCGTTCACGACGTTGTTTCCACCCCGGAGTCCAGAGCCATGCGAACCGGCAACCCCACCCTGAATGACAAGACGTTCGAGAACTTCGGCGTCTACCGCCGGGACCTCGCCAGCGAGCAGTCCCCGACCGATGCCATGACGATCAACGGCACGGCCCAGAAGACGCTCTTCCTGCTGTTCTTGGCGATGGGGGCTGCCTGCTTCACATGGTCCAAGACTTTTTCGGCGGTCGAGGCCGATCCTGCGGCCGCGATGCCCTGGGCCCTGGGCGGCCTTGTGGTGGGGGCGATCACGGGGCTCGTCATCTGCTTCAAGCACACCTGGGCCCCGGCTCTCGCCCCCGTCTACGCCCTTGCCGAGGGCTTGTTTCTGGGAGGGGTCTCGGCCAGCGTCGAGTCCCAGTATCCCGGAATCGTCATTCAAGCCGTCGGGGGCACGTTCGGCACGCTCGCCGGCCTGCTGCTCGCCTACCAGTCCGGGCTCATCAAGGCGACCGAGAACTTCAAGCTCGGCATCGTGGCGGCAACCGGCGGAATCTGCCTCGTGTATTTGATGTCGATGATCGGGAGTTTCTTCGGCTTTCCGATCCCCTACATCCACGCGGCCGGCCCCATCGGCATCGGGTTCAGCCTGGTCGTGGTCGTGATCGCCGCCCTGAACCTGGTGCTCGACTTCGACTACATCGAGCAGGCGGCCGAGCGCGGGTCTCCCAAGTATCTGGAGTGGTACGGGGCTTTTGCCCTGATGGTCACGCTCGTCTGGCTCTACATGGAGATCCTGCGGCTGCTCTCGAAGCTCCGGAGCCGCGACTGAAGGGCGACCTCCGTGCGAGCCCGAGCCCGAGCCTGAGCCTGAGCCTGACAGAATCGGGTTTCCCCCCACGCTTCATGGCCGATCGTGAACTCGCCGCCGACCGCAGGCTCAGCGGGCCGGGAGGTCGGCGATGAACAGGCGGCACTGGTCTTCTTCGGACAATCCCGACGGGACCACGATCATGAGCCGATCGCCGGGTAGCGCGATCGGCCGGGCATGCATCGGTTCTGCGGTGCGCGGCGGCGTGTCGCGACTCCGCACCACGGTCATCGGGCCGACCACGTAGGCTCTGGCATCCCGCGGCCCCTGGGCGGTGATCACTCGCAGCCCAAGATCGGTCCAGGCGAGCACGCGGCCCGGGCCGGCGGCAAGGAGCCGCAGTCCGCGTGCCGGCGTCGGGAACGGCACGCGGGCGGTAACCTCCCCGTCCCGGCGAACGATCAGCTCATCGACCAGCCTGAAACTCTCCGCGCCGGACGCAAACCACACCTGCCCGTCGTCGTCGACCAGCAGCGGCCAGCCGCCGCCGGCGACCTGATGCGTCACACCCGCCTCGGTCAGCCGCTGCGGGAATTGGCCCCCAAGGACCTGCTTCGTCAGTCCCGGATCGGACTGCGTGGCCGGCACCCAGAGCCCGCCACCGGGCTCCCGCACGCAGAGCATCATCAGTTCGCGGTTGTTCGTGACCGGGCCCGTGGCGAACCGCGGCGTGCCGGCCGCCACCTCGCCGACGAGGCCGAAGCCCGACAGGTTGGACACGTAGACCTTGCTCCCGTCCCCGACGCCGCTGATGAACTGGAGGCCGTCGTTGACCGCCTTGCCCACGGCCTGGAGGGCGAGGGCGGGATCCTCCCAGCGGTCCGCGATGAGCACCGCCAGCCGGCCGGCGTCGAGCGTCCAGATGTTGCCGGCCTTGTCGGCGACGAGCCCGGCCGGGCCCGAGGCACGTCGAAAGCAGCGGGCCACTCCATCGCGGTGCCGTTCGACGAGCGGCCGCAGGTCGGCCGCGAAGGCCCACCGGCCATCGACCCGCAGGCCGAACCCACGGTCGAACTTGACCAACACCGCGCCATCGCTGCCCGTCTGCGACCAGGCGATGCCGAGGACATTCGCGTCACCTTCGCCGACCGCCCGCCACTCCCCTTCCGCGAAGCCACACAGGCCCCGGCCACGCTGCACGCCGAAGATCGCACCGTCCGAGGCGACGACCACGCCCTCGGTCGCGACGCTGCCGCGACGCGCCGTGGTGGTGTCGGCGAGGAGCACCTGCCGCGTGTCGGGCTTGCCCGGGGTGTACGCCACGATGGACCCCATCGACCACGTCTTGGCGAAGACGGTGCCGTCGGGCGTGACCGCCTGCAGCTCCCTGTTCGCCAGCTCCGGAATCGTGGCCACGATCCGGCCGGCGACGAGGTCGACGAGACAAGCCGGGCCGGCCGTGCCGGCCAGCCACAACGTGCCGTCGGCCTGGAACAGGAGGCTCGATCCGGCGGTGACGCCGTGCATGCGGGACACGATCTCCGGGTCGAACAGGGCATCGACGCGGCCGCCGGGCCTGGCGAGAACGACGCCGGGGCGGGCCTCGCCCCCGTCTGCGGTCGTCACGGCGCGGGCGGCGATGGCGACGGTTCCATCGGGCAGGTACATCAGGTTCGTGCACCACCGGACGGCGAACGGCCCCACTTGAACGGCGCGTTGATTGCCCTTCCGCAACTCGGCCGCGACCCGCTGCAGCCGCTCGATCACCCCCTTGTTCGTGGCGGCCGCCTCCGCCGCCTGCACGTCGGGCAGGATCGTCGGCCAGCGGGTCGCGACGGCCGCCGCCGCCCGATCGGCGGTCTGTCCGTCGGCCGCCACCACCTGCGACAGGAGCGCCGGCACCGTGGCGGCCGGATCGAACGGCTGAAAAAACAGGCCATGGAATGGACTGAACAGCCAGATGCCGTCGGCGGTGGGCGCCAATCGCAGCGGACCTCCTGACAGGGTCCCCGGGGATGGCAGCTCGGTCCATTCGCCCCGCCAGCGACACAAGGAGGAACTCGTTCCAGAGCGTGTCAGGGCCAGCAGGCTTTTCCCGTCCGGCTCCACCTGCACGACGGGCATGTGATCTTCGGTGATGCCACCCGGGCCCGGCTCCACGAGCCGCCGATAGGACCACGTTCGGCCGTCGAAGCAGTCGATGCCGCGAGAGTCGACGAAGAACAGGTGGTCGCCGATGCGGACGCCGCGACCGCGAAGCACGTGCTGCTCCTGAAGCGGTCGCTCGATCCATGTCGTGCCGTCATATCCTGTGATCATGGAGCGGCCATAGCCCCAGCCGGCGAACCACACGCGGCCGCCGGGCTCGAAGAGGATCGGCGAGCCGCCCTGCACGTGGGGCGTCGGCTTGTGAAACTCCTCCTCCAGCTTCTTCTGGAGGGCGGGGGCCTTCGCCAACGGATCGGCGGGGGGCGACAACTGCCACACCCGACCATCCGGACCGACGCATACCTGTTGCACGGTGGGCACGAGGGATTGCCACAGCACGGCGCCGAACGGCGGCTCGCCCCGTGCGGCCGCGGCGAAAGTCACCACGCAGACGACTGCGACGCTGCATGCTCGAGACGATGTCATGGGCGGCCGATCAGGCGGATCCTTCGGGGGTGCGTCCGGGAACCGCTGCCTGCTTCCTCACGCTGTTTCACGGTCCGGACACTGTGTCACGGTACAGCGGCGATCCGCAGTTCGGCAAGCGGCCGGCCCTACGCGCCCGTCGCGTCACGGGTGCTCGCGAAGAGATCGATGTCCCAGGCCACCAGATCGCGGAACACCGCGTCGATCCGCGGTCGCGGCAACAAGCGGGCCAGATCCTCGCCGGTGACGACTCCGGCGATGCTACCCGGCTCGCCCCGCACGTGGCAAAGCGTATGCCAGCCGAGAATCGCGGCACCCACCGCCGTGGGATAGGAGATGTAGGTGGCGCCCGCGTAGGGCGTGCCGAGCAGCTCGCGGTATCGACGGAAGCTCAGGCCCACGGTCTCGATGATCGTCTGCCGCTCGTTTCGCACCCACTCGCTCACGCGGATCTCCGCCGCGGCGCAGAAGTGGGTCCGCCGGATCACACCCGAGCGGAGATAGTCCTCGATCCTTCGCGGTTTCTTCATGCCAGGCATCGCCGCCCGCACCACGGCCTCGATCGTCAGATCCGGATTCGCCCCGAGCGTCTCCTTCGAGAGCAGGTTGAGCTGATGGAGCGCCTTGACGAGTTCCACCTCGGAGCCGCCGGTGTAGACGCCGATGTGCTCGACCTCGGGATACGAGCGGTGCAGCGACAGGAGCTCCTCCTGGTAGAGCGGATACTGCCGCCACACCCGCGGCTCGTACGGGAACTGGTAGTCGCGGGCCGCCGTGAACGGCTCGTGCACGATCATCCGCCCGTTCCGCAGCTGCAGCGGGCTCTGCGAAAGCTCGTCGAGCGCCACTGCTGGTGCCCACGAAAAGATGATGGCGTCGGCATCGATGTCTTCGAGCAGATACAGGTCGATCGACTCGATCTCGAGTTCCTTGCGGTGCTCGGAACTGATCCGGCAGATCTGATCACCGATGAGAAAGTTGGTGATGCCCGGGGACACGCCCATGTTGATCACCGCGGCCACGCCTCGCTCCCGCAGGGCCGCGTCGTGGGCGTACTGATTGAAGGTGAGGGAAGTCGCCGTTTCCGGGTTGTACATGTCGGAGGCGAGGTCGAGCGTGTGGGCGCCGAGGCGTATGCCCAACTCGATGATCGGGCAGTTGAACTGCGGGATCGCCGCATTGACCAGCAGCGAGGCCCCGGCAAGCTTGTCGACCCCCGGCCCTTCGAGAGCCAGAAGCGGATCGAAGCTCGGCACGCCGATGATCTCGATCCGCTTCATGAGCCGCTCGGCGTGGTAGAGCGCGTCACGGGCGGTCGCAGGATCGATCGAGAACACCTTGAAGCGGACGGGAATCCCGTCGCGCTCGGCCAGTTCGGCCAGACAGATGAGCATGCTCGAGCCCACGGCCCCGAGGCCGAAGAACACGATCGTGAGCGGCGAAGTCGTCTGTTTCCCTGCGGCTGGAGCCATCGGCTCAATGATAGCCGGTTCGCCCGAGGGGCGAGTCGAGGGGGCAGAAAACCTTTGTTTGCTCTCGGCAGGAGCTGCAGGCATACCCAAACAAGGAAGATGGCGACTGCGTTACCGCATTACGCATCCGCAATGATCCGCTGTTTCCTGAATGCATGGCCTCCGCACATCGCCTCCGACCCTCGCCTCCCGCGCCTTC
>DHLZ01000075.1 GCA_002405515.1 Planctomycetaceae bacterium UBA4655
GGCTGTAGCCCCACTTATGAGCGATGCCTGAAACCGTGGCGCATGGTGCCACGCCTGTTTTTTGTTGACGTAAACCCTTGCGACGCAAGGACTTCATTTTTCAAACTGTAGAAGAAGACGGGTCATGCCGGGATGACTCGGCCCCCCTTCGCTACTATCCTTAAAAGGTCGCCGGGGATGTGACGTCTCGGTTTCAGCCTAGATTCGCGATTTCAACAGCGGGACCCGCCATGAGCTGTCCGATCCGCTCCGCCATCCGCCGCAGCCCGCCCGGCAGCCGCCTGCTGGTCGTGCTCGCGTTCATCGCAATAGACTTCGTGCTCCCACAACCCGCCGCGGCCGACCCCAACGGCCCCAACGATTCGCAGCAGTCCGCCTTCTTCGAGTCACGGATCCGACCGCTGCTCGTGAAGCACTGCCTCGACTGCCACTCCGCGGAGGAGGCGGAAGGCGGATTGAGCCTCGCGTCGCGGGCCGGCTGGCAGCGGGGCGGCGACACGGGCCCCGCCATCACGCTGGATGCGGACGGTCGCGGCCAGCCCGCCGACAGCCTGCTCTTCAAGGCGGTCAGCTATGCCGACCGTCGGATCCAGATGCCACCCGATGGCCGGCTCGCGCAGCGGGAGATCGACGACCTCAAGACCTGGATCGAGACCGGGGCCTTCGACCCGCGCGAGGAGTCCGCAGCGGCTCCGCAGGATCCGGCCAGCCGCTACGACGACCTGCTCGCCTCCCACTGGTCTTACCAGCCGCTCGGCCCAGCAGACGCCGGCGCGACGATCGACACGCTCGTCGACCAGCGGCTGCGGCCAGCCGGCCTCACGTTCGCGGCCGAGGCGAGTCCCGAGACGCTCGTGCGGCGGCTGTTCTTTGATCTCACCGGTCTGCCGCCGACACCGCAGGAGCTCACCGCCGGCACCCGGCTGGTGGCCGACGGCGGCTACGACCAGCTCGTCGACCAGCTGCTCGCCAGTCCACGGTATCCCGAGCATTTCGCACGGCACTGGCTCGACGTGGCCCGGTACGCGGAGTCGGTCACGCTCCGCGGGTTCCTCATTCCGCAGGCCTGGCGGTATCGCGACTACGTCGTGTCGGCCTTCGCGGCCGACATCCCCTTCGATCAGTTCGTCCGCGAGCAGCTCGCCGGCGACCTCATCGCGGCGGCCAGCCCCGCAGAGGAACGGCGGCTGCGGATCGCGTCGTCCTTCCTGGCACTCGGCAACCACAACCGCGAGGAGCAGGACAAAAAGCTGCTCGATCTTGACGTCGTCGACGAGCAGCTCAGCACGATCGGTCAGGCATTCCTCGGTCAAACGATCGGCTGTGCCCGTTGCCACGACCACAAGTTCGACCCACTCACGACCCGCGAGTACTACGCCCTGGCCGGGATCGTCGGCAACGCGTCGCCCTACGCCCACAGCCCCGTCTCCAAGCCGCGGCTGCTGAAACTGCCGCTCGTGGGTGACGAGCTCGCGACGTTCACCACACTCGAGGCGGAATTGGCCGCCATCACGGCGGAGGTGGATGAGCTTTCCGGCCGCACACAGCGGCATGTCAAGAACGCATCCTCGATCCCGCTCGCCGCGGTGAACGGGATCGTGGTCGACGACGCGGCCGCCGCCCGCGTCGGGGCGTGGCGGGCCTCGGCCGACGCCGCGCCATTTATCGGCGACGGCTACCTGCACGACGGCGCCGAAGGCCCCGGCACCAAGACGCTCACATTCACGCCGAGGTTCGCCAAGGCGGGCCGGTACGACGTCTACCTCGCCTACCAACCGGCCGGCAATCGGGCGAGCAACGCGGCGGTGTCGCTGCTCCATGCCGACGGCGAGTTCGAGGGGCGGGTCGATCAGCGTGCGCAGCCCGCCGTGGGCGGCATCCTCCACCCGCTCGGCACGTTCCGGTTCGAGGAGGGGGACCAGCACTACCTCATCCTCTCGAACGAGGCCGCCGATGGGCACGTGATCGGCGACGCGGTGGTATTCGTCGAAGCGGGTACGCCGCCGCTGCCGTCCGACGATGCCGACGACGAGGAGACCAAGGCGGCGGCCAAACGGCTCGCGGACCGCAAGCAGGCGCAGAAACGCAAGCAGGCGGAACTGGCGAAGCGGCCGCAGTATCCCGGCGTCGAGGAAGGGAAGACGCTGCGAGATTTTCCGATTCACGTGCGGGGCAACCCGCATGTCATCGCCGCCGTGGTGCCGCGCGGTCTGCCCCGGCTCGGGATGTCGCCCGCCGGTCCGCGTCCGGCGATCCCCGCCACGGAGTCGGGACGTCGTCAGCTGGCCGACTGGATCGCGTCGCCCGCCAACACGCTCACCGCCCGCGTGATGGCCAACCGCATCTGGCTCTGGCTCTGCGGTGCCGGCATCGTGCGGACACCCGACAACTTCGGCACGACGGGCGAGCCGCCCACGCATCCCGAACTGCTCGACCATCTGGCGCAGCGGTTCATCGCCGAGGGCTGGTCGGTCCGCCGGCTCGTCCGCGAGATCGTGCTCTCGCGGACCTATCGACAGTCGTCGCTCGCCGCCCCGGAGGCCCGGCGGATCGATCCGGACAACCGGCTCTGGTCGCACGCGTGCCGCAAGCGTCTGGCGGCCGAGCAGCTCTGGGATGCCGTGCTCGCCGCCAGCGGCCGGCTCTCCTTCGAGCCGCCCCCGCAGCCCACGGTGTCGAACGACTTCGGTTATGTGCACAAGGCCCCATGCCGCAGCCTCTACGTACCCGCCTTCCGCAACTCGCTCCCCGACCTGTTCGCCGTGTTCGATGCGCCCGATGCCGGCAGCCCCGTCGGCCAGCGGAACGCGAGCGTGATCCCTACGCAGGGGCTCTTCCTGCTCAACTCCGCCTTCATCACCCACGAGGCCGAACAGATTGGCGCAGTCGCCGCCGCGGACGGCGAGCAGTCGCTCGACGACCGGATCGTGACCCTCTACCGTCGGCTCGTGGGCCGCAGCCCGCGGCCGGATGAACTGGCATTCGCCCGCCGGCATCTTGGTCCGGGCGCGGACGCCCAGTCGTGGGCGCTCCTCGCCCATGCCCTCCTGGCCTCGCCCGACTTCCGCTATCTCGACTGACGACTGGATTCATGTTCGCCGAGGACAGCACCATGCACGCGAGCCCCGGGTCATTGCAGCCACATTCCCAGTCCCGCCGCCGCATGCTCGGGCAGACGGCCTGCGGCTTCGGTGGCCTGGCTGCCTCGTGCCTGCTCGCGGAGCAGTCCCGGGCGGCGGCCGTGGCGGCGCGGGTGCGGGCTCGCCGGGTGATCTTCCTCTTCATGCAGGGCGGCCCGAGCCACGTCGACAGTTTTGATTACAAGCCGCTGCTCGTGCGTGACAACGGCCGCACCCTCGACGTCGAGGACGATCGGACGATCGCCCTGAAGGGCGCCGTTCAAAAGAAGCAGCTTCGGCTCATGGGGCCGCGGTGGAAGTTCCGGCAGCACGGCA
This sequence comes from Planctomycetaceae bacterium UBA4655, assembly GCA_002405515.1. Taxonomy (GTDB): domain Bacteria; phylum Planctomycetota; class Planctomycetia; order Pirellulales; family UBA1268; genus UBA4655. The sequence continues at coordinate 3,456 of DHLZ01000075.1, forward strand.
CGGCCGGGCTCTGGGGCTCGGAGCTGTTTCCGGAACTCTGCGGGGTGCTCGACGACTGCGTCGTGGTCCGCTCGCTGCGGACCGAGGGGATCAGCCACGGTCCGGCGACACTCTTTCTTCACACCGGCTCCACGATCCAGGTCAGGCCCTCGATTGGTTCGTGGGTCAGCTATGGCCTCGGCAGCGGCAACGCCGGCCTGCCCGCCTTCGTGAGCATCACGCCGTCCTCCGGCAACGGCGGCGCCCGCAACTACGGCAGCGGCTTTCTCCCCGCGATCCATCAGGGCACCCCGCTGGCCGCCGGCAAGGCGGCGCTCGACGCCGAGCCGGTGAAGCACCTGCACAATCCCCTGCGGACGGCGGCGGACCAGGAGCGGCTGCTTGAACTCATCCGCGGCGCCGAGCGGCTGCAGCAGGCCGTTCGTCCCGACGATGCGATCCTTGACGCGGAGATCGCGTCGCTCGAGCTCGCCTGGCGGATGCAGGGGGAGCTCGGCGAGGTGCTCGACGACGCCGGTGAGACGGCCGAGACTCGGCGGCTCTACGGGATCGACCGTAAGGAGACCGCGAACTTCGGCCGCAAGTGCCTCATGGCCCGCCGGCTTGCCGAGGCGGGCGTGCGGTTCATCCAGGTGACTTACGGAGACAACACCGCCAACCCCGCATGGGACCAGCATGCGAACATCGAGAAGCATGGTCAGCACGCCCTGGCCACCGACCGGCCGTGCGCCGGGTTGATCCAAGACCTCAAGAGGCGCGGCCTGCTCGACGACACGCTCGTCTGGTTCGGTGGTGAATTTGGCCGGACGCCCTACGCCGAGAACAACGGCACCGGCCGCGACCACAACCCGGGCGGGTTCACGATGCTGCTTGCCGGTGGCGGCCTGCGGTCGGGGATCGCCTACGGATCGACCGACGAACTCGGCCACCGGGCAGTTGAGAAGGTCGTGCACATGCACGACCTGCATGCCACGATCCTCCATCTGCTGGGGCTCGACCACGAACGGCTCACCTACCGCTTTGCTGGCCGCGATTTCCGGCTGACCGACGTCCACGGCCGCGTGATCGGCGACATCCTCGCCTAACGAGCGGCCGCACGGGGGGTCCGCCGCCCTGGCGGCAAGCCCGAGGCGTGAGCCGAGCGGAAGCAGATCGTTTCCGGATGCGTTGCCGCGCATTCCCTTCAGCTCACGCTTCGGGCTTCCCGGCTTAAGCGGCGGCACGGCCAGCCATGGCCCGTGCAGCCTGGCGCATTCGCAGCCGCAGCCAAGGTGCGGCTGGCATGCGAGCGGCCGGCCTTCCGCCGGCCGTTTGGAAGTGCACGCTGTCCCGACCCACCACGGACGTCGAGACACAACGAGCGCCGCAAACAAGGCATCCACTCGGCTTACGCCTCGGGCTTCCCGGCACGCGTGCCGCAGACATCCAACGAGCCTCCGCCCGAACTGAGCCACGCACGACGCCGATCAAGCCGTCACGTATCTGCCGTGCCGAACAGGATTGCCAGGGATGGCCATGCAGCCGGCCTACCCCCGCATGATGCGTTGTTTGACGGAGCCGCGCGATCGACTCAGCGGCTTTCGACCGCGGCGGCGGCCCACGAGCCGGTCATCCAGACGGCAGCCCCCGTGAGTCCGCCTGCCACCACGCCCGCCGGACCGGCCGCCAGGCCTGCCGCCGCACAGGCGAGCGTGCTCGTCACGAGCCCCGCCGAGTCTCCGAGCCGCCGGCTCTCCGCCGCCGAGCAGCCGATCTGATGCGCCCGCCACTCCGTCGCGAGCGCCGCCGCCTCGGCCGCGACGGACGCCGGCACGAGCCCCCGCAGCCCGAACCGGACGGTCGTGCTGAGCGCGGTCCGTACCGCGACCCGGCCGGCCACGCGGGCGGAGACCGCGGCCGTCACTCGTGCGGCCGCCCACGAAAGCCGCGCCAGCACGATATCGACCTGCCGGCTCGACCGCCGGCCGGTCGCACACCAGGTGGCGAAATGCTCGCAATTGTCGACCACCGGGCAGTAGCCGGATCGGCCCACCTCGGCCTCCGCCCGACGCGCGGTCTCCTCGACTGAGAGGGTCGCCTGCGGTTCGCTCACCGTGGGAACCTTCCCGCCACCGGCGAACTCCTCGAACGTCGTCCGCACCACCCGGCCGCCGCCAAACGGATTGCGAAAATCATCGGGCCGGGCATGGACGACCGTGCCGTCCCCGAGATCGACACCATGATGCATGTAGCCGATCGTCGTCCCGGCGATCCGCCGCTCCACCTGCACGCGTTCACCGCGGGCCATGCGCCACTCTCTTCCCGGATCTGATCCTCTGGTGTCTGATCCCCTGACTCGTACGTGATTCGTCCGCGGCCGCCGCCACGGCTGTTCGCTCCCTCACACTGCGGGTATTCTATTATACGGATGGCCGAGGTGCTTGCCCCGCCCGCGGCGGACGCGTAGGTTCCGGCGGCAAGACGCGAAACTGCGGCCGAGAGCCTGGGGGCGAGGCGACGGACTTCTTCGATTCCTTGGGCACGGGACAACTGGTGCTCCTGCTCGTGGCACTCGCGATCGCCTTCGGCCTTGAGTGCGTCAACGGGTTCCACGCACGGCCTCGCCCCGCGCATGACGCCACCGCCCGTCCATCCCTCCGCCCGCGCCTCGGCGCCGTCTCCTTCCTCCACCGCTTCGGCTCCGCCCTCAACCGCCACGTCCACCTCCATGCATGCGTCACCGACGGTCTGTTCATGCCGGACCACGCCGGCGTCGCGTTCCTGCCGGCCAGGCCGGTCACGCCGGCCGGCCTCGCGACGCTCACCGAGCGAGTGCGACGCCGGTTCCTCCGATGGCTCCTGCGGACGAGACTCCTCGACGCCGAGGCCGCTGCCGACATGCTCGCCTGGGAGAACAGCGGCTTTTCCGTCGATGCGAGCGTCCGCATCGCGATGGTCGATCGCGACGTGCCGAGTTACTTCAGGAGCCTCGAGCACTGGCGATCGCCAACGCTTCCTCTCTCCCTCTCCCTCCGGGACGGGGCCGGGGTGAGGGTGCCCCCGCTGCCCCGGGCCGTTCCCACGACACTTCGACAATCGCATGGGCCAGGCTCGTCGCGCGAAAAAGCCGCAGCCTTCCCGCTCGCGTGCCCCGCCTGCGGCGGCGACATCCGCCTCATCGCCTGCCTCCCCGACACGGCGCCGATCAGGAAGATACTGCTCCATCTCGGAGAACCGCTCGAGCCGCCG
>DHLZ01000060.1:0-8036 GCA_002405515.1 Planctomycetaceae bacterium UBA4655
GCGTGGCCATGCGCGTCGTTGATCGCCTTGAATCCGTCGACGTCGCACCAGAGCAGGCCGAGCGACGGCTCGTGGCGAGCCACGACGGCTGCGAGCTGATCCAGCAGTTCCCGGCGGTTGAGAAGCCCGGTCTGCGAGTCGATCCGCGCCCGGACTTCGAGATCCCGCTCCATCCGCACCTGCTCGTCGATCACGTGCAAGCCGGCCACCATGCCGCTCACGGCTCCGTCGGACGTCCGGTATGGGAAGGCGTGGACCTCCATCCAATGCACTTCGCCCGCCGCGGAACGGATTCTCGCGCGAGAGACGGCCCCGTGCCCGGCCTGCACCCGGGCCTTGTCTCGCTCATACTGCTCCAGGGTTTCGGCGGTGGCGAGGAACTCCTTCCCGTCCCGACCGACGCACTCCGCCTGACTCCAGCCGAGCACCGCCGCGACCGACGGCGAAATCCATTGAATGCGATCGTTCGCGTCGAGCCGCACGATCACGTCGGTGGAATTCTCCGCGAGCAGGCGAAACTGCTCCTCGGAAGCCGCGAGCCTGGCCACCGCCTCGTGCCGCTCGGAGACGTCCCGCCAGACGAGGCTGATCCACTCGTCGCCGCGGATGCCCCTGACGTCCAGTCGCCGCAGGCCGACGCCGTGGAGCACGAACGGGAAATCGTCCAGCACGAGCGGACGGCCGGTCTCGCTCACCTCGGCGAGCTGTCGCAGCAGGCCCGACGACTCGATCCCGGGAAACGATTCGCGAAGCCTCGTGCCCACGAGCCGGTGGCGTTCGACCCCGAGCCAACTGCACGCGGCGGGATTCAGGTCGAGGTAGGTGAAGTCCGCGACGCGGCGATCGTCGTCCCGCACCGGCTCGATGATCGCGAGCGGATCGAGCATGCCTTCGAGCGTCGCACGGAGCCGGAGCCGTTCGGCGGCGACGACCTCCTGGGCCTGCACTTCACGGTGGATGTCACGCCATCCCCCAACGCGGCCGACGACCGCCTGGTGCTCGTCGAAGACCGGCCGCAGGGAGACGGAAAACCACTGGTAGCCGTCGTCGACGACCTGCAGCAGGAGCCGCCCCTCGGCGGCCGCGGCCCGCGTCACCTGCTCCTCCATCGCCCGCAGGCGATCCCGCTCGTCCGGATGCACGAACTGCGAGAATCGCTTGCCGATCACTTCCTCGGCCGCGCGGCCGATCCGCAGCCTGACCGACGGCGTGATCCAGCGGATGACGCCGGCATTGTCGGTCTCCATCACGACATCGGACGCATTTTCGGCGAAGAGCTTGAACCTCCGGGCCAGTTCCGGTTCGGCGGCATCCCCCCTGGCGACCACGAGCAGCGTGCGGAGCTCATCCTCGATCTTCCGGAGGCCGGTGACGTCGATCGTCACGCCCCCCATGGAAACGGGCTTTCCGTCCGCGGCATACAGGGCGCGGCCCATCGCGGCGATCCAGTGGTGCGATCCATCTGGATGCACGGCACGAAATACGGTGTGGTAGTCCTGCCGATCGACGAACGCGCGGTCGATCGCACCCCGCACCCGGTCACGGTCTTCCGGATGCACGACCGAGAAGAAGTAGTCAAGGCTCGGGCTCCTTCCCGGGGGCAACGCAAACTGCGTCTTGGCGCGGTCGGTCCACTCGACGGCACCGGTCGCCAGGTCCCAGAACCAGACGCCCACCTCGGCCAGTTCCGTCGCCCACCGGAGCGTCTCCGACCGGCGGGCGAGAGCGTCACTCGCCTCGGTCAGCTGCCGACGCGCCCCGCTTCGCGTTCGTGACAGGGATCGCCAGAGCCATGCCACGGACGCAACGAGCAGGATGTCGGGGACGAGCGACACCGCCAGCCAGAGCCAGCGGGGCAGCGATTCGAAAGGCGGATCGAACGTGGGATTCCCGGGCATGCGGAACCCTACGCCCGCACATCATGTCGGGGAAATGTCGGTGGTCGGGATGGGGCCCGTGGGAGGGTATTTTTCCAGGTCATTCGCCGCTCCGTAGAGTTCGGCTCTCGAGCCTTTTTCCACGTGCGCAAGATGTTCCATGGAACTCTCTCTGCCCCACGTCGTCATCCGAGTCTGCGGCCCCGGCGTGGGAACCGACCTCGTGGCGGCGCTCGGCGTCCACCCCGTCGAAGTGACGGAGACGCGTGACAAGTGGGAAATGCACCGGGTGGCGGACGATCGACCGGCGGTCCTGGTGGTGCTGGTCGATCCGCCGGATGCCCACTCGGTCGTCGTCGAGACGTGGGCCGATTTCCCTGGCGTGCCGATCCTGATCGTCTCCGACACGACCCGGCCGTTCGTGCCGAGCGAGACAGGACGCAGCGGCTGGGTCGACACGGTCGGAAGCAGCCAGCCGGTGCAGGATCTCTGCTGGCTCGTGCTCGAAGCGGCGAGCCGCGCGGCGCACGTTCCCGGCATCCACGAGCACCCCCTCGGACCGCACCGGATCGAGGTCGACGAGCAGGGGATCGTGTTCACCGCCACCATGACTCCCGACGTTGCGATCGAAGCGTTCCTGCGGCTGCATTCCGGCGACTCGCTGCCGTCGCTTGTCGATCCGCTCGAGCGAGACACGATCACCACCGCGATCGAGCGGGCACGCGCCGGCGTCGTGCAGTTCTGCACCGTGCGAATCCTCGACGAGCACGGTCATCGCCACATCACGGCCCTGGGGTTGCGGGGGATGGCCGCGAACCGGGTCGCGGTCCTCGCCCAGCCGCTGTTATCCGGCGGACCGATCGCCGGCCGGCATGCCAACGATCGGGAGCCGATCACGGGCCTTCTCACCCGCTGGGCGATCTCGCGCGCGCTCGAAGCCCGCGAACAACGTCAGCACGCATTCGCCGGAGCCGCCGTGATCTTCGTATCACTGGACGACTTTGCGGCGATCAGCGGCTACATCGGGCACAGGCAGACGGATCTCGTGCTGCTGGGCGTGGCGTCGGCCCTGGAGCAGGTCTTTCCGCATCCGGCGGTCACGAGCCGCCTGATGGGAGACTGCTTCCTGGCCTCGATGGTCCAGTCGGAAGACGGCGAGCCGCTGCGGCGGGCGGAGCGATTGCTCGCGTTGATTGGCGGCATCGACGTGCCGGGGTTCGCGCCGCCGTTTCCCCTTCGTGCCTCGATCGGCGTGGCCGAGGTGAATGGCGGCGACCACGATCTCGCGATCCGACTCGCGGAGGCGGCCTCCGCCGCGGCCCGCGCGGCCGGCGGTCACCGGGCCATCGTCGCGGGCACCGCGGAGTTCACCGGCGACCAGGCACGGGAGCTCACCGCGAGCATGGATCTGGGCTCGTGGGAGGTGTGGCTGCAACCGGTCGTGCGGCACGGCCACGAACGCGCCGCATTCCACGAGGCCCTGGCCCGGTTCGACGGTTTACGCCGACCACTTGCATCGCGGGCGGACTTCTTCATGGCCGGCCGGGCGAACGGCCTGCTCGAACGATTCGACCGGATGATGCTGCAACGGAATCTCGAACTCCTGGAGTCGCATCCCGACGAACGGATCTCGGTCAACGTGAGCTTCGAGACGTTTTCATCGGCGACCTTCCCCGCATCGTTCCTCGATCTCATTCATCGGGTGCCCGACGGCTGCAGCCGCATCATCCTCGAGATCACGTCCCGGTCCATCGCGGCCCCGGAGCCGCTGGTGCGGCCCCGCCTGGAGAGCCTCGCGGCGGCAGGCGTCGCGGTCGCGCTCGACGACTTCGGCAGCGGCATCTGTCGCCTGCGGTCCCTGACGCAGTGGCCGCTCGCGATCGTGAAGCTCGACCAGCTCGTCACCGGGTACGTGGATGACGACCCGCTGCAACGCGACTTCGTCCGCACCGTGGTAAGCCTCTGCCGCGCCCGCGGGATCACGACCGTCGCGGAATACACTCGCAGCGAGGAGCAACTGGCTCGCCTCGTCGAGGACGGCGTCGATCTGTTTCAGGGCGAGTTCTTCGGCATGCCGAGGCCCGCCGGCGAAGTGCTCGCGGCATCGGTCGTCGAAGCTGTCCCGGCATGAAGGAGTCGACGAAGATCTCGCCACGGTTCCGGCCGTGGATCCGCTAGATTTTGTGCAGCGGAGTGGAGAAAAACATTCGAGCGGTGCTCGCGATGCCTGTCTGCCGAAAACGCGTGAGGATCGGCGGCATCGTGCAGGGAGTCGGCTTCCGACCGTTCCTCTGGCGGCTCGCCGGCAGGCACGGTCTCGGCGGCTGGGTGGAAAACGGCCCCGCGGGCGTCGTGGCGGAGGTGCGGGGAGAGGACGCGTCGATCGATGCGTGGCTCGCGGAGATCCGCCGGGAACCGCCGCCGCTCGCCGTCGTCGCGACGATCGATGTCGAGGATCTGCCGGTCGTCCATGATGCGGCCCGGAATTTCGTGATTCACGCCGCGATCGACGCGTCGGCCGCCCGCGCCGCCTCGCCCGACGCAGCCGCGGCTGCGGTCGTGCCCCCCGATATCGCGACCTGCCCGGCCTGTCGTGCCGACGTCGCCGATCCCGCGAACCGTCGCCACCGCTACCCGTTCACCACTTGCACCGACTGCGGCCCCCGGTTCACGATCATCGAAGATCTTCCCTACGACCGGCCGCGGACGTCGATGCGGGAGTTCCCGATGTGCGAGGATTGCGCGGCCGAGTACCACGACCCCGCCGACCGCAGGTTCCACGCGGAGGCGATCGCCTGCCCTGCCTGCGGCCCGATCGCCTGGTTCACGACCGCGGCCGACCCCTCCGGCATCCAGCCGTCGCGGCCCGCGACAGGGCAACTCGGCGACGCCGCGATCCTCATCGCCCGCGAAAGGCTGCTCGCAGGGGACATTCTCGCTATCAAGGGGCTCGGCGGATTTCATCTGGTCTGCGACGCGACGAACGCGGAAGCCGTCGAACGGCTCCGACGTCGCAAGCTCCGCACGGGGAAGCCCTTGGCCGTGATGGTGGCCGACATCGCGGCGGGCCGATCGCTTGCCGAACTGGACGAGCAGGAGCGGAGGATCCTCGATGGCCGCGAGCGGCCGATCGTGCTCGCGCGCAAGCCTTTCGGCGGATCCGGCCTCGCCGAATCGGTCGCCCCCGGCAACGGCTACGTCGGCCTCATGCTGCCCGCCTGGCCCCTGCAGCATGCTCTCTGCGTCGGCATGCCGCCGCTCGTGACGACCTCGGGAAACCGGGCCGAGGAGCCGATCGTCTGCGACAACGTCGAGGCCGCGGCGAGGCTCGGCGACCTCGCCGACGGCTTCCTCATGCACGACCGGCGGATCGTCGCGGCCTGCGACGACTCGGTGGTCCGCTGCGTCGTCGGCGGGGCGATGCCGATTCGCCGCTCCCGGGGCTTGGCGCCGCTGCCGATTCGCCTCGGAGTCGCCGGCCCTTCGGTGCTCGCCGTCGGGGGCGAACTCAAGGCGGCGATCTGCCTCGCCCGCGGCGAGGAGGCCGTCGTGAGCCAGCACATCGGCGACATGGGATCGCTCGAGACCTACGAATCGCTCGGCCGGGCCGCCGACCACCTGCTCGCGGTGTTCCAAGCGACCCCGGAGGCCGTCGCCTGCGACCTCCATCCCGGCTACGCGTCCACCGCGTGGGCCCGGCGATTCGCCGAGGCGCGGGGCATCCCGCTCGTCGCCGTGCAGCACCACGAGGCGCACCTGGCGGCGCTCCTCACCGATCAGGGATCGCTCGGCAGCCGGATCATCGGCGTCTGCTTCGACGGCACGGGCTACGGTCGCGACGGCACGATCCAAGGAGGCGAATTCATCACGGCTCACCGAGGTGAGTTCCGACGGGCCGCCCATCTCGATCCCTTTCCCCTGCCCGGCGGTGACGCGAGCATCCGGCATCCGTGGCGAGCGGCGATCGCGGTGCTTCATGCAGCCGGGATCGATCCGGTCGACTCGCTGCCGCCGTGCGTGGCGGCGGCCGCGGCCTGCCGCATTCTCGAGCGGCAGCTCGCGACGGGATTCGCCTGCGTGGCCACCACGAGCATGGGCCGGCTCTTCGACGCCGTCGCCTCGATCTCCGGCGTACGGCACTCGACCAGCCACGAGGCCGAGGCGGCGATGGCCCTCGAGGCGATCGCGGCCCCCGTATGTGACCCGCGCGAGCCCTACCCCTTCCGGATCATGTCGCCCGCCGCGGCTGGCTCACCGCTTCGGATCGACTGGCGGCAGGCGGTCCAGGCCGTGGTTCGGGATGTGCACGCCGGCGTGCCAACGGCCGAGATCGCCGCCCGTTTTCACCACGGCGTCGCCGGATTAATCGCGTCGGTCTGCCGAAGGCTCCGCGACGAGACCGGCATCGGCGCCGTGGGCCTCACCGGGGGCGTCTTCCAGAACGCCGTGCTCGTCAGGCTCGCCGTCGATCGACTGCGGGCCGGAGGTTTCGACGTCCTGCTCCACGAGCGGGTTCCCCCGAATGACGGCGGCCTCGCCCTCGGGCAGGCCGTCATCGCCCGCGAAGCCTTCGCCCGTCGAGTTCCATGAGCCACTCGTCGATGCCCTGTCCGGTCTTCGCCGAGGTTTCCAGGACGCGGATGCCCGGCCGCACGACCTCGAGGTTCGCGACGGCGAGATCGCGGTCGAACTCGCAGGCGGACGCGAGGTCGATCTTCGTGATCGCCACGAGATCGGCCGTGTTGAACAGGCCCGGGTATTTCAGCGGCTTGTCCTCCCCCTCCGTCACCGAGAGCATCGCGAGGCGGACCGACTCGCCGAGATCCCAGCTCGTCGGGCAGACGAGGTTGCCGACGTTCTCGATGAAGAGGTAATGCAGCCCGGAGAGATCCCAGCCGTCGAGGTGGGCCTGCACCATCTCGGCCTCGAGATGGCAGAGGCCGTGGGTCATGATCTGCCGCACGGGCACGCCGCTTCTCGCGAGCCGTCGGGCGTCGTTGTCGGTCTCGAGGTCGCCGACGACGGCCGCCACGGGGATACCGCGGGCATGGAGCCGAGCAAGCGTCTCCTCGAGGAACGCCGTCTTGCCCGTCCCGGGGCTCGACACGATGTTCACGACGACGACGCCCTGCGCCTCGAACCGCCCCCGCATCGCACGGGCGATCTCGTCGTTCTTCTTGAGGATCTTCGTGCGCACCTCGAGGATCCGCGGAAGCGGTGATGCCGCGTCGCTCATGGGGTCGCGATCTCCACCGGCCCCGTCGTTGCGGCCCCGATCGTCGAAGTGTCCGGCGGCTCGAGCTCGATCGATTCGAGTTCGAGCTCGGTGCCGGCCCGGATGTCGCCGCTCACGGTGCCGCAGGTCGGGCAGGCAAGACTGCCGATTCCCGCCAGTTCCCGCTCCCCTGCGCACGATCGGCAAAAGATCCTGACCGGCACGGCGACGACGCGAAGCTCGCTCCCGGCCAGAGGCGTGTCGGCGATGGCGACGTCGAAGGCCGACCGCAGGGCCCCCTCGTGCACGCTCGCGAGCCGTCCAACGCGGACGATCACCGCCAGCACTCTGCCGCCCCCCGCCTCCAGGACGTGTCCGGCCGCGATCTCAACGATGCTTGTCGCAATCGATAGCTCGTGCATGAAAAACGGTGCCAGCCACCAAATCTGGGTACATTGCGCAATGCCCGACGCTTTGAGATTACCCAAATTTGGTGGCTGGCACCTTTTTATGAACCCAGACGCTGCCTCCGCGGCCGCTTGCCGAACGCTCGTCGTCGGCTGTGGCAGCATGCTCGCCGGAGACGACGCGGCGGGGCCGGAACTCGTCCGCAGGCTCGCCGACCGGAGGCTTCGGCCCGACGTGGCGTGCATCGATGCCGGCACCTCGGGCTTCGAGGTCGTGCTGCGGATGCGGGGCGTCGAGGAGGTCATCCTCGTCGATGCCTGCGTGTCGGGGAGCGAGCCCGGGACGATCCGCGAACTCGCGGGAGCGTCGCTTCCCGCGTCGCCGGCGACGACGGGCGTGAGCATCCACCGGCTGCGATGGGATCAGGCGGTCGCCCTTTCCCGGCCGCTGCTCGGCGACCCGGCGCCGAAGATGACCGCGTTCCTCGTGGAGGGGAGCCTCTTCACGCCCGGAGACGGACTCTCCCCGGAAGTCGA
>DHLZ01000060.1:8239-10968 GCA_002405515.1 Planctomycetaceae bacterium UBA4655
CGGATGTGCCTCGCCGTGCCGGGACGGGTCGAGTCGGTCCACGAGGACCGCGGCCTCCGCATGGGCCGCGTGAACTTTGGCGGCGTCGTGAAGGAGGTCTGCCTCGCCTGCCTGCCCGATCTCGCCGTCGGCGACTACGCGCTCGTGCACGTCGGATTTGCGATTTCGAGGATCGACGAGGCCACGGCCCGGGAGACGCTCCGATCGCTCGAAGAGATCGGAGCGATCGATCCATGAAGCATCTCACCGAATACCGCGACGCCGAGTTGGCCCGCAGGCTCGCGGCGGAGATCGACCGAATCATCACGCGGCCCTGGGCGATCATGGAGGTCTGCGGCGGCCAGACCCACTCGATCAGGCGGAACGGCATCGACCAGCTCCTGCCCAACGGTCCCGACCGCGGCGTGGAGATGATCCACGGGCCCGGCTGCCCGGTCTGCGTGACGCCGATCGAGGTGATCGACCGGGCGGTGGCGATCGCCCGCCGCCCCGACGTGATCTTCTGCTCCTACGGCGACATGCTCCGCGTGCCCGGCTCGCACGACGACCTCCTCCGGGCGAAAGCCTCGGGGGCCGACGTCCGCGTCGTCTACTCGCCGCTCGATGCCGTGAAGCTCGCGGAGGGGCATCCGGGCCGCGAGGTCGTGTTCCTCGCGATCGGCTTCGAGACGACCGCACCGGCCAACGCGATGGCGGTGAAGGTGGCGAAGGCCCGGGGCATCCCCAACTTCTCGATGCTCGTCTCGCACGTGCTCGTGCCGCCGGCGATGCAGGCGATCATGGCGAGCCCCGACTGCCGCGTGAACGCGTTCCTCGCGGCCGGCCATGTCTGCAGCGTCATGGGAAGTCGGCAGTACCCCGTGATCGCGGAGCGGTTCCGTGTGCCGATCGTGATCACCGGGTTCGAGCCGCTCGACCTGCTCGAGGGCATCCGCCGCGTGGTCGTGCAGCTCGAGGCGGGCCGGGCGGAGATGGAAAACGCCTACCCGCGGGTCGTGACCGATCGGGGCAACGAGGAGGCGCAGGCGGTCATCGCGGAGGTTTTTGCCGAGACCGATCGAACCTGGCGCGGCATCGGGATGATTCCCGGCAGCGGCTGGAGGCTCTCGGAGGCTTTCCGCGAGTTCGACGCGGAGGAGCGATTCTCCGTCGGCCGGATCGAGGCCCGCGAGTCGCCGCTGTGCCGCGCGGGCGAGGTGCTCAAGGGAACGCTCAAGCCGAACGAATGTCCCGCCTTCGGCCGGGAGTGCACGCCACGAACGCCGCTGGGCGCCACGATGGTCTCGGGCGAGGGGGCGTGCGCGGCCTACTACCACTACGGCATCCCCCACCACCGCAGCGTCCACCACCGCAGCGCCCCGCATGGCTGAACGATCACCCGAGTCTCCCGGCTTCTCCTGCCCGACGCCGCTGCTCGACCACGAGCACGTGGCGATCGCCCACGGCGGCGGCGGGCTGCTCTCCCGGGAGCTCGTCGAGCGGATCTTCCTGCCGGCCTTCTCGAACCCGCTCCTGGCCGAGCTCGGCGACGCGGCGGTGCTCGATGCCACCGAGGAACTCGCTGGTGGCGGGCGACTCGCCGTCTCGATCGACGCGCACGTCGTGCGGCCGTTGTTTTTTCCAGGCGGCTCGATCGGCGACCTCGCCGTGAACGGCACGGTGAACGACCTCGCCATGAGCGGTGCGAGGCCGATCGCCCTCACGGCCGCGTTCATTCTCGAGGAGGGGCTGCCACTGGCCGACCTCGCGGCCGTCGTGGAGCGGATGGCGGCGGCGGCCCGCAGGGCGGGCGTGCGGATCGTCGCCGGCGACACGAAAGTGATCGAGCGTGGGAGCGGCCACGGCCTCTCGATCACGACCTCGGGCGTGGGCATCGTGCCGGCAACATCCCGGCTCGGCCGGGAACCAATCCGGCCGGGCGACGTCGTGCTTGCCAGCGGGACGATCGGCGACCACGGCATGGCGGTCATGAGCGTCCGCGAGGGCCTCGAGTTCGACGCGGCGATCGAGAGCGACTCGGCGCCGCTCACCGGCCTCGTGCGGGAGATCCTCGCGGCCTGCCCTGCGACCCGGCTGCTTCGCGACCCGACCCGCGGCGGCGTGGCCGCGAGCCTCAACGAGATCGCGGAGCGTGCGAAGGTCGGCATCGAGATCGACGAGGCCGCGATTCCCGTCGAGCCCGCCGTGGCGGCCGCCTGCGAACTCCTCGGGCTCGATCCCCTGCTCGTGGCCAACGAGGGGAAGCTGCTCGCGATCGTGCCGCAGAAGTCCGCCGAGCCGGTGCTCGCCGCGATGCGGTCGCACGAACTCGGCCGGCGGGCTGTCGCGATCGGCCGTGTCGTCGCCGACCACCCGCGGGTCGTCGTGATGCGGACAGCCGTCGGCGGCACGCGCATCGTGGCGATGCCGGTGGGCGACCAACTGCCACGGATCTGTTGAAAAGATGAGGTACGGCAGCCCGAACGGAACATGACAAACCCCGGAAGCCCGAGGCGCAAGCCGAGAGGGGAGTTGATACGCCGCGTCGTTGGAAGTGATATCCGGCGATGGGCAAGGGCGACCCATATCCCATCAGAGTTGACAGCGTTGACCGTGAGGGGCTGCCCGTGTGCCCGAGACGGCGTAGCTGACCAGCGCAGGCCGGAGGCCGAAGCGCCAGTCAGGTCCGAGCGAGCGAAGGACAGGATGTCCAAAGCGAGCGTCCGGCGAGCGGCACACGGGCGGCCCCG
>DHLZ01000056.1:0-4467 GCA_002405515.1 Planctomycetaceae bacterium UBA4655
CTCGCTCGGATGCCGACTTCGCTCTGCAATCCTTGCTTCGCTCGTCGGCATACGCCGGCTCCTGGGCACGGGCAGCCCCTCACGGTCAACTCTGTTGGTTCAGGGCCGGCTTTCCATCGTCGGTCGTGGTTCGCGAGAATGTGGGGCATGGGTACGAGCCTGCGGAATCTGATGCCGGTCGTGTTTCTCGTGGTCGTCGGGGCGGTCGCGGTGGCATCGCTGCCGTTCTCCGGCGAGCCGCCGGCCGACTTCGCATTCATCAACGGCTCCGAGCCGAAGAGCCTCGATCCGCATCTCATCACCGGCCAGCCGGAGGGGCGGCTCGTCTCCGCCATGTTCGAGCGGCTCGTCCGTTGGGATCCCGCGACGCTCGAGGTCGTGCCGGGGCTTGCCGAGCGCTGGGAGGTGAGCGACGACGGCACGCGGTACACGTTCCACCTCCGTGAGGCCGTCTGGAGCGATGGCGTTCCGATCACGGCCGACACGGTGGCGAAATCGTGGCGGCGGCTGCTCGATCCGGCGACCGGCGCCGAGTATTCCTCACAGCTCTTCGCCGTGAAGGGTGCGGAGGCCTTCGCGACGGGAAAAGCCGCCGATTTCGAGGGCACCGTCGGCGTGCGGGCGGTGGATGCCCGCACCCTCGAGGTCGAGCTTTCGTCGCCCACCCCCTACTTCCTCCACGTCTGCGGCTTTTATCCGCTTGCGCCGGTGCCGCTGCACGCGATCGCGAGGCACGGCTCGCCGGGCTGGACGAAGGCCGGCAGGCTCGTCGCGAGCGGCCCCTACACGCTCGGCTTCCGCAGGCTTCGCGACCGCGTGCGGCTCGTGAAGAACGATCGCTACCACGCGGCCGACTCGGTGCGGCTCGGCGTGGTCGATGCGCTCGCCGTCGATTCGGCGACGACGGCGCTCGCGGTCTACGAGACCGCGCAGGCTGACTGGAGCACCTCGCTGCCGCCGTTCGCCGTGAGGGAGCTTGCGGCGCGTGGAGCGTCGGACCTCCGGCGGTCGCCCGAGCTCACGATCGGCTTCTACCGGCTCAACACGTCCCGGCCGCCGCTCGACGACGTTCGCGTGCGGCGGGCTCTCTCGCTTTCGATCGACCGGGAGCGGATCGTGGCCGCCGTGTTCGGGCCCGGGGAGAGGCCGTCGCGGAGCTTCGTTCCCGCGGAGATCGAGACGGCGACCGGGTACCGGCCGGTCGAGTGCGCACCGGAGAACGTTCCCGAGGCGAGGCGGCTGCTGGCGGAGGCGGGCTTCGCGGGCGGCCGCGGTTTTCCGAAGATCACCATCAGCTTCAACGCCGACGAGGGGCACCAGATGGTGGCAGAGCTCGTGCAGTCGCAGTGGAAGGAGCGGCTGGGGATCGACGTCGGCCTGGAGGCGATGGAGTGGGGGTCGTTCCTCGACGTGCAAGGGAGGCTCGACTACTGGGTCGGCCGCGCCGGCTGGGGGGCCGACTACGTCGATCCCAACACGTTCCTCGACCTCTTCACGAGCACGAATGCCAACAACCAGACGGGCTTCTCCTCACGCCGCTACGACGACCTGATCGCCCGGGCCGCGAAGGCGACCGATCGCGACGCCCGCAACGCGATTTTTCAGAAGGCGGAAGCGGTGCTCCTCGAGGAACTGCCGGTGATCCCGCTCTACGTCCGCTCGAGCCGCAACCTCGTCGCTCCGTGGGTGAAGGGCTTCGTCGGCAACCCGCTCGACTGGCATCCGATCGAGTCGCTCGACGTCGATCGGCCGGCCCGCGACGCGGCGAGGGCGCAGCGTAGTCAAGGGAGGCGGTGAGATGCTCCGTTTTCTCGCTCGACGGATGCTCCTGCTCGCGGCGACGCTCTGGATCGTCTTCACGATCACGTTCGTGCTCATGCGGAGCGTGCCCGGCGGGCCGTTCTCATCGGAGCGTCGGCCGCCGCCGGAAATCCGTGAGGCGATCGAACGGCGTTACCGTCTCGACCGTCCGCTCGTCGAGCAATACTTCGGCGAGCTCGGCCGCCTGATGCGGGGCGATCTCGGGATGAGTTTCCGGCTCGCCGACTACTCGGTGGCGGAGGTGATCGCCGAGGGCTGGCGGGCGACGGCCACGCTCGGCCTGGTCGCGCTCGCCTTCGCGATCTTCGTGGGCGGCGGCGCGGGAATCGTCTCGGCGGCGCGGCCGGGCGGCGTGGTCGATGGGGTCGTCCGGACGCTTTCGATGGTCGGCATCTCGCTGCCGAGCTTCGCGTTGGCGGGGCTCGCGGTGCTCGTCGTCGTCTACTGGATGCGGCTGTTGCCGGCCGCCGGCTGGGGCACGCTCCCGCATGTGATCCTGCCGGCCGGCTGCCTCGGCTGCGTCTACGCGGCGGAGATCGCGAGGCTCGTGCGGAGCGGCCTCATGGAATCGCTCCAGAGCGACTGGGTCCGCACCGCGAGGGCGAAGGGGGCGGGGCGGTGGCGGATCGTCGCCGGCCATGCCCTCCGTGGGTCGGTCGGACCGCTCGTCGCCTTCCTCGGGCCGGCGGTCGCCGGGATCCTCACCGGCAGCGTGGTCGTGGAGAAGGTCTTCGCGATTCCGGGCATCGGCTACCACTTCGTCGAGGCGGCGACCACCCGCGACTACACGCTCGCGATGGGCCTCGTGCTGCTCTACACCCTCCTGCTGGGCCTGGCCGGCATCGCCGTGGACCTGATCCAGGCAGCCCTCGACCCGCGGGTCGATCTGGAGCGGTGAAAATATGTTTTTATCGCAATAAATAGACGAGAATGGTAAAATAGTTCCATGAAATTCAAGGATGTGCTGGAACTTGTTGGAAACGCTCCAGTTTTTCGAACATCGACGCTCGTTGCAGCTTCGCGGCGCAGTTCCGGAGAGGCGATCCGGAGGCAGCTCGATCGTTGGGTGAAGTCCGGAAGGGTCGTCATGGTGCGCCGGGGCGTCTACTGCCTTGCCCCACCCTATGCGAAGGTGAGGCCGCACCCGTTCGTCCTGGCAAACGCGATGAGCCAGGGGTCGTACGTCAGCCTGCATTCGGCGCTCTCGCTGCACGGAATGATCCCGGAACACGTCCCCGTGACGACCAGCATCACGCCCGGCAGGCCCGAGACCGTCGAGAGCACCGTCGGAATTTTTTCATTTCGCCATGTGAAGCGGTCGCTCCTCTGGGGGTACCGCGAACTGGAGGTCGCCGCGGGCCAGTTCGCTCTCGTGGCTTCTCCGGAAAAGTCGCTGCTCGATCTCTTGTACATCACTCCCGGCAGCGACGATCCTTCGTACCTCGATGAACTGCGTGCGGAGCCGCAGCCTCCATTCGAGCCCAGTCGATTCTTGGATATGGCGGCGAGGACCGGGTCCTCCAAGGTCCTGAGGGCCGCTCGTCGCCTCGTTGCGAGTTGGTCCACGAGTCCCGATTACGCGACGCTATGAAGGAACTGCTGCGTGAGCTCGTCGCGGGCGAGGGGAATC
Source organism: Planctomycetaceae bacterium UBA4655 (assembly GCA_002405515.1). GTDB lineage: Bacteria > Planctomycetota > Planctomycetia > Pirellulales > UBA1268 > UBA4655. The sequence continues at coordinate 3,452 of DHLZ01000056.1, forward strand.
CCATCACGCAGACGCACGTGGCAAGGGAGTTTCTGCAGTCTCGGATTCTGCGAGCACTCGAGCGGAGGAACGCGTTTCCGGCGTGGGCGTTTTGCGGTGGAACGGCGTTGCGATTTCTCCACGGCATTCCGCGGTGGAGCGAGGACCTCGACTTCGCCGCGAGTGCCCCCGGCATCGACGTGCGTTTTCTCGATGTCATGCGCGGCGTCAAGACGGATCTCGAGGCGGAAGGCTACTCCGTCGACGTCAAGGCAAAGGCTGACAAAACAGTCGCGGGAGCCTTTGTTCGATTTCGCGGGCTGTTGCACGAGATCGGGGTGTCACCTCATGCCAGCCAGGTGTTTTCGGTGAAGGTGGAGATCGACACCAACCCGCCGGCCGATGCCGGCTGTGAGTCGACGGTCCTTCGGCGGCGGGAAATCGTGACGATCTTTCACCACGACAAGGCCTCCCTGTTCGCCGGGAAGCTGCATGCCGTCCTCACCAGACCCTACACGAAAGGCCGTGACCTCTTCGACCTCGCTTGGTATCTGTCCGGAGAGTCATGGCCGGAACCGAACCTCCTTCTTCTCAACAACGCGCTGCTCCAGACGATGCGGTCGGGGCGAACCCTGCCGGGCATCGAAGTCCCGCTACGTCGGTCAAACTGGCGGAGTGCGGTTCGGCGCCGGCTCGATGCGATCGATTGGAAGAAGGCGAGGGACGACGTGGCGCCGTTTCTGTCTCGCCTGTCCGATCTGGCCACGGTCGATCGGGAACGGATTGCGGCCATGCTGGGGGCATGACATGGCGATGCCGCAAAGGCTTTCGGGAACCGCATGGCTCTCCGCGGGCGTGCTCGCGTTCGTGGCGGCCGTCGCGGGGCTTGCGCCGCTCCTGCCCCTGCCGTCGCCGCGGGGGGTCGATACGGCGAGGTCGCTCGAGCCGCCGCTGGCGGGGCCTGTTCTCTCGCGATCGTTCGACATCGGCCGCGAGGGCGACGCCTCGCCGGACGACTGGATCCGCCGCGGCTTCGG
>DHLZ01000056.1:4673-17063 GCA_002405515.1 Planctomycetaceae bacterium UBA4655
GATGCGGGTCGTCGACGTGCTCGATTCGATCCCGCTGTTGTTTCTCGTGGTCTTTCTCGTGACGGTGCTGGGCGAGGATTCCGTGCGGCTCGCCCTCGACTCGCTCGGCATCGGCAGGCTCGCGATCTTCTACGCCGTGGTGGCCGCCGTGAGCTGGCTTTCGATGGCGAGGATCGTGCGGGCGAAGGTGCTCGAACTCCGCGGGGCGACGATGATCGAGGCGGCCCGCGCGGTCGGCGCGGGCCCGGCGAGGATCATCGCCCGCCACCTGCTGCCGAACCTCGCGGGCGTCATCATCGTGAAGCTGTCGCTGGTCGTGCCGCGAGTCATGCTCTTCGAGAGCTTCCTGTCGTTCCTCGGCCTCGGCGTGCAGCCGCCAGACGTGTCGTGGGGGCTCCTGGCGAACGCGGGCTTCCGGGCGCTCGTGCCGTTCGATCCGGCCTGGTGGCTCTTCCTGTTTCCGGCGCTGGCGCTGGCGGTGACGCTGTTGGCGCTCGGGTTTCTCGGCGACGGCCTCCCGGCGGGGACCGAACGGAAGTGGCGGCCGTGAAGGGCATCTGTTCCAATCACGGGAGACGGTGGGCTTCCGACAGGAGAACGAATCGATGGGCGGCAACAAGGCGACGGGGTCGGCTTCGCGGCCGGTGATGGCGAAGGGTGATCCCCGCGACGAGCCGAGGCCCGGCGATACCGTGAAGAGCCCGCTCGGCCACGGGCGGGAGACGGTCGAATCGATCGTCGTCGCCTTCACCCTGGCGCTCCTGTTTCGGGCGTTCGAGGCTGAGGCCTTCGTGATCCCGACCGGCTCCATGGCCCCGACGCTCATGGGCCGCCACAAGGACCTCGCCTGCGAGTCGTGCGGCCGGCCTCACCAGCTCTCGGCGAGCTCGGAGGAGCACGGCAAGAAGGTCCGGCAGGCCCGTTGCCCCAACTGCGGCTGGGTCACGCAGCTCCTGCTGCCAGGCCGCGAGCCCCCGGCCTACGACCCGAGCCATCCGTCCTTCAACGGCGACCGTATCCTCGTGAGCAAGTTCGCCTACGACTTCGGCGATCCGGCACGGTGGGACGTCGTCGTCTTCAAGTATCCGGAGGATGCCAAGACGAACTACATCAAGCGGCTCGTCGGCCTTCCCGGCGAGACGGTCTTCATCCGCAACGGCGACATCTGGATCGGACGTGACGACTCGCCCCCCCGGATCGCGAGAAAGCCGCAGGAGAAGCTCCTGGCGATGCTTCAGTGCGTCTATGACAGCCGCTACGAGTCGCAGAAGCTCCGCGAATCCGGCTGGCCGGCCTGCTTCTCCGATTGGCTCCCGGAGCAAGGGGGCTCATGGAGCACGTCCGACGACGGTCGCTCGTTCGAGGCGGCCGTGGACGCAGACGGGACCGCGATGCTCCGCTACCGCCATTTCTTTCCGGAGCCCGTCGTCTGGGAGAAGCTTTTGCGAGGGGAGCGGGCCGACACCGTCGCCGAGCCGTCGCTCGTAGACGACTTCCAGCCCTACAACCCCGAGCCGTCGAAGCCCCACTGGGTGGGCGACCTCGCGATCGAGTTCGATTTCGAGGGCCGCGCGGCGACGGGCGAGCTCGTGGTCGATCTCGTCGAGGCCGGCATCCGCCACGAGGCCCGGATCGACCTCGCGACCGGCGAGGCCACGGTCGCCATTCCCGGCGGCACCGGCGATGGAGCCCCGCGGGCACGCACGCCCGTGAGGGGGAAGGGCCGATGGAGGATCCTCGTCGCCAACGTCGATGACGAGGTTTCGCTCTTCGTGGACGGTCGGCCGGTCGCATTCGATCGGCCGACGACCTACGAACTCGCCGAATCCGCCGGGCCAAGCCTCTCGCCGCAGGAGCCGGGATCGACGGACCCCGGCGACCTCTCGCCGATCGGCGTCTCCATCCGCGGTGCGTCGGCGGGCATCGAGCGGTTGAGGGTCTTGCGGGACGTTCACTACGTTCGCGCGTCCGACATCCATCCGTCGATGGGTCACGACTCGGATGCGCGGGGCTACCCGCTCGCGGAAGACCAGTTTTTCATGCTCGGCGACAACTCGTCCGCCAGCATGGACGGCCGGCTCTGGAAGCGGGCCCACCACGTCGGCCGGGACCTGCTCATCGGCAAGGCCCTCGCCATCTTCTGGCCGCACGGAATCCCGGCAAAATGGAGTGTTTCGGTGCCCCTGGGATCGTCGGATGTGCGATTGCCCTTCTGGCCCAACTTCGCGAGGATGAAGTTCATCCGGTAGCCGTGTTGCCGCCGGGATTCACGTCGCCACGGATGGTGTGCCCCGTATGCCGCTGTTGTCGGTCGAAGGACTCGTCAAGAACTACGGTCGTCGCCGCGTGGTCGACGGCGTCGATTTCCACGTCGAGGCCGGCGAGATCGTCGGGCTGCTCGGCCCCAACGGCGCGGGCAAGACCACGAGCTTCCGCATGACCTGCGGCATGGTGATCCCCGACTCCGGACGGGTGCTCCTCGACGACGAGGAGATCACCGGCTGGCCGATGTTCAAGCGTGCGCGTGACGGCGGCATGGGCTATCTCGCCCAGGAACAGAGCGTCTTCCGCAAGCTCACCGTGGAGCAGAACCTGCTCGCCATCATGGAACTCATCGGCATGAAGCCGAAGGAGCGGAGGCGGCGGTGCGAAGAGCTGCTCGAGCAGTTCGACATCGTGAAGATCCGAAAGTCACGGGCGCACTACATCTCCGGGGGTGAGAAGCGACGACTCGAGATCGCGAGATGCCTCGTCACGGAGCCGCGGATCATCCTGCTCGACGAGCCTTTCACGGGCATCGACCCGGTGACGATCCATTCGATCCAGAAGATCATCATGGCGCTCCGAGAGGACGGCATCTCGATCCTCATCACCGACCACCGCGAGCGGGAGACCCTCGCCATCACCGACCGCAGCTACGTGATCCGCGCCGGCAAGGTGCTCTGCCACGGCACCGCGCAGGAGGTGCTCTCCAACCCCGACGCCAAGAAGTACTACTTCGGGGAGAGTCCCGGCGTCGAGGCGGCCTGACCGGGCAGCGTGTCGATCGATCGGCGACTCGCCGACTAGAAGTCGGACCCGCTGTCGATCCGGCGCATCGAGAGGCTCTTGAGGGCGAGCACCGAGCCGACCGACATCAGCGCCAACCCCAGCCATCGCGGCGGTTGGACCACCTTGCGGGACAGGCCGTTCGGCCAGACGCTCTGCTGCTGCGGCTGGAACTGCCGGTCGCCCATCTGGGCCGCGATGAACCGGCTCGAACGTTCGGTGAGGGTGAACGACTCGACCATGCGAAACTGCACCCCCGCGAAGAAGAGGAGAAGTCCCACGAGCAGGAAGAATTCGCGGTTGAGTTTCATGGTCGAGCGGTCGATTCGAAAGCCGGCCTTCTTGTCCGCCGAATCGACGGACGTGGCCTCTTTCTCTCTGATCGGCCCATTCCTCCAGGTCGCTCAAGGCTTCGCCGGGCAGACAGTGTGTCCGGCATCTTCCGAACGATCGGACGGCCTCGTGGATCCGGAGACGGGGTACGCGAACAATTCGCTCGTTTTCGCAGCTTCCCCAGGTTGTCAGGCGACGGAGGTTCGGGGGGACTCTGCGGAAAAAACCTGTTGGAACGTCTCTGACGATGACGATGGATGTTCCGGATCAGGGTGCCGTGCATCCCGACCACGGAGTCCACATGCCCTCATCGACAAACATCTCGCCGCAGTTCCGATCACCGGGGTCTCTGCTGATCTCCTGTCTCGTGATCGCGATGGCGTGGGCCATCGATGCGAAAGCGGTGGAGCCGGTGCCGTTCCTCCAGTTCATCGAGAAACAAGCCGTCGCCGAGGCGGCCTCCGGGAGGACGACCACGGAGGAATCCGAAGCGGTCACGGGTGAAGCGGCGGAAACGCAGCCGCCGGCCGAGCTACCGGAGCACGCCCGTTCGGGGGGCGACGAGAACGGACCCGGAAACGGCCCCGCACCGGTGTCCTCGGTCGAGCGTGTCGCGTTCGAGTCGCGGTTGATGCAGTTTCCCGTCGCAGGCGAGGAGAACGTGCTCGTCGAGCCGCTCAACGTGCCGGGAATCGTCGCCGCCAACGAGGACGGCAACCGGTTCGTCGCGCCGGTGGAGGGCATTCCCAGCGCATCCATGCTCATGGAGGAGCCGGCTCTCGCGGAGGTGCCCTTTCCGGCAAGTTCGGGAAAATGGTTCTCGAGCGGATACTGGTATGCCTCGGCCGAGTCGCTCTGGTACGACCGCAGCCGCAACAAGCGGGTCGAGATCGGTCGCGACTTGGCCGACGAAATTCCGGACGGTCCGAACAAGCGGGATACTCGGCTTCGCTTCACGACGCTCGCGCAGCCCTTCGACACCGCCCCCGGCTTCCGCGCCACGTTTGGACGCTCGCTCGGCCGCGACTACCTCGACCGCGACCGTCTCATCGAGTTCACCTACACCGGTGCCCTCCTCTGGCGGGGCGTGGACGGGTGGAACTCGCTCACGCCGGACCCGACCTTGATTTCGCCCCTCGGCCTGAACGTGCCGGGATTCAACTTCGCCAACACCTACCGGACCTCGCTTGACTCGAACTTCAACTCGTTCGAGACCAACTTCCGGCTCCGTCGGCGGCTGGGCCGCGACCAGCTCGTGATGTCGCCCAACGGCGGCTGGTCGCGGCATGCCGAGAGGGGATTCCTGCCGGGCCTGATTCTCGGCGCCAGGCTCGCCCGCGTTGACGAGGATTTCTGGTTCCGCAGCCGCCGCAACGGCGTGGACCCGAGCGTCTTCAGCGGCGACTACGACATCACCACGCAGAACTGGCTGCTCGGCATGAACATCGGCGGCGAACTCGTGTCGCAGAACGAGTTTTACTACTGGGGGCTCCGCGGCCGCGCGGCGCCCGCCCTGACTTTCGCCTCCGCCCAGCAGACCGTTATCGGCATCAACAGCACGAACATTCCGGCCCCGCCCCCACCCCCGCTCAAACCCGTGCCGAGCCCCGTGTTTCGCGAGGACCGGAACACGCAGACGAGCCCCGGCTTCATCGGCGACCTGACGCTCTTCGCGGGATGGAACGTCACCCCCAACTTCTCGCTCAAAGTCGGCTACGACTTCCTCTGGGTGGCGGGCATCGCCACGGCGACCCGGCAGTTCAACCTCGACGACCTGAGGCAGAACCCGATGGATGCCGGCGGGCAGACCTTCTTCAACGGCGTCTCGTTCGGCCTCGAGGGATCCTGGTAGACGCGAAACCGCGACGCCCACACGGCCGAACGGTCACGTCGGCGGGAGCACCGCCAGGGCGGCGGCCTGACCCGGCCGGGCGACGTTGAGGGTGAGGATCGCCCCGTCTCGCAACGGCTGCGGCCCGTCGCGAACGACGTTCACCGGGCACTCGGGGTCGGCCGCCTCGTAGTTGAGCGTCGGTGGGACGAGCCCGCGTCCGACGCCGATCACGCTCGCCGCCAGTTCGACGGCCCCCCCGCCGGCCCCCAGGTGGCCGAAGAAGCTCTTCGGCGCGGTCACTGGCACGTCGCCGAGGAGCCGCCGGATGACGGCCGCCTCATAGCGGTCTTCGGCGACGGTCGAGAGGCCGTGGGCGTTCACGTGCGCGACGTCGCGGGGCTCGAGGCCCGACTTCGAAAGCGTCGCCCGGATGGCGGCCGAGAGCGAGTCGCCCATGAGCGGCGCCGTGCGGCCGGGCCGCCGTTCGTAACGCGAGGCGTCGCCGGCGAGCCTCCCCCGCACGGTGGCCCTCCGGGCCACGGCATGTTCGTACGACTCGAGCACGAAGGCGCCGGCGCCCTCGCCATTGACCATCCCATCGCGATCCCGGTCGAAGGGGCGGCAGGCCCGCTCGCAGTCGTCGTGGCGGTGTGACACGATCGACTCGCCGCGGGCCACGATCGCCAGCGGATGGAGCCGCGAGCCCGCGCCGCCGGCGATCATCACGTCGGCCCAGCCCCGACGGATGACGCTCGCCGCCTCCGCAATCGCAAGGAGGCTCGACACGTCGCCGAGCACGATCGTGTTGTTGGGCCCACGAGCGTCGTGGGCGATCGCGATGTGCGAGGCCACCATGTTGGGCAGCTGTTTGAGAAGCCAGAGTGGAGAGAGTTCCGTGGTGAACGAATCCGCCCATGCCTCGAACCGGAATCGCCCGTCCTGCGAACAGCGGCGAAACGTGCTCTCGAGATCGGCAAGGTCGGTGTAGATCATGTCGCCGCCGAACACGACGCCGAAGCGGTCGGGGGCGATGCTGCCGCCCACGAGCCCAGCGTCCACCATCGCCAGATCGGCCGCCGTGAACCCGAGCTGGATGTCGCGGCTCATCACCTTGAGGCTCTTGCGGGGCCGCACGTAGAGCTTGGGATCGAAGTCGCGGATTTCCCCGCCGAAGGCGACGGGCAGGCCGGCCGTGTCGAAGGAGGTGATCGGCCGCACGCCGCTCCGGCCGCCGACGAGGCTCTCCCAGAACGCGTCGCATCCGATGCCGATCGGGCTGACGACGCCGACACCCGTGATCACGACTTCCCGCATGGTTCACGAACCGAAAGGGTCGGGTGGCGGTTGAGGAGGGGAGCGAAACGAGTTCCGATTGTAGGCTCCGGCGACGGCGAAAACCTGGATGCCAGCCGAAGCGGACGCCGGGGCGGAGGGGACGGATTGGAGCCGGCGGCGGTGGCGGCTAGGCTGAGCGTCGGTCGGGCATGATCCTTCCGTGAGAACAGCCATGGGAAAGTCGTCGGTCGTCCTGATCGCGGTCGCGGGCCTCGTCGGGCTCGCCGTCGAGTCCGGTGCCGTCGAGACTCGTCGCGAACTTCGCCGGGCCGCCCCGCCCGTGAAGTGGGACAAGCTCGTCGAGTCGCAGTTCGAAGCAAACGCCTTTTCGCTGCTCGATGGGGAGCGGCCGAAGAATTTCGGCAGCCCGGGCGGCGGGGATGGCGCCGGCGGAGCGGGCAAGGAGATCGCCGGGGCCGGTGGTGACGGCGGTGACGGCCGGCCTGGCAACGGCGACTTCGACCGCCGCGACATGATGAAGAAGCTCCAGGGGGCCGAGAACTCCCTGGCCGAGATGATGGCGTCGGAGAAGTCGTTCAAGATCGGTGGACCGAAGATCGACCAGACGACCGACATCGTGATCATGATGGGAAAGACGCTCTTCAACAACGATCCCGACTACGCGGACGACGACACCTACCTCAAGCACGCCGAGGACATGACCAGCTACGCGAAGCAGCTGAAGAACCTCTCGAAGAAGGAGGACTACTCCGGCGCGTCCGCCGTCTTCGGGAAGATGCGGACCACCTGCAACTCCTGCCACGAGGGCTATCGCTGAGAAGCGGCGGGGCCACGTCACGTCGCCCGGGCCGCCCGGCTGACCGAGGAAAAAGTCCGTCCACGAACTTTTTCCAGTTGCAAAACTTCGTTGTGCACGGGAGCTGCGCCACCGGGGTCTCCTTCAGAAGACCCCGCAGGCATTTTTTCCGCCGCCTGCCGGGGGCGGTCAGTAGTTGATCTGGAACTGGAAGCGGAGCAGGTCGCCCTGGAACTGGGCGAATTGCCCGTTGATGATCCGGTAATTCGACCCGGTGTTGGTCTGGTTCACCCAGTCGTATTCCCAGGTGAGTTCCATCTGCGGCGTGAATTGCCACTCCATGCCGAGGTTGAACGACCCCATGTAGCTCTGGGGCGAATTCCGCTCCCAGAGATAGCCGCCGCGAAAGGTCTGCCAGCGGAAGAACGGAAAAATCGTGCCCCATTCCTTGCTGTCGATCTTGTAGTTCACGAGCACGTAGCCGCCGGACAGCGGCTGGCTCGTTATCAGGGTCTTTGTCGGCGGGGTGTTGATCGGCCCGAGCTCGTTGCCGTTGCCCGTGTTCCATTCGGTGACGAGGCCGAGCGGCTGGGGGTAGTAGACGAACGTCGCGCCGATCCGCTGGTCCACCGGACCGTTGGCCGGGTCGTTGACGGGCGTGATTGGATCTGCGATTCCCGGCACCCGGATCGGGCCGGTGTAGGAGGTGTAGCGGCCCGTGTAGGCCTGCACGCCGGCCTCCATGATCTGGCCGCTCGGCATCTTCCACGGGCTGTTGAGCCGCACGATCATGTGCATGTTGTTGTTCGCCTCGGCCCGCGACACTCCCTGGCCGTTGTAGACGCCGATCCCGAACACGCCGTAGTTGCCCGACCCCTTGAGGCCCTCGTCGAGCACCTCCTTGTAGAGATCCTGGGCGTACTCCGGCGTCCAGTAGTAGAAGATGCCCATCTGCCGCTCGCCGAACACGGCGCTGTTCAAGGAATCGCTGCGGTCGAGCGGGATGCGGTTCGAGCTCGACTGCATGTTCTCCCAGCCGAAGGGGATTTTCGACAGCCCGACGCGGGTGCGGTGCACCTTGTTGGTCGTGAGGTAGACGTCGGCGTAGCAGTCCCGCAGCTGCAGGTAGTTGATCGAGCCGTCCAAGGCGCCCGGCACGCCGGCCGACAGGTCAGGCTGGATGTAGAAGAACAGCCGGTCGCTGAGGTCGCCGGACAAAATCAGCCGACACCGCCGGATGAAGAAGTGATTCAGCGGTGCGACGGAGCGATCCGCGGGATGGTACGGGGGGGCGAGATCCTCGTCGTTCCAGAGCACGCTGTTGATGCGAAACTGCGTGTAGCCGCGGATGTTGATCCGCTCGTACCACTCCTTCTTTTTCTTGTCATCCTTTTTCTTGTCATCTTTCTTCCCGTCCTTCTTGTCCTTTGCGTCGGTTTTCCGCGTCTGCTCGTCGACCGTCTCGATTGCCGGGTCGCGGATCTTGTCCCACCGCTGCCGCAGCTGCTCGCCGAGGGACGATCCCTGCGACCCGCTCCCGGACGAACCATCCCGCCGGGTCATCTCGTCGACGGTCTCGATCGCGGGATCGCGGATTTGGTTTTCCGCGAGCAGCAGCTCGGTCTCGAATGGTCGCGGCAGCACGACCACATCCTCCAACTCCGATTCCAACTCCGATTCATCGGGCAGCTGAGCGGCGAGTGTGGGAGGAAACTCCAGTCCGCGGACGGTCGCCGGAGCGGTGATCGCGGCCACGAAGAAGCAGATGACGACACGAATGGGACACGTCTGGAAGCGGCCGACAGGACGGGAGCCGTCTTCCGCAACCGTATGATCGTGCATTGGCATCGCTCTGGAGACGGGGCGCTCTGGTTGGCAAAGCCGGCGCATGCAGCAGGCTTGGCGCAACCTTCCCAATCCGCATGATCGGCACCGCCGGCGGTGAATCTGTAGGGACGGCGGCGAGTATTTCGGGCGGTTCACTGCAAGGATGGCGCCCGGCCTGCCCCTTTTCCCAGCCTTTCCTTTTTTCCGTCAGGCACGAGGGGAGAACGGACCGAAAGTCGGCGTCGCGGCGGGCCGGTGACGGCGTGCGATATGATGAAGATTCCGCCCACAAGTCGCATGCGTCCTCAATCGGAGACCGCACCATGATCAAGCGCATTCTCGTTGGTCTCGGCACGAGCAGCACGGCAGAGAGCGTCACCCGGCATGCCATCGACATCGCGAAGCCGCATTCGGCCGAGCTTGTCGGCCTCGCCGTAACGGATCCGCTGCGGCTGGAATGGACTGGTCCGCGGCCGATGGGCGTCGGAGTCACCGCCGCCTCGTCCGACCTCGTGCGGCACAGGGTTGAGAGGGCTGCTGCGGACATTCAGGCGGCAAGCGAGTTGTTCGCGACCCGCTGTCGCGACGCCGATGTTTCGCACAGGGTCACGGAGGAAACCGGTGATCCGTTTGAGATCGCAGCCGACCTCGTTCGCTATCACGACATGTGCGTGTTCGGCCTGCACGGCCTGTTCGAGCACGACGTGGTGCCGGAGCCACGAGACGCCTTGGAGAGGCTTGTCTCGCAAGGCGTGCGGCCGATCCTGGCCGTGGCCGAGCAGTACCGCCCGATCCGTCGTGTCCTTGTCGCCTATTCAGGATCACTCGAAAGCGCGAAGACGTTCAAGCACTTCGTTCATTCCGGGCTGTATGCCGATGTGCCTGTGCGAATCGTGCACTTCGGTGACGACGCCCAGGCCGCCTCACGACGGCTGGAAAAAGCCGCGGCATTTTTCATGGCACACGGCCGTTCCGTCGAGACGGACCACGCGGGTGGCAGTGCCGACCGCGACCTCCTGCCGTACGCGAACGAATGGAACGCCGACCTCATCGTGGCGGGTAACAGCGCCAAGAACCTGCTGCTGCGGCGGGTGTTTGGCGAGACCGCGCTGAGGCTGCTTCGCGAAAGCCATCTGCCGCTCTACCTCGCCCAGTAGCAGGCCTCGCCCAGCAGCAGACAGAGCGTCGGGGAACGGGCGGCGCCGAACGTCGAGCCCGTCGCTTCGCCACGTGGTTTCCGCCCCGCCGAAACCTGCCGACGGGCCGTTGGCCGAACCATATCCTTTCCCATGCCCATCACGCCCGAGCCCGTCATCATTCCGTGGCACCACCTCGACGCGGCGGACGTCGCCAGCCGGCTGGCGACCGACGTCCGCACCGGGCTCGCCGCCGAGGAGGTGGCCCGCCGACGAGGCCGTGAAGGTGTCAACGTGCTCTCGACGCGGCGCGGCCACGGACCGGTCGTGCGTTTCCTGCTCCAGTTCCACCAGCCGCTCATCTACATCCTGCTGGTGGCGGCGGTCGTCACGGCCGTCCTCGACGAGTGGGTCGACGCAGCCGTGATCCTCGGCGTCGTGCTCGTCAACGCCATCGTCGGCTTCGTGCAGGAGGGCAAGGCCCTCGAGGCGATCGAGGCCCTCGGCAGGACCCTCCTCACCGAGGCCACGGTGGTTCGCGGTGGGCGCACGGAGCGAGTCGATGCGGCCGGCCTCGTGTCGGGAGATGTCGTGTTCCTGCAGGCGGGCGACAAGGTGCCGGCCGACCTCCGGCTCGTGCGGGGCCGCGACCTGCACGTGGCGGAAGCGGCCCTGACGGGCGAGTCGGTGCCGGTGGAGAAGTCCGCCGACCCGGTCGCCGCCGAGGTGCCCCTGGCGGACCGCCGCTCGATGGCCTACGCCTCGACACTCGTCACCTTCGGCCAGGCGACCGGTGTCGTGGTCGCGATCGGCGACGGGACGGAAGTGGGCCGCATCTCCGGGCTGATCGCTTCGGCCGATGACATCCAGACCCCATTGACGCGGCTCATCGCAAGGTTCGGCAACATCCTCCTCGTGGCGATCCTCGCGATCGCCGCATTCAATTTCGCCGTCGGCATCCTGCGGGGGGAATCACCGCTGCTGATGTTCAAGGCCTCGGTGGCGCTGGCCGTGGCCGCGATCCCCGAGGGCCTGCCGGCAGCCGTCACGATCATGCTGGCCGTCGGCGTGGCCCGGATGGCCCAGCGCCGGGCCATCATCCGGAGGATGCCCGCCGTCGAGACGCTCGGCAGCACCACCGTCATCTGCTCCGACAAGACCGGCACCCTCACGCAGAACCAGATGACGGTGACGACGATCGTCGCCGGTGGCGAGACGTTCGCCGTGTCGGGCTCTGGCTATGCGGCCGAGGGCGCGATCACGGCCGACGGCACGTCGCTCTCGGTCGCCGACATGCATGGCCGCGTCGCCCTGCTCGAGTGTCTGCGGGCGGGCGTGCTCTGCAACGACGCCCGCGTGCTCCCGGTCGGAGGGAGCTGGAACGTCGAGGGAGACCCGACGGAGGCCGCGCTCTTGGTCGTCGGGCCGAAGGCGGGCATCCAGTCGGCACAGCTGCTCGAGGAGACGCCCCGAATCGACTCGATCCCCTTCGAGTCGGAGCGGCAATACATGGCGACGCTCCACGACCAAGGTCTCGAGCGGCCGCGGGTCGTCTACGCCAAGGGCTCGGTCGAGGCCATCCTCGCCCGCTGCGACGCCGCCTTCGACGCCGCCGGCCATCGTGGACCGATCGACGGCGGGGCAATCGCCGTCGACGTGGCGCGGCTCGCAGCCGACGGCCTGAGGGTGCTGGCCTTCGCGCGGAAAGACCTTCCCGCGGAGACCGCGTCGCTGGGCCACGCCGACGTCGCCTCGGGCCTCGTCTTCGTGGGGCTGCAGGCGATGATCGACCCGCCACGGCCGGAGGCGAACGAAGCGGTGCGGATCTGCCAGGCGGCGGGCGTGCGGGTGAAGATGATCACCGGCGACCATGCCGTGACCGCGGCGGCCATCGCCGCGCGGTTGGGCATCGACGGCGCCGTGGACGCCGATGGCGACGCCATCGGGGCGGTGACGGGGCGGGAGATCGAGGCCCTCGACGACGCGGCCCTGCCCGAGCTCGCCGAGACGGCGGCCGTGTTCGCCCGTGTCGTGCCCGAGCAGAAGCTCCGGCTCGTGCGGGCCCTGCAGGCCCGTGGGCACGTCGTCGCCATGACCGGCGACGGCGTCAACGCCGCCCC
>DHLZ01000049.1:0-3248 GCA_002405515.1 Planctomycetaceae bacterium UBA4655
GCCGAGAGGGGCGTCAGGGTCGCGCGAAGAGGCGGGCGATTTGGCAAAACAGTGGCCATTCCGAGCGTTTCTGTGTGGCGCGACGCCGCCTCTCTGCACATCGTCAACTCCCCTCTCGGCTCGCGCCTCGGGCTTCCGTGAAAGTCAGCTGGCCGAGTTGCCCGCAGAGTAATGTCAACTACTTGATGCTCCCGGTAGTAAGCCGGCAGCGAGGACGCTGATCAGGCGGCGGCGAGGACGCTGCGTTGGCCGCCGCCACCCGCGGCGGAGGCGAGGATCGTCGCAAGCTGCGAGAGCGTGACCGCGTCGATCCGCGGGCGTCGCGCCGCGGCAGATCTGGCGATCCAGTGCAGCGTGCGCTCGAACCGCTGGCGAGCCTCCCGCTTCGACTGGCCGGCGACCTGCCCCGTCTGGATGACGGAGAGCATGCCGGACTCGAACGACGGGCCGAGGACGATCGGAAGCATCCCACCGAACCAGCCGCGAGGTTTCTTCGACGAGAACCCCACCTCCCAAAGCCCCCAGACGGGGCTCGAGCAAGACCATCCCGGCGGGCCAGGCCGACGGCTGCGCCGGCCATGCCAGCTGCCGAGGTCCTTCGTCACCACCAACCGAACGCCATGCTCAACGAGAAGCTCCGGCCGCACGGCTGCCGGCGGAGCCGCTCCCGTTGCGGAGCGGATGACGAACGCATCCACTGAGGCCGCCACCCTGCGGATCGCGGCGAATCGCTGCCGAATGAGCGACTGCCGCACGTCGGCCGCGAACCAGTCGTTCGGCAGCTCGACCGCCAGCCGATCAAGCTCGTCGCGGGATGCCAGCTGACCTGCCGCGGCCTCGAGATCGTCCGGGCTGACGATCCATGTGACGGCCAGCCGCGCCGATCGGACAGGCCGCGTCCAATCCTCCAGGAGTTCGGGCTGCAAGCCCTCCGGCAGGCGGCAGCAGATCGCAACGACGGCGGAAGAAGATTCGGACGGCATTTCTCGTTTCCCCCGAGAAGTCGCATCGGCCGACGAGGGCTCGCGAGTCGATGCGCCGGCCGGATGCACGCAGAAGCGTCAGGGTCGCCGGCTGGAAAGCTGGGGGAACCCTGGCGAAGCCGCAGGAGACGCAGGCAAGGACTGCTCGCAGGTCACGATCGCGGCCGTGAGGGATTCCGCCGTGGCCGCGGCGGCCTCCACGGCCGGCTCCCTTCCGGCGGCCCGAATCGCCTCCGATGTCAGCGGGCTCAAGCTCGCGATCCGGACCCCGGCCAGGCGATCCCCGAGCAGGCGGATCGAGGCGGACGCGATCGCGGGGCTCGTGAGCGTGATCCAGTCGGCAGGCCGGCGAGCGAGGGAATCGGCCACCGCGGGATCGATGGAGGCGACGTCGATGCTGCGGTAGGCAACCACCTCCCGAACGTGATGTCCGGCCGCCGCGAGCCTGCGGGCGAGCACGTCCCGGCCTCTGTCGGCCTTCACGAGCAGAAACCGTCTGCTCGGCGGCCCGTTCACGAGCAGCCCTGCCAACGACTCCGCCGAATACGCCGTCGAAGGCGCGAGGTCGCAGGAAAACCCGGCCGCGGCCAACGCCGCCGCCGTCTTCGCCCCGACCGCGGCGAGCCTGACCGTGCCGAGGTGCCTGCCGTCTCGACCCATCGTCCGCAGCCGCTCGACGAACGCCGTCACCCCGTTGCCGCTCGAGAACACGACCCAGTCGAATGCAGAGATGTCGCGGATCGCCGCATCCATGGGCTCCCACGAGGTCGGCGGCTCGATGCGGATGGCCGGCACGCTCAGGCACTCCGCCCCGAGCGCCGCAAGCCGCGCGGCGAGTTCGTCGGCCTGCCCCTCGGGCCGCGTCACCACGACCCGTCGGCCGACGAGCGGCCGGTCAAGCCGTGCCGCGGCTGCGCGAGGCAGCGGCCCGGCATCGTCGCGCGGGCGTCCGCTCTCACCGACGACTTCGCCGACGACTTCGCCGACGATCGCGACCGCGGGAGAGACCATCGAATGCCTCGACGCGGCCTCCGAAGCGTCGGCGAGCGTGGTCAGGAGAATCCTCTCTCCCTGCCATCCGCACTGCGAGACGATCGCCACGGGCGTGTCACCACGGCGACCTGCCGCGACGAGCCGAAGCGACCACTCCTCGAGCCGCTCGACGCCCATGTAGAAGACGAGCGTGCCGGGCATCGCGGCAAGCCGCCCGAGATCGAGACCACCATTCTCGCCGGCTTGGTGGCCGGTGACCAGGGCGACGGCCGACGCGTGCGTGCGGCTTGTCAGCGGGATGCACGCCGCGGCGGCCGCCGCGACGGCGGCGGTCACGCCGGGCACGATCTCGACGTCGATGCCCGCCTCCCGCAAGGGCTGCATCTCCTCGGCAAGGCGGGCGAACACGGTTGGATCCCCCCCCTTGAGACGCACGACGTTCTTTCCGGCCGAGGCGAGGTCGCGGAGCGCTCGTCCGGTCTCGAGGCCCGCGTCGCCCATCTCACCCACGGCGATCGAATCCCTCGACACCGGCACGAGCCGCGCACTCGACGGCACCAGCGCGAGCACGCTCGCGTGCACGAGCAGATCGTGCACCACGACGTCGGCGGCTTCGATGGCACGCATCGCCCTCACGGTCAGCAGGTCCACGGGGCCGGGCCCGGCCCCGATGAATCGCACCCGAGGCCGCGAGTCTGCCGCGGAGGGCGGCTCGTCGATCGTTCGGCTCGAGGGTTGTCGTGAAGGGGGCATCGGCTTTGCAGATACGGATTCGCCGGGCTCCCGCCACGGCACGAGGTTTGATAGGATTGTAATCATGTCGAGTGAAGCAGCGGCCGTGCCGCCAACCCCACAAACGGCGGCCTCGAATCTCTCCCCGACCGATCGCGCCCGGCTGTCGCAGTGCTTCCAGCGGGGAACGCAGAGTGCCGCGACGAACCTCGAGTATGCGATCGAGATGTTCCAGCAGTGCGTCCTCGGAGATCCCGGCAACGCGATCTACCTGCAAAACCTGCTCGGAGTCCTCCGCAAGAAACACGGCGGGAAAAGCCGCGCGCCGGGACTTTCGGGCCTGTTCAACGTCGGGGCGAAGGCCGGCATGAAGAAGGCCGCGGCCGCCGCGCAGTGGGGAGAAGTGCTCAAGCAGGGACTGGCGATCCTCAAGACGAACCCCTTCGACCACTCCTGCCTGCTCGCGATGGCCGACGCATGCGGCAACCTCCTGCAGCTCGAGACCCAGCGGGTCTACCTGAAGGCCGCGCTCGACGCCGC
>DHLZ01000049.1:3437-4720 GCA_002405515.1 Planctomycetaceae bacterium UBA4655
CGACCAGGCGATCGCCTGCTGGGTCCGCGTGTCGAACGTGAAGAATTTCGCCGAGGAGGCGCAGAGGGAAATCGCCCGACTGCAGGTCGAGAAGACGATCGTCGCGGGGCATGGCCTCGCCGGCAGGGGAGGAGCCGCCAAGCCCGTGGCGGCGGCCGAGCCCACGGCCACCGACCGGGCCGCGGAGCTGAAGTCTTTGATCAAGACGAAGCCGACCGAGATCGGGAACTATCTCGAACTGGCCGACCTCCACGATCGGTCGGGATCGATCGTCGATGCCGAGAAGACGCTGCTCGACGCGCTGGCCGCCTCCGGCAACGACCTGAAGGTCCGCGAGCACCTCGAGGACCGGCAGATGCGGTGGGCCCGGCAACGGATCCTCGTCGCGGAAAAGCGTCTCGAAGCAGAGGATTCCGAGACGACACGGGCAACGCTCGACAAGCTCCGCCAGCAGCTCCTCAAGCTGGAGATCGACGTCTACTCAGCCCGTGCGTCGAGGTATCCGGAAAACCCGACGTGGAAGTACGAGCTGGCGATGCGACTGAAGGCCGCCGGCAATGTCGTCGAGGCCATCCGTCACTTCCAGGACTCACTCCAGGATCCGAGGAAACGGGGGCAGGTGTCTCTCGAACTCGGGGAGTGCTTCCAAAAGATCAAGCAGTACCAGCTCGCGATGCAAAACTACACCACGGCGGTCGACCTGCTCACCGACCGGGAACTCGACCTCCGCAAGCGGGCGCTCTACCGGGCGGGAGTGCTGGCGGCCGGACTGGACGATGTCGATTTGGCCAAAAAGCACCTTTCCACGCTCGCCGGGCTCGATTTCGGCTACCGGGACGTGGCCCAACGGCTGGACAAGCTCGATTCCATCGGCCATAACAGAGCTCCCTGAAACAAGTGGGCCTTGAAAAAGATCCCGTAACCCGTTGCCAGAGCTCCCATGCCCCATTCGGCCAGCGCCAAGAAGCGAAACCGCCAGAATCTCGCCCGCCGCAAGCGGAACCGTGCCGCAAAATCGGAAATCAAGTCGGCGATCCGCCGCGTTCTCACCGCAGCCGGGACGGCGAAGCACGACGAGGCGGCCGAGGCGTTTCGCACGGCGGCCCGCACCGTCGATCGGGCCGCGGCCGCGAAGGTGATCCACCGCAACCGCGCCGCCCGCATCAAGTCGCGTCTCTCGTCGCGACTGCTCGCCGCCAAGCAGGGCTGAGGCCAGATTGGCCGCGGCGCAACAGGCGATGAGACTCGAGTCGAAGACCGGCCCCTCGCTGCAGGTGCGGCGG
>DHLZ01000088.1:0-3413 GCA_002405515.1 Planctomycetaceae bacterium UBA4655
GCGCAAGTTTCCCTGCAGGCGAATAGGTGCCCAATACGGAAGCCCGAGGCGCAAGCCGAGAGGGGAGTTGACGATGTGCAGAAAAGCGGCGTCGAGGCACTCAAAAACACTCGGAATGGACACTGTTTTGCCAAATCACCCGGCTCTTGGCGCGACCCTGACGCCCCTCTCGGCTCGCGCCTCGGGCTTCCGGGCATTTCCAGCAAACGCCTGCAGGGCAACTTGCGCCTCGGGCTTCCGTGAGACCGTTGTGCCGCTCAGTCAGCCGAAAACCACTGTCAACAACATCGTGCTCGGGGTAGTACAACTGGGAAAAGTTCATGGATGGACTTTTTCCACAGTCAGCGAGGGCAGCGGTTCGGCAAACCGTGTCGGGGAAACTCGGTTCAGCGTGTTCTGATCGAGCCGCGGCTCTCCAGGTCCTCGAGGCGCCGTACGAGCGAATCGATCGCCTTGCGTATCTGCAAGATTTCCAGCCGCAAGGCGTCACCGTCCGGATCGACCCTGTCTGGGTCGACCCTGTCGGGCTCGGCCGCAGCGTTGAACCTGTCGGCAGGGGCGGTCGCCCCAGGGTTCACGGGCGTGGGACTCACCATCGCGGCATTCGTCATCGCGGCTGCGGTCTGCGCGGTCACGCTGACAAGCGATACTTCGGCGGCCCGCGTTTCGCCTCCAGGCAGGATGTACTCGAGCTTCACCGGGCGATCCGTCGGCCCCTCGCCGACCAGCTTCGTGAGTTCCGTTGGAGATCTCACCGGCTGTCGGTCCAGCGCCACGATCACGCTGCCCGTCGGCAGCCCGGCGCGGGAGGCTGGGAGATCTTCCAGCAGGCCGATGACGAGCGCCCCGGTGGGCTCGGGCAGGCTGTAGCGGGCTTGGACGACCGGGTCTACGGGCACGGTTCTGACCCCCAGCGCCTTCTTGCCGCGGCCGTTCTCAACCGGCAGCGTCCGGCCGGGCGGGAGCCCGGCGGTCGAGTCCGGCCACCGGTCCGGCGACGACCTCGGCTCCGTAAACGCCGGCGTCGAAACGGCGGGGACGGTCGCATCCGAGGGCTCTGGAATCGCAGACGCGGCAACCTTGCTGCCGCTGAAAGGGCCCGCCGCGGCAGGGAACTCGGAAAGAGCGGCGGGAGGCTGGCCAAAGGCCGACCGCGCCGCCGCTGCGGGAGCAGTCGCCGCTGCGGGAGAATCGGCGACCAGCGTGACTTCCTCGACGACGCCGCCCCGACCAATTGCAAACCGCACGCCGTCGCCCGGACCGATGGTTGCAATCGCCGCGGCGAATCTCTCGGCATTCAGGGTCGGCTCGCCGTCGATCGCGAGCACCATGTCCTGCACCCGCACGCCCGCTTTGGCCGCCGGACCGGACGGATCGACCTCGACGACGACAAGCCGTCCGGGCACGAGCGAATCATCGATCGCGAGCCCCAGACGGCCCGGGGGCCCGAGGGTCTTCGTGGAATCGTCCTCGCCGCTGCCGAGGCCGCATGGCAGGGAAAAGATCAGGGCCGCCACGGCGAGCCGCACGGTGTCGTGAAATCTCGGGCAGGAGCGGCAGCGTGCGGCAAAATTCGTTGTCATTGGAGGCCCCTGGGCTCGTGAAAACATCACGTCGCGACGAGAGTATATGTCGAGCACGCGGGCGTCACCAAAGGGGGCGTTGGACAGGTTTTCCACCGTGGAAGACCGTCGCGTTCGCGAAAAATGAATCGTGTTTGAACCGGCATGCGTCGCTGTTCCGATGCGAACGCATGGAGGTTTGACAGCACTGCCAGCACTCCTACAATCCGCCACACTCACGGAGCGGTGGCACGGGCCTCCGCGTTCGAAGGATCGTCCGATGAGGAGGAAAAGCCGGCAGGGACGCCGGGTCGGGCATGGATGCGAGACTGCGATGTCTTCGAGCGGGATTTCGATCGAATCGGAGCTCGTGGGGAGGATCGGGAGGCAGCGTTTCGAGGTTTGGTTCGGGGGCTCGTTGCGTCTCCGTCAGATCGCGTGCGGCATCGTCGTCGAGTCGAGCGACGGGTTCGTGCTCGATTGGATTCGGAAGACGTTCCGAAGCGACTTGGAGGCGGTGGCAAGGGCGGTCTGCGGTCCGGAGGCAGGCGTGTTGTTTCGCTGCGACGATGCCGAGTCGGTCACCCCCCCGTCGGCTGCCGCCGAAGCCCATCCAGACGAACGAGTCACGGCGAAACCAGTCACGCCGGAACTGGCGACGCCGAAGGATGGGGAGCCCGCCGATCACGGTATCGCTGTCGCGGGGGCTGGTGTCGTCCCGTCGAAATCCTCCCGGCCCCGCGGGGAGGGTGTTCGCGGATCCGAATCCGGAACCGGGCCGCGTGAGGGGGCGGCTGGGCCGGGGTCACGGCGAGGGCCGCGGTTCGGCCCGTTCATCGCCGGCGAGAGCAACCGCATGGCGATCGCCGCGATCGATCTGTTGGTGCAGCGTCCCGGAGAGGTCTCGCCGCTTCTGATTCAGGGGCCGAGCGGCGTGGGAAAGACGCACCTGCTCGAGCATTGCTGCCAACGTGCCCGCGAACGGCATCCGGGCATCTCGGCCGTGTTCCTCTCGGCCGAGCAGTTCACCACGAGCTTTCTCCAGGCCCTCCACGGTGGCGGGCTCCCCGCCTTTCGCCGCAACTGCCGCAACGTCGATCTGCTGGTCATCGACGACCTGCAGTTCTTTGCCGGGAAGCGTGCGACCACGGTCGAATTTCAGCAAACCATCGACGCCCTTCAGAGACAGGCCCGGCAGCTGGTGGTTTCGTGCGACCGCGACCTGTGTGACCTCGGCGACCTCGGAGACGACCTCGTCCAGAGACTCTCCGGCGGCATGTCGGCCCGCATCGCTCCGCCCGACGCCGAGGTCCGCCGCGGCATCGTGCTCGCGATCGCCGACCGCAAGCGGATCGCCCTGCCGGACGACGTCGTCGAGTTCGTCGTCACGCACATGACGAGAACCGCCCGGGAACTGGCCGGCGCCGTGAACCGGCTCGAGGCCACGAGCCACATGCTCGGCGTTCCCGTGACTCGTGGGCTCGCGGAGGAGGCCCTCGCCGATCTCGTGCGGGCGAGCGTCCGGAGCGTCCGTCTCGCCGACATCGAGCGGGCCGTCTGCTCCGCGTTCGGTCTCGAGTCGGGCTCGCTTCAGTCCTCCCGTCGTGCCAAGCGAGTCAACCACCCGCGGATGCTCGCGATGTTCCTGGCCCGCAAGCACACGCCAGCGGCCCTCACGGAGATCGGCAGCTACTTCGGCCGTCGCAGCCACTCGACCGTGATCTCCGCCCACAAGGCCGTCGCGTCCTGGGTGTCGAGCCGCTCCACGCTCCAGATCGCCGACGCCCGCTGGGATGCCGACGAGGCGATCCGCCGCGTCGAGGACCTGCTCCGCACGGGCTCCTGATCCCC
>DHLZ01000088.1:3701-4044 GCA_002405515.1 Planctomycetaceae bacterium UBA4655
GCGGGTTCGGGGCGGCCCTTCAGTCGGGCTGTTTGCCGCCGACGAGGCGTTCGTCGAGCTTGGCCCTGTAGTGGATGCTCGACTGGGAGCCGCTGAACCCGACGACGGTGCGGTCGGTTCCGGTGGTGCGACGTTCCACCCGACCGCGGGCGATGTCGAACAGGATCCGGCCGTCCCAGATTCGCTCGACGAGGTGCGCCTCGAGCCGGGGGTCATCGATGGGCGTCAGGACGGTCGTGTCGACGTCGATCTTCGCCAGGCCGTCCTCGACCGCCGCGCGCCGGTAGCGGCGCCGCGTCATGACGGCCCGCCTCGGCCCGTGGGGCACCGAGAAGCCCGACAC
>DHLZ01000138.1:0-1324 GCA_002405515.1 Planctomycetaceae bacterium UBA4655
CGCCCCGCCCTCGCCCCCCCGGCCCTCGCCCCCCCCTCCCCCCCCCCCCCCCCCCCCCCCCCTTTTTTTTTTTTCTCCCACCCCGCGTCGGTGGTCTCCTCCCCCCCCCGCGACAGCCTGGGCAGTCTCAGCCGCGGCCGCCGCTGCGGCGAGGCAGACGAACAGCAGGCCTGACGAGACTCCATGAAACGGTTTCATCATGGCCCTCCTCGAGAGGAGGCTCATCACCGAACCTTTTTTAGCACCCAGTCTTTGATAACTATAGCAACACCTATTATCGGCTGCGAGGGTGGCCGTCGAAGAGTCGGGCCGGCAAGCCCCCCCGCCCCAATCGTCCCACGGGCGATCGAAGCGACGGCAGGCAGGCCCGCCGATCGTGCCAGGCAGCGATTCGGATGCATCGATTCGGAGGCATCACGCTCCCGTGACGCACCCTTCTTCCGTGGGGTGGTGTGCTATCCAGACGAGCCTCGCCGCGTGGCCACGAACGCCCACGAGTATCGCATTTTGATCGAAGAGGCGTCCGAGGTCGATCGCGTCGGCTTCACCGATGCCGAGCACCAGCCGGCTCGGCTCCGGCGGCCAGCCGGCCGCATCCGGAACCCCCGAGCCCGTGAGCGAAGGCAGGCGACGGTCGCGGAGAACCTCGTCGAGCCGTGCCATGCGAAGGGCGTTCACGGCGTCGTCGAGCCGCTTCGACCGCGGATTGCACGCGGTCACGAACGCCCATTCCACCACGCCGAGACCCTGGAGGTGGCGGTCGAGATCCGCGGACGGCCCTCCGCACCGCAGGGAGATCCTCTCGCCCCCGGGCATCTCCACGACGTAGGCAGTCGCGCGATAGGCGGCGTCGAGATCGGGCGAACTCATGAAGGCACCTGGCCGGAAACGAGCATCGAGCATTATGACTTGCCCGCGGTGTCATGGCGGCAGCGTCGATTCCGAGCGATTTCCGAGCCCGGAGGTCTGGCCGCGGTGCGATTCCCGCCGCCCCGCCGAACTGGCCTAGGGGCGGTGGAAAACCCGAATTAGACTCGGAGGGTTCGCACCCCCGGGATTTTCTGCCGCACGATGCTTCGATACTGGACCGCCGGCGAGTCGCATGGCCCCGCGCTCGTCGCCCTCGTGGACGGATTTCCGGCAGGCCTCGCGGTCGATGCGGCGGCGATCGACCATGAACTCGTCCGCCGCCAGGGGGGCTACGGCCGCGGCGGCCGGCAGCGGATCGAGACCGACGCCGTGACGTTTCTTTCGGGGCTCTGGAAGGGCGTCACGCTCGGAAGCCCGCTGGCCATGCAGGTGGTGAACCGCGACGCCAAGCTCG
>DHLZ01000138.1:1485-4453 GCA_002405515.1 Planctomycetaceae bacterium UBA4655
GCGGCTCGACGACGTCGACCGCCCGCGGCCCGGCCACGCCGACCTCCCGGGATCGATCAAGCATCTCGGGGGCATCCGCGCGGTGCTCGAACGGGCGAGCGCCCGCGAGACCGCCGCTCGGGTCGCCGCAGGGGCGCTCGCGAAACAACTCCTCTCGCTCTTCGGCATCGAAGTTGCCGGATGGGTGCGGGAACTCGGCGATCTCGTGCTCGGCGACCGCGACGGCACGATCGGCGAGCTTCGCGCGGTCCGCGACTCGAGCTCCGTCTACTCTCTGCATCCCGATCGTGACAAGGAGGTCGAGGCCCTCATCGACAGGGTCGGCAAGGAGGGAGACACGCTCGGCGGCATCGTTGAAACGCGGGTGGACGGGCTTCCGATCGGCCTCGGCACCCACGCTCAGTGGGACCGAAAGCTCGACGGCAGGCTTGCCCAGGCCGTCATGGCCGTGCAGGCGATCAAGGGGGTCGAGATCGGCCTCGGCTTCGAGGCGGCCAGGCGTCGCGGGTCGCAGGTGCACGACCCGATCCAGTTCGACGCCTCGAAACGCGGCGGCCCGTCGCTCGGCTTCACCCGTCCGACCAACAACGCCGGCGGACTCGAGGCGGGGATGACCAACGGCCAGCCGCTCGTCATCCGCGCCGCGATGAAGCCGATCAGCACGCTCCGCAAGCCGCTGGAGTCGGTGAACCTGCGGACGAAGCAGCCGGAGGAGGCCGCCTACGAGCGGAGCGACGTCTGCGCGGTGAGCGCCGCGAGCGTGATCGTCGAGAACGTGGTCGCCTTCGAGGTGGCCGCGGCGGTCGTGGACAAGTTCGGCGGCGACAGCGTCGAGGAGATGCGGGCCCGCTACGCCCTCTACCATGAGCTTGCGGAGGCAAGGTAGCCGTCCGGAGTGAATCGCCAGAACAGGGACCTGAACAGGGAGTCGAACAGGGATGTTCGTGGAGCGGTCGGAGTCGCGGGTGAAATCGGCACGGACGGCGTTCGTGCTTTTCTGCATTGTGCCATGCGCGGCACTGGCGGCCTGGGCCGCGCATTGGAGGAGTGCCTCCCACCTTGACGCCGCGACCGCAGCCTGGGCGAAGGAGATCGGCCTCGCCGTCCGTTGCGAGCGGATCGATCACGTGCGGCCCGGATGCGTGAGGCTTTCGAACTGCGAGATCCGGGCCGA
Organism: Planctomycetaceae bacterium UBA4655; assembly: GCA_002405515.1. GTDB lineage: Bacteria > Planctomycetota > Planctomycetia > Pirellulales > UBA1268 > UBA4655. Next base: position 2,660 of record DHLZ01000138.1, read on the forward strand.
CGACGGATCGGCCGCGGCGGGCTTCGACGTCGTCGAGATCGAGACGACCCCTCGCGAGGTTCGGATCCGGATACCCGTCCTCGCGGCGACGCCGGAGGCCTGTGCGGCGGTCGGTCGGATGGCGAGAAACTGGCTTGTGGAGCCCGAGCGGCATCCGCGGGCATGGCTCGTCGATGTCGCGCGCGTGCGGTGGCCCGATGAGAACGGCGGAAATCGCGACGTCGCATCTGGAGTCCGAGTGGAGTGCGTCGCCGTCGGCTCCGAGAGGGCCGTCCGCATCCGGCGGGAGCCCGCGACGAGCGACGAGGTGCGGATCGTGCGGTCGGTTGATGGCGGGCGGGGTCGCGTCGCGGTCGAAGCGAGGGTTGACGATCCCGTGCCCGCGGCCTGCGTGGTCGCGGCGATCGGTCAGTCGGTGGACGGGGTCGCAGGATGGTGCTCGGGATCGATCAACGCCGAGTGGGCGGGTGGCGGATGGACCGGCGAGGTGGCCGGCTCGTGTGACCGATTCGACGCGGCGACGATCGCGAGGTTCTTCGGGTCGCCGATGCGGTTCGAGGGCCCGGCGCGGCTCGACCTCGCCTCGGCCACGCTGTCGGCGGGAAGGATCGTGCGGGCGAACGCCACGATCGACGTCGGCCCGGGCGTCATCTCGCAGGAATTGCTCGAGCGGTTCGTGCAGGTGGCGCAGTGCCGCGCGGGCGAAGACTATCTCGGCCGTGAAGCCGGCCTCTCGTCGCTCGGAGTACGGCAGATGGATCGGTTCGCCTGTTCGCTTGCGATCGACGCATCTGGAGCGCGGATCGGCGCCGCCGGGGCTGGAGGCCGGGGGATCGTGACCGCCGGCGGCCGGACGGTGCTCGAGGCTCCGAGCGAGCCGGTCGCCATCGAGCGGATCCCCTGGGCATTCGCCCCACGTGACGCCCGCCCGCTCCCGGCCACGGCCGCGACGGCATGGCTCACTCCCCTGCTGCCGACGTCTCCCCCCACCGAGCGTCGTTAGCTGTCTCTCGCTCGGATCCGCACGCAGCAACGCGAGATTTGACGCATTTTTGACGGAGCGTCGACCGCGATCTGACGCAGGGAGGGTGGCAAAACGGACGAGATTGTTCAAAGTAGGGTCTCGGTGCCAGGTATCCCCGTCATTCAGAGCGAGAGGCAGCGGAACGATGCTTGAGAAACGTACGGCAGATGTGGCGTTCGAGGAGGTCGGCTCGGCCGTCGGCTCCGTGACCGGTGTCGATGTCGTGGACATCGTCGGCATCGAGCAGGATCACATGCCTCCCGCGGGCGTCGAACCCCGCCGCGACGGGATCGTCGACACCGCCGTGCACGACCTCGCCAAGGACATCGACTGGCCGACGCTCCTCTGGATCACGGGCATCCACGCGATGGCGCTTGCGGCGCCCTTCACGTTCACCTGGTCGGGGCTCGCCATCTGCGTTGTGCTCTCCTGGGTGACCGGTTCGCTCGGCGTCTGTCTCGGCTACCATCGGATGCTGACCCACGGAAGCTTCCTCACCTATCCGTTGGTCCGATGGCTGTTCGCCTTCATCGGCGGGATCTCCGGGGAGGGATCGGCCGTCGTCTGGGTGGCAAACCACCGCAAGCACCATGCCTTCAGCGACCAGCCCGGAGATCCCCACACGCCGCGGGAGGGCGGGCTCTGGGCGCACATGCTCTGGATTTTCCCCAGGCATTCGGCCCAGGAGGAGGCCGCGCTCGTGAAGCGGTGGGCTCCGGCTCTCGCCCGGGATCGCGGCATCATGTTTCACAACCACACGTGCGACCTCT
>DHLZ01000308.1:0-510 GCA_002405515.1 Planctomycetaceae bacterium UBA4655
GCCCGGTGGATCGTGGCAGGTGGAGCAGGTGGTGCGGGCTTCGTAGAAGAGCTTCCTGCCGCGGGCGGCGTTGCCGCGGGCCCGCGCGACCGCGGCCAGTTGCACCGGGTCGGCGGCGAGCAGTTCCTTCTCGAGCGCGACGTTGCCCGTCGCTTCCTGCGTCGCGGCGGCGGCCGCCGCCACGAGATCGGGCTCGAGGGGATGCGCGGCCAGCAGTTCAGCGGGGCTCCAGAAGGTGGATCGCGACGCGGTCTCCTTTCGCACCCGCGCCACGAGCTCGGCGTTGACCGGTGCGGCCTTGTTGCCCCACGTGTTCCGCACGAAGGTGAGCACGGCCGCCGTCTCGTCGTCGTTCAAGAGGGAGTGGAAGGCGGTCATCGGGGGCACGCCGCGGGTGGGGTCGTAGGTCTGGCCGTTGACCGTCATCGGACCCCACAGGCCGTGGAGCACGCTCTTCGCCAGCCGCTCCTCGCTGCCGAGCACCCAGGGGCTGCCGACGAGCGTGGGATA
>DHLZ01000308.1:765-5159 GCA_002405515.1 Planctomycetaceae bacterium UBA4655
CGAACTTCACGACCTCCGGCGCGGGCTGGGACGCGAAGCCGCCGGCGCCGGTCTGGTCGACGTCCCGCCAAAAGTGCCTGACCGTGGCGGCTGCCAGGGCCGCATGCGGCACCTTTGAGTGCAGCAGCTTCTCGAGGAGCGGCTCGTTCCGCACGTTGTGCTGCTGGTGCAGCCAGAGCGCCTCGAGGAGGTGATGAGCCTCGGTTTCGTCGTCGGGGTTGAACGTCTCGATCCACTGCTTCGTGGCCGCGATCACGTCGGCCGTGGGCCGGCCCGCGAGCTCGACGCGGGTCCGGTGGCGGACGCCGTCGACCGGGTGCGCGAGGTTCGCAAGCAGGGCCGCGATCGGTTGCCCGGCGATCGCCACCGGCTTCTGCAGCGGTCGCCCCTGGGCGGTGAGCCGGAAGATCCGGCCGTGGGAGTGGTCGCGATTCGGGTCGCGGATGTTGTGCTGCATGTGGCCGATGATCACGTTGTGCCAGTCGGCCACGTAGAGGGCGCCGTCCGCACCGACGATGGCGTCGGTCGGCCGGAAGTGGCGGTCCTCACTCTCCAGCAGGGCCCGCGCGGGCGTGCCCCAGACCTCGCCGAACTTCCGCTGCGTCCGCGGCTTCGGCTTGCCGTCCTTGTCCGTGCCGGCGACTTCCGCCTTGGCCGCCACCTCCGCGTCGGTCTCGCCGTCGCGATCGAGGTCGTACTGCTTCACTCCCAGGAACCCGATCGTGTTGCAGATCAGGAAGTCTTGCTGCATGTCGTCGGGGAAGTGCGTTGAGGAAATGATCTCGTTGGCCGGCACCGGCCGGAACTCCGTCGCCAGCAGCCTGTGCATCGCGAAGCCCTTGCCCTCGGGCCGCACCTGGAACGAGCCGCCGCCGGTGCCGTCGTTGGCGAAGCAGGAGCCCCAGCGGTCGAAGGACGTGCCGTGCGGGTTCGGCCCGTTGCCGGTGGCGTGGGGCGTGATCGAGAAGCGGCGCGGATCGAACCGGTACATCCCGGAGGTGCCGATGGCGAGGTTTTTCGCCCACGGAGTCTCGTGGTTGTGCACGAGGAAGACGCCGCTCTGCCAGTAGATGCCGCCGTCGGGGCCGTAGATCAGGTTGTTGGCGGCGTGATGCGTGTCCTCGGTGCCGAGGCCTTGCAGCAGGATGGTGCGGACGTCGGCCTTGTCGTCGCCGTTGGTGTCCGCGAGATGGTAGAGGTCGGGGCCCGAGGTGACGATCACCCCCTGCCCCCAGAACTCGAACCCGAGCGGGTTGTGGATGGTGGCGAAGATGGTCCGCTTGTCGGCCTTCCCGTCGTGGTCGGTGTCCTCCAGGATCATCAGGCAGTCGTTCATCGGCTTGAGCGGCTCCCACTTGGGGTAGGTGCTCCAGCAGGCCACCCAGAGCCGCCCCTTGGCGTCCACCTGCAGCTGCACGGGGTTGGCCAGTTCGGGGAACTGCTCCTCGGAGGCGAACACGCCCAGCTCGAATCCCTCGGGAACCTTGATTTTGGCCCGGCTCTCCTCGGGCGAGAGATACACGACCTTTGCGTCGGCGCCCGGTTTGCCGCCACTGACGTTCGACTTCACGGGCACCGGGGGCGGCACGTTGCTGTCGTCGACCGTGGCGGGCTTGCCGGCCACCGCCGCCCAGATCGCGGGGTCGCGATTGGCCGTCATGACGTCGAGCATCTCGAGCTCGTGCCTGAGCACGTCGGCGTTGCTCTGGCCATCCACGAACCTGAGCCCGGAGCGGCTGCCCCAGATGTCGTTGCCGTCGGTGGCCCGGAAGCGGTGGTGCCAGTGCCAGTTCTTGTCGGCCACCGCGGCATACACCCTGGAGAGGTCGGCGTCGGCCGCGACCGTCGTGCCCAGCAGCGCCCGGGAGATGATGTCGGCGAGCCTGCGGTAGCCCGCGTCGTTCAGGTGGCAGCCGTTGATCGTGAGCCGCTCGGCGCTGGCGGCGAAGAGCGCCGCGGTCGGCGTGTAGAGATCGACGAAGGTCGCCCCGGCCTTGGCGGCCGCCCGCCGCGTGGCCTCGGTCGTGAGGGCGAGGTTGGCGTTGTGGGCGACGCCGTCGGGCAGGTTGGGGTCGCCCGTGTCCTCGAAGGCGATCGGACTGAAGAGCACGAACCGCGGCTGCGTACCCTTCTCGGCCCGCAGCGTGCGGTAGCCCACGACCGCCTTGACGAGCTCGTTTTCGTAGGCCTGCATCTTGCCCGGCCCGTCATACGACTCGTTGTAGCCATAGAACATGAAGATGACATCGGGATCGACGAGTTCGAGGTAGGCCGGGTCGCTGATGGCGCCTCCGCTGCGGGGACGCTTCATGACCGTGTCGCCGGAGATGGCCAGATCGCGAAACCGGACGTCGAGGCCGCCGAGCTGCTGCTGGAGCACCGTCTCCACCCAGGGGGAGTGCTGCATCCGGTCGGCCAGTCCGTTGCCGTAGATGGCGACGACATCCCCCTTCTGGAACGCGAACGGGGTGGTGGGGGCGTCGGCCGCGCGGGCGACGGTCCAGAAGGCCATCAGCAGGCAAAGCCCGGCCAGGAGCCACGACGGGGAAGCGACATGTCGTGAGCGAAACGGGATCGGCATGGAGGCCTCTCGGGCGGCTGGAAGCAACTTCATTTCACACGCGTGGCCGGATAGAAATAGAAAGGGCATAACTCGCATATCGCGCCCCGTAGTTTAGACAGTCTGCCTCTTGGGGCTGGTGTGCCGTTCAAGGATAGGACGGTCCATGGCACTTCCGCAAACATCGAAGGGTTGACGAGCCTTCGATGAACGTAACGACACGGCCTCCGGCTGGGACGTTCACCGGCTGTGGATGTCGATCACCGGCAGCTCGTCGGGCGACGCCGAAGCAGAGGATGCCGCAGCGGAGATACCCCCGGAGCTCCGCCTCGACGTGCGTCGCGACGGGCCGGTCGCGGAGGCTCCGCGTGGTGAGCCAGGTCTCGAGGTGCCGGCTGATGAAACGATGGAGCGGCGTCTTCTCGGGTCGCCGGTGCTCGTGGTGTTCCGCACGCCGCTGCCGCCACGGACCGGAAGGGGAGCAGGCTCGAGACCGAGGTGTGCAGGCCGCGACCACGAGCCCATCCGTCGCCGGGAGAGTTCCCGGTAAGAAAGGCGGAAACAGGTGCCAACTGAAAGGAGGACGCAACGGCCTGCTGTTTCGGAGACCGAGTCATGATTCGCGGCGTAAAGTTCCTCTTCGATGAGCGCGGTGGGAAGACTGCCGTGATGATCGATCTTCGGCAAGGACGCGGTTTGTGGGAAGACATCCTCGACGTCGCCACGGCGAGATTGCGAGATTGTGAGAGCGCGAGATTGCCGAAAGCCGGGCGAGGGTTCGGGCCCGGATGGAGAAGGCCGGCCGTCTCAAGAAGGTGGGTCGTCGTGCATGATGTCCGGATCGGACGTTCCGCTACGAAGGAACTCGAGTCGCTCCCGGGCACGATCATCGAACGTGTCGCAACGAAGATCGACTCGCTCGCTGAATGTTGACGGCGGTTGAAAACGGCGGCGCGGAGGTGGCTCAGGCGGGAAGCCGATCATCGAGAGCCAAGCCCCGCGTCACGACGGCAAGAAAACCGTTGGCGGGACGTTGAAGAACTTGGCGAGGGCAACCATGTGGCTTTTGGTCATCTCACGTTCGCCGGTCAGAATCGCCGAGAGTGTCGACTGCGAAATCCCCACCGCCTTTGAAAGCGCCATCTGCTTGTGACCGCTCGACCGCATGAGTTCCCGCAGCACATCTGATTCCGACGCGTCTGGAATCGGCGTGTGCTCGTCTTCGTAGGTCGCAATCAGATCGCTCAGGGCGTCAAGGTATTCCTGGGCTCCGCGATCAAGCCGCTTTTGGAGCAACTCGTCCACCAACGCAATCGCCTGCCCCAAATGCCTGAGAGAACGGATATGCGTCAGCGGGAACCGTTTCACCAATTCGAAGTAGGAGTCGGGCATCGCTGACGGCTGATTCCTGACGACCATCATTCACCTCCTTTGCCTTCCTGTATGAGTCGGTCGCTTCGTGGGTGGAGTACGGCTCTTCGGCGGCGGGCTATGACATCCGCACCGGCTTGCCCACGGAACCCTGTCGTACTCCTCGTGATCCATGACTCGCAAGACGTATAGCCTGTGTGGATAGAACACCCGCCCAATCAGACGGTAACGGTTGTTGCCCACATCGAATACTACGCAGTTGCCAACCTGATCCGCCGAACCAAACGTCTGCTTGAGCCCGGCAAAGTTCGCCCACTCAGCCCTCGATGCGATCTTGCACCAGGCGGACAACGCTCGCTCCGCATCCGCACGGTTCCGGCACATCTTCCAGAATGACCGTGTCCTTCCGGCAAGCCTGCGTGGAATGGCGGGGCGGAACTGCTACTACCGGGAGCATCAAGTA
>DHLZ01000308.1:5226-5436 GCA_002405515.1 Planctomycetaceae bacterium UBA4655
ATGACCGCAGACGAGACCTGGAAATGACGTGCATGTCGTCCTCATCGACTGCCGGGCGTCCTTGCCTGAAATGATAATCGCAAATTGCGATAATGCCAAGTGTTGGTTCGCCACCTGGGCACCCTTCACCGGCGCCGCCCTCTCACTTTCCGCCTTCCCGTCTGCCTGTCTGGCTTGCGGGCGTGTTCCCATTCCCTGCGTCCGCACCAT
>DHLZ01000072.1 GCA_002405515.1 Planctomycetaceae bacterium UBA4655
CCTTCCCGAACGCTTGACCTTGCGGGCACCCCCTACGGCCATATAATCGGGGGGTGCCGGGGGTGGGCCGGTGGGCGGCGGCTACGCCGTCCCGCGGCACTACCGTGCGACGGTCGCGGGTGTAGCTCAGTTGGTAGAGCACCACGTTGCCAACGTGGTTGTCGTGGGTTCGAATCCCATCACCCGCTTTGGTTCTTCCCATCCACGACTCCCTCCTTCCGAGCATCCATGCCCCCTGCAGCCAGCGCCGACGCCACCCAGCCCCTCGCCACCTCCGACGCCAGCGAGGCCTTGCTCGGGTCGGGCACGGCAGGAGGCGAGCAGGTCGCCGAACTGAAGTTCGACATCGACGTGACGAACGTCTCCACCTGCCAGCGTCGGGTGAAGGTGACCGTGCCGAGGGAAGAGATCGACCGCTACTTCAACGAGGCGATCGGCGAACTGATGCCGAATGCCCTCCTCCCGGGTTTCAGGCCCGGACGGGCGCCGAAATCGCTCGTCACGAACCGGTTCCGGACCGAATTGAACGACCAGATCCGCTCGAAGCTGCTCACCGACGCGATGGCGCAGGTGAGCGACCGCGCGAAACTGGCCCCGATCAGCGAGCCCGATCTCGACGTCGCCGCCGTCGTGCTGCCCGACGAGGGCCCGATGACGTTCGAGTTCTCGATCGAAGTGCGGCCGGAGTTCGAGCTGCCGAAGTGGAAGGGGCTTTCGATCAACCGACCGACCCGAGAGATTTCCGATGCCGACGTCGAGGAGGCCAGCCGGGAGATCCTCCGGGAGCGCGGCCGCCTGGTGCCCTCGAACGAGCCGCCGACGACGGGCGACCTCGTGGTGGCCAACCTGCGGTTCACCCACGGCGGCGAGGTCGTGTCGGAAGCCAACGAGGTGGAGATCGTGGTGCGGTCGAAGCTGTCGTTCGCCGACGCCGAGCTCGCCGGGTTCGACAAGCTCATCTCCAAGGCCAAGCCCGGGGCGACGGTTTCGGCGGAGATCGCCGTCCTGCCCGACGCCGCCCGCGAGGATCTGCGTGGCGAGAAGGTGAATGCCGAAATCACCCTGGTCGACGTGAAGCGGTTCCAGCCACCGGAGCTGTCGCCCTCGCTGCTCGCCGAGTTCGGCGGCTTCGAGTCGGCCGAGGAGTTCCGTGCGGCCGTCCGGAAGCAGCTTGAAAACCGTCTCGAATGGCATCGCCGCCGCCAGGTGCGGCAGCAGGTCGCCGAGGCGCTCACGGCTTCGGCTTCATGGGACCTTCCTCCCGAATTGCTTCGGCGGCAGGCCCAGCGGGAGCTCGAACGGTCCATTCTGGAGCTTCGCCGCAGCGGGTTCGACGACGACACGATCCGTCGCCACGTGAACAGCCTTCGGCAAAACGTCATGGCGAGCACGTCCCGGGCCCTCAAGGAACACTTCATCCTCGAGAAGCTCGCGGAGGAAAATCAGATCGCCGACGCGCCGGCCGACTACGACGAGGAGATCAGGGCGATCGCCTCACAGTCGGGCGATTCACCGCGGAGAGTCAGGTCGAGCCTCGAGAAGCGGGGGCTGATGGACGTGCTGCGAAACCAGATCATCGAGCGGAAGACGATCGACCTGATCACGTCGCAGGCGAAGTTCAAGGACGTTCCCTTCGAGTTCGAGCGGCCCGATTCCGACGCCATCGACCATGCCGTGTGCGGCAGTGTCGTCGGCGAGGAGGAGATTCCCACCGCCACCCGCAGCGAGGCGATGGACCTGCGGAGCGTCTCCCGTCGATAGTGCGATGCCGCGGAGCCCCGCGGCCGTGAACGACCCATGACCAGGAACACCATGACCGACCGCCTCCCGACCATGCCATCGGCATCGAGCGCCTACCGCGACTACCAGCGGCAGCGGCAGATGACGCTCGGCGACCTGCTGCTCGAAAACCGCATCATCCTCCTGCAGGGGGAGATCTACGACGGCAACGCCAACGAAGTCGTCATGAAGCTGCTCTACCTTCAGAGCGAGAACCGGCGGAAGGACATCCACTTCTACATCAACTCGCCCGGCGGCAGCGTGACGTCCACGATGGCGATCTACGACACCATGCAGATCCTCTCCTGCCCCGTTGCGACCTACTGTGTCGGCCTCGCCGCGAGCGGCGGGGCCGTGCTGCTCGCCGGCGGCGCCAAGGGGAAGCGGTTCGCACTGCCGCACGCCAAGGTGATGATCCACCAGCCCTATGGCCAGGTGGGCGGGCAGGTGAGCGACATCGAGATCCAGGCCGACGAGATCATCAAGACCCGGGCGATCCTCAACGAGATCCTGTCGCACCACACCGGGCAGCAGATCGAGCGGATCGCCAAGGACACCGACCGCGATCGCTACCTCACCGCCACCGAGGCCAAGGAATACGGCCTCGTGGACGACGTGCTCACGAAGCCGCCGGCGGCTCCCGACGAGGAGAAGGACTGAACCCCCCATGCCACTGATCCCCTACGTCATCGAGAAGTCCGGCCGCGAAGAGCGGGCGATGGACATCTACAGCCGGCTCCTGAAGGACCGGATCGTCTTCCTGGGAACCCAGGTGAACGACGAGGTCGCCAACGCGATCGTCGCCCAGCTGCTCTTCCTGCAGTCGGACGACCCGAAGGCCGACATCCACCTCTACATCAACTCCCCCGGCGGAAGCGTCACCGCCGGCCTCGCGATCTACGACACGATGCAGTTCGTCACCTGCGATGTGGCCACCTACTGCATCGGCCAATGCGCCTCCATGGGCGCCGTGCTGCTCACGGCCGGCGCCAAGGGGAAGCGGCGGGCCCTGCCCAACTCGCGGATCATGATCCACCAGCCGCTCGCCGGCATGGAGGGCACGGCCGAGGAGATCATGATCCACGCGAAGGAGTTCAAGAACATCAAGCAGAAGCTCAACGCGATTCTGCTCAAGCACACGGGACACCCGCTCGAGAAGATCGAGCAGGACACGGATCGTGACCGCTTCATGTCGGCGCAGGAGGCGCTCGACTACAAGCTGATCGACGAGGTGGTCGAACGGATGCCGGGAGTGAAAGCGGAGGCCTGACGCCCCGCGGGACATCGGTGTGTTGGGCCCCGGGTGGACTGTGGCTCACGAGGACTGTGGCCCAAGTGGATTGAGTCCCAAGTGGATTGAGGCGCAAGGAGGCGCGTCATGACACGCTCGAACGACTCTCGCAACCGCCCCGCGGCCATCGCGGCCGCTCTCGTCCTCGCGGCCGGCTGTCGCAGCGACATCAACCATCAGCTGCTCGAGCGGGAGTTGCGGCTTCAGGAGGACCAGATCTACCAGCTCCAGGACGAACTGCACTTCAAGGCGTCGCGGCTCGACAGGATCGCGGTCGAGAATGCGTCGCTCAAGAAACAGCTGGGGATCGTCGATCCGGACGCCTCCCTGCCGAAACAGGTTCGTCCGCCGCCGGGAGTCGCCGAGCCGGCGAAGGCGAAACCGGCCGCCCCGAGCCTCGTGCCGCCGACGATCGACGCCCCGCCCGTCGAGTTCGTCCCGCCGCCCCGAACGGGCTCGCCACCGCCCACGACCGCCCCGCCCGCTCCCACGCAGCCTCCGACGCTCGACGGCGTTCCGCCGCTGCCGGGCACGAACCCGGGCCTCCGCTTCCGCGGCACGTCGCTCGGGCCCGCCCGGGCCCCCGACGGCCCGTCCTTCGGAAGCCCCGTCGAGCCCGCTCCGCGGCCGGTCGATCCGCCACCCACCGCGGCCGTGCCTCCTCCCGTGCGACGGCTTTCTCACGAGGAGAGCGCGGCGGACGAGAAGGGGATCACGCACCTGATCGTCAACGCGTCTCGCAGCGGACCGATCGACCGCGATGGCGACGGGCGATCGGACGGCCTCGCGGTCGTCTTCGAGCCACGGGACGCCGACGAACGGCTCGTCGCCGCGGCCGGGGACGTGTTCGTGGCCGCCTTCGAGGCCGCCGCCCCACCCGACGCGGCGCCCATCGCCACCTGGCAGATTCCGGCGCAGCAGGCGCTCGGGCGGTTTCGGCCCACCTCGCGGGTTCGCGGCCTCAACCTGGAGCTGCCATGGCCGGGCCCGCCGCCGGCGACGGACAGGCTCCGGCTGCAGGTGCGGATGACGACGTCCGACGGCAGGTCGTTCGAGCGGGAACAGACGCTCGCCGAGTGACTACAGGCCCCGGTCCTCGAGGAAGTTCAGCAGGTCGGCGACCCGGTTCGAGTAGCCCCACTCGTTGTCGTACCAGCTGACCACCTTCACGAAGTTGCCGAGCCCGATCGTGTCGACGGCCGAGAAGATCGAGCTGTGGGGGTCGCCCTTGAGGTCGGTGGAGACGAGCTCCTTCTCCGTGTAGCGGAGAATTCCCTTGAGCGGGCCTTCGGCCGCCTTCTTCATCGCGGCGTTGATGTCGGCGGGTGACGCGTCCTTGCCGAGGATCGCCGTGAAGTCGACGACGCTCACGGTCGGGGTCGGCACGCGGAACGCCATGCCGGTGAACTTCCCCTGCAGGGCCGGAATCACGAGGCCGACGGCTTTCGCGGCGCCGGTGCTGCTCGGGACGATGTTGAGGGCGGCGGCGCGCGCGTCGCGGAGATCCTTGGCGGCCGTGTCCACCGTCTTCTGCGAGTTCGTGTAAGCGTGGACGGTCGTCAGCAGGCCGCGGTCGATGCCCCACGTCTCGTGGAGCACCTTGGCGACGGGCGCCAGCCCGTTCGTCGTGCAGGAAGCGTTCGAGATGACGTGGTGCTTCTTCGGGTCGTACATCTCGTTGTTGACGCCCAGCACAATCGTCAGGTCCTCGTTCTTGGCCGGAGCCGAGATCACGACCTTCTTGACGCTGTCCCGCTTGTGGGCCACGGCCTTCGTCGCGTCGGTGAAGAAGCCGGTGCTCTCCACGACGATCTGCACGTCCTGGCTGCCCCACGGGATCGAGCCCGGATCCTTCTCGGCGAAGACCTTGATCGTGTGGCCGTCGACGACGAGGTCGTTGCCCTCGTAGCCGACCTTCCCCTTGAACGGCCCGTAGTTGGAATCGAACTCGAGGAGGTGGGCGTTCGTCTTCGCGTCGGTGAGATCGTTGATGGCCACGACCTGGACATCGCCATTGAGACCGTACTTCTCGTAGATGGCGCGGTAGGTGAGCCGTCCGATGCGACCGAAACCGTTGATGCCGACGCGAATGGGCACGTGAGATCCTCCTGGGTTCATCCAGCGGGCGTGCGGGCCGTCGCCGCGACGCCGCGGTGCGGGCCCCGCCAAAATCGCGAGGAATATACACGTTCCTGGCGGCGGTTCTCAATCGCCCCGCGTCCTGTCCGCGATTTGCCGATCGCGTTCGCGGTTTGACCGTGAAACAGTCAGTTTGCGGCACGTCAAACGTGCGGGGCGAGGGGCTGCCCCTGTCTGGTTCGTGGTGGCCGGACTGCTGCTCGGCAGGCTCGTGGTGCGGCATGCCGCCCGTGGCCGCGGACCCTTTCCCGCGGCTGGCTGGCCCGGCGAGCATGCGGCACTTACTAACGGGAGCATCAAGACATTGTTCTGCGGGCAACTCGGCCTGTGACTTTCACGGAAGCCCGAGGCGCGAGTTTCCCTGCAGGCGAACAGGTGCCCCGTACGGAAGCCCGAGGCGCAAGTTTCCCTGCAGGCGAACAGGTACCCCGTACGGACGCACG
>DHLZ01000225.1:0-4430 GCA_002405515.1 Planctomycetaceae bacterium UBA4655
CGCCTCGGGCTTCCGTGTGGGGTGCCTGTTCGCCTGCAGGGAAACTTGCGCCTCGGGCTTTCGTGAACGTCGGCGGCCCGAGTTGCCTGCAGAACAATGTCAACTACTTGATGCTCCCGGTAGTATCCCATACGGATCACACTTGATCCTTGCGCACGAAACACTCCTGGGAAACAACGTTCAGGGAGAGGCTGCCCACGCCCCAGGAGCCGGCGTGGCTGACCAGCGCAGCCAGGGATGGCGGAGCGCAGGCCTGGAAGGCCGAAGCGAACGTCCGGCGATGGGCGGGGTCGCTCGAAGGAAACGGACAGCCCCGACCAGCGTTACGCGCGAGGTCCAAGTGTGAAGCGTATCAGACCCCGTCCTGGTCGTGGCCGTTACGCCAACTTCCCTCTCGGCTTGTGCCTCGGGCTTCCGTGCCTTTGCACCGCATGCATGCCTGGGTATCCGTGAACCGCGTTTGCTCACTCGTCGGAACTGCGGCCGCTGAGCAGGCTCGCGTAGTAGAGGATCGTCAGGATGCTCTGAAGCGTGCCGGCGACGTAGGTCCAGGCGGCCGCATTGAGGACGTTGTTCACGTACGACATTTCCGACGTCGGCACGATGCCCAGTTCGACGAGCTGCGCCTTCGCGCGGTTGCTCGCGTCAAACTCGACCGGCAGGTTCACGAGCTGGAAGAAGACCGTCCCGGCAAAGAGCGCGATGCCGAGCCAGGCCAGTGGTGCAAGCGCCATGCCCAGCCCGATCATGAAGACGAAAAGCCCCACGCCGCTGCCGATCTGTGCCACGCCGACGGCGGCGTTCCGCACCGTCATCATCGCGTAGCCCTGCGCGTCCTGGAGGGCGTGACCGGCCTCGTGGGCGGCAATCCCGACGGCCGCGAGGGACCGCGAGCCGTAGACGTGGTGGGAAAGGCGGAGCACCTTCTCCCGCGGGTCGTAGTGGTCGGTCAGGTCGCCCGGAACCTCCTCGATCTGGACGTCCGTGGCGCCCGCCGAGTCGAGGATGTGCCGGGCTGCAGCCGCTCCCGAGAGCGGCGCGGGCTGCTCGGCGGCGGCGGCGAAGCTCGACCGCACCCGCCACTGGGCCCAAAACGCCAGCAGCATGGCCGGGGCGACGGCGAGCAGGTAGTTCGGATCGAAGAAAATCGGCATGGCAAACCTCCCTGCGGCCGACTCGATGCGGTGGCCACACTGCATCATACGCATCCCGGGAAAACCGGGTTCGGCGGCCCGCCGGCCCTACCGCGAATACCCGCCGCGAATGACCTCGAGCTTCGACCGGACGGCATCGACGAGAACGGCGACGTCGCCGTGCCAGTCGACCGAGGTCGCCGTCTGGGCGGCGAGGTCCTTCAGCTGGACGGTCCCCTTCGAGAACTCCTCCGAGCCGGCGACGATCGCGATGCGATGGCCCCGCTTCGCCGCGAGCTTCAGCTGCTGCCCGAGCTTCCGCGGCTCGGGGAAGAACTCCACCGGCAGCCCGGCGGCCCGCAGGGCAGAGGCAATCCGCAGGTAGTCGCCGAGGTGGGCGGCATCGAAATGCACGAGAAAAATCTCCGCCGGCGTCTCACGGGTCGAAAGCCGGCCGAGCTCCTCGAGCCCGGCGAGAAGGCGATCGAGGCCGAGCGAGGCCCCGACCCCCGGCAGCGGCTCCCGGGTGTAGAGCCCGGCGAGGTTGTCGTAGCGGCCGCCGGAGCAGACGCTCCCGAGCGTCGGCAGTTCGTCGAGGAACGTCTCGAGCACGAGCCCGGTGTAGTAGTCGAGCCCCCGCGCGATCGATGGATCGACGACGATGCGGCCGTCGGCGATGCCCGCCTCACGGCTTCCGGCGACGATCGCCCGGATCGCCTCGAGCCCGGCGCGGCCCCGCTCGCTCGCTGCGACACTCGGCGCGATCTGCTCCAGCGCGCTCGCCGGGCACCCCGCGAGCGAGGCGGCCGCGAGCAGCTTCTCCGCGGCGTCGGCCGCGACCCCGTGGGCGACGAGCTCGCGGACCACCCCCGCGGCGTCGAGCTTGCCGAGCTTGTCGAGCGACCGCAGCACGTCGGTCGAGCGGTCGGCCAGCCCGAGCGACTCGAGCAGCCCGGCGAGGAGCCGCCGGTCGTTGACGCGGATCGTGAACTTCTCGATGCCGATCGCACGCAGGAGGTCGTGCACCACGAGCACCATCTCGAGATCGGCCGCCGGGCTCGTCGTGCCGATCGTGTCGAAGTCGCACTGCATGAACTCGCGGTAGCGTCCGCGCTGCGTGTTTTCCCCGCGCCAGACGGTCGCCATGTGGTACCGCTTGAAGGGCAGGCCCAGCTCGTGAAGGTGCTGCGCGGCGAAGCGGGCGAAGGGCACGGTCAGGTCGAACCGCATGCCGACGTCGCGGCCGCCGTGGTCCTTGAAGCGGTAGAGCTGCTTGTCGGTTTCCTCGCTCCCCTTGCCGGTGAGGATCTCGAGATACTCGAGCGCCGGCGTGTCGATCGGCACGAAGCCGTACGACCGGTAGACCTGCCGGGCGACGTCGAGGATCCGCTCGCGGGCGAGCGCCTGTGCCGGCAGGTGGTCCCGGAAGCCTTTGAGCGTGCGCGGTTCGATCATGAAGAGATCACGGGGAGGAGCGGCGGCTTCCTGCCGCGGATCGACTTCTTGCGGTTCTTTTTCCGACGGCCGTCGCCGATCCGGTCGCCGTCCGGGCCGAGCACGGCATCCATATACTCCTCCACCTGCTCGGCGGTCTCGAAGTACTGGTCGTAGACCCAGTCGTCCTCGTACTCGCACTCCTTCGTCGTGTACTCGCGGCAGATCTGCGGCCGCGTCTCGTAGATGCCGCAGCGGTGATCGTCCTGGAGGTGCTTGCAGACGGTGTGGACGCAGACATACCAGTCGCCATCCTCGGTGAAGACGGTGGCGTGGTCGTGGAGCAGGAACCAGCGGATGTATTCGAATTCCTCGCGGGTCTCGGGCGTGTCGATCGGCAGGGCGAAGTAGCGGCAGCACTTGGCCGTGCAGAACTCGCAGAGCACCTTGTCGGCCGGCACATCCTCCCGCTTCGGCTTCTGCGGAGGGTCGAGCAGGACGACGTCGTGGAGACGGGCATCACGAACGGGGATATCGCGAATCGGGAGATCGACGAGGGGCATGGCAGAAACGTCCCTGGATCGGCTGGATCGATTGTCTCGCTGCAATCCGCCGTGTTTTGCGGCCTCGCGGACGACGGTTTTGTACCGTCTATACTGCCGGTCCGCAATCGAAAGGAATCGTTGGGTGCCGAAGCGCTGGCTCATCCGTCCGCACGACCGGCAGCTCGTGGCGGACCTCGAACGAACGTGCGGCGTGTCGTCGATCCTTGCCCAGCTGCTCGCGGCCCGAGGGCTCGTCGATCCGGCCGAGGTGAAGCGGTTCCTCGCGGGCACGCTCTCCGACCTTCGAGATCCCGAGACGCTTCCCGGCGTTCCGGAAGCGGCGGACCGGCTGCTCGCGGCCGCGCGAGCGGGGCGGCCGATCGTCATCTACGGCGACTACGATGCCGACGGCATGTCCGCGACGGCGATCCTCACCAACTGCCTCGAGGCGGTCGATGCCGCCGTCTCCTGGTACGTGCCCGACCGTTTCGAGGAAGGGTATGGCCTCAACGGCGAGGCTCTTGCCGCGCTCGCGGCGAAGGGGGCGAAGGTCGTGGTCACCGTCGACTGCGGGATCGCGAGCGTGGCCGAGGCGAGGCGGGCCCGCGAGCTCGGCCTCGAACTCATCGTCACCGACCACCACACCTTCGCCGACACGCTGCCGGAGGCCGACGTGCTCGTCCACCCGCGGCTAGCCGGCGCGGGCTACCCGTTCGGCGACCTCTGCGGCGCGGGCGTCGCCTTCAAGCTCGCCTGGGCGATCGCCACCCGTGCCAGTGGAGCCAAGCAGGTCACGCCGCGACTGCGAGAGATGCTCCTGCGGGCGATCGGCCTGGCGGCCCTCGGCACGATCGCCGACGTCGTGCCGCTCGTCGATGAAAACAGGATCACCGTCCGCCACGGCCTCGAGTCGCTGCGGAGCCGCGGCGGCGCCGGGATCGCGAAGCTCCTGGAGCTTGCGAGCCTCCACGAGAAGTCGCAGCTCGAGAGCGAGGACGTCGCCTTCCGGCTCGCGCCCAGGCTCAACGCCGCCGGCCGCATGGGGAAGGCGGCCAGCGGGATCGAGATGCTCACGACCGGCGACGACGCCCGGGCCGAGCAGCTCGCCGCCTACATCCACGAGCTGAATGCCCTGCGGGAGCACGAGGAGCGGAGCATTCAGCTGGCGGCCGCGAAGCAGGCGAAGGAGCGGTTCGACCCCCGGTCCGACCCCGCGGTCGTGCTCGCCGAACGCGGCTGGCACCCGGGCGTGATCGGGATCGTGGCCGGACGGCTCGCCGAGAAGTGGCACCGTCCGGTCGTCATGATCGCGCAGGAT
>DHLZ01000225.1:4609-7313 GCA_002405515.1 Planctomycetaceae bacterium UBA4655
CATGCGGCACTGGCCGCCTGCCGGGAGTTCTTCGTGAAGTGGGGCGGCCATGCCGCGGCGGCGGGGCTCACGATCGAGGATGCGAAGATCGAGCCGTTCCGGAAGGCGTTTCTGGCCGAGGTGGATCGACGGCTCTCCCCTGCCCTGCGGAAGGCCGAGCTGTCGATCGACGGCGAGACCACGCTCGCCGGGCTCACCCTCGAGAGCGTCTCACAGGTCGAGAAGCTCGCGCCGTTCGGCCAGGGAAACCGGCGGCCGGTGCTCTGCGGCTCGAGTGTCCAGCTCGCCGAGCCACCGCGGTCGATCGGCAGCGGCGGCCGGCACATCTCGATGACTATTGTGCAGCACGGCAGGAGGATCCGCGGCATCGCCTTTGGCGGCGCCGACTGGCTGCCCCACCTCCCCACGCCGGGACAGCCCTTCCACGTCGCCTTCAAGCCGAAGATCAACGAGTTCCGCGGCCGACGAACGGCCGAGATGGAGGTGATCGACTGGCGGCCCGACGGCATCGCGGTGGACGTGGAGCTACCTGAGCTGCAGCCCGCTGAGCTTTCTGGAATTCCTTGACAGGCAGCGATGTTATGCCGATAGTTATAACATGACACTGGAACTCAAAATCCGTCGTGTCGGCAACTCGCTCGGTGTGATCATCCCGACCGAGGCCCTGGCTCTTTTGAACGTCCGGGAAGGCGACGCCCTCTTTCTAACCGAGGCCGCCGAAGGATCCGTCCGACTGTCGGCCCAGCGGCCGGGCTTTGCGGAGAAGGCGGCGATCGCCGACGACCTCATCCAGCGGTATCGCAACGCCTTCAACGAACTTGCGAAGTGACGGGCCGGATCGATGGACGACCCGGTCTGGATCACCGAGGAAGATTGCCTGTCGTTTCATGACAAGCTGCTCGCGCGGTTCGGCGGAGCGAGCGGCGTGCGCGATCGAGGGCTCTTGGTGTCCGCGCTCGCTCGGCCCCAGCATCTCTTCGCGTACGAGAAACCGACGATGTTCGACATGGCCGCAGCGTACGCCCACGGCATCGTGAAGAACCACCCGTTCATCGACGGCAACAAACGGAGCGGACTGCTGGCGGCGACCCTTTTCCTCGAGGCCAACGGCATACGGTTCGCCTCGACGGAGGAAGACGCCGTCGCTCAGACGCTGGCACTTGCCGCCGGCGCGATCTCGGCGAAGGATTTCGCGGCCTGGCTGGAGCGGGTGAGCACACAGGGAGGAACCGAATGACGATCCTGCGGATTCCGTTCTTGGTCGCCCTGATGGTCGTCATGGGGCCGGCAACGACGACCCGCGCCGACGACTGGCCGCACTGGATGGGGCCGGCCCGCGACGGCATCTGGCGGGAGCGGGGCATCGTGCGACGGATTCCCGAGGGCGGGCTGCCGGTGAAGTGGCGGGCCGAGGTGAAGGGGGGCTACTCGGGCCCCGCGGTGGCCGGCGGCCGCGTCTACCTCATGGACTACGATCGGCGGGAGGGGGAGGCGGCGAACGACCCCGGCACCCGCAACGAGCTCTACGGCAAGGAGCGGGTGCTTTGCTTCGACGCGGCCACCGGGAAGCTCCTCTGGAAGCACGAATACGAGCGGCCCTACGCGATCTCGTACGCCTCGGGCCCGCGGTGCACGCCGACCGTCGCCGACGGCAGGGTGTACACGCTCGGCGCCGAGGGAGACCTCCACTGCCTCGACGCCGCGACCGGAAAACCGCTCTGGTCGAAGGACTTCAAGAAGGACTACGCCGCGAAGACGCCGATCTGGGGCTACTGCGGCCATCCGCTCGTGGACGGCGACCGACTCGTCTGCGTCGTCGGCGGCGAAGGGAGCGTGGCGGTCGCCTTCGACCGCACGACGGGCCGCGAGCTCTGGAGAAACCTTTCGGCGAGCGAGCAGGGCTACTGCCCGCCGACGATCGTCGGTTCGGGCGGCTCGCGGCAGCTGTTGATCTGGGATGCCGACAAGCTCAACGCGCTCGAGCCCGCGACCGGCAGGCTCGTCTGGTCGCAGGAGCTCAAGCCGGCCTACGGCATGTCGATCATGGCGCCGCAGGTGGCGGAGACGTCGGCGGGGCGGATGCTCTTCGCCAGCGGCATCGGCCGCGTGGGGGCGGCCTACCGGCTCGCTCCCGACGGCTCGTCGGCGAAGCTCGCCTGGCGGGGCGGCCCGAAGAACGCCGTCTACTGCGCCAACAGCACCCCGTTCATCGCGGGCGACACGCTCTACGGCTGCGACTGCGAGACGGGATTCCTCACGGCCGTGAACATCGCGACGGGCGACCGCCTCTGGGAGACCGGCGAGCCGACGATGGGGAACCGCCGCGGCCGCCACGGCACGGCCTTCCTCGTGCGGCAGGCCGACCCAACCGCGGGCGAGCCCCTTACCTGGATCTTCAGCGAGACCGGCGACCTCATCCTGGCGAGGCTCTCGCCCAAGGCCTACACCGAGATCGGCCGCATGCACCTGCTCGACCCGACGAACGAATGCTTCGGCCGGGACGTGGTCTGGAGCCACCCCGCCTTCGCCGATCGCTGCGTCTTCGCCCGCAACGACCGCGAGCTCGTCTGTGTCTCGCTCGCGGACTGATTCCGGCCCGTTTTCCGAGCGGCGTGCGGCCGGCGTTGTCCCGGTCGTATCGAGTCGCTACTCTATTGGCTCTCCCACGTGCGGCCTGCAGCAGGCCTGCCGCACACTCGGGGCG
>DHLZ01000225.1:7465-10007 GCA_002405515.1 Planctomycetaceae bacterium UBA4655
CAGCCTGGCTAGAGCGCTACGTTCGGGACGTAGAGGTCGCACGTTCAAATCGTGTCGCCCCGACTTGTTCGCTTGTCTCCAATCAGCGTTGCGTTCCGGGCCGCGTTGCGTTCCGAGGAACGCGACACCTGTGATTCAGTTGAATTCGGGGTCGAAGGCGGCGATCGAACTCGACGACTCGAAGACGCGGCTCCATCCGGCTTCAGAGGCAAGGCGGGCAGGCCGCCCGTGACCCGCCAGAAGCGTTTCCACGCTGCCCTTCCTGCCGTCACCCGCCGCCCGCTTCGAGGGCTTCCCAGCGGCTGAAGGCTGCGGCGAGCCGTGATTCGAGATCCCGCAGCCGGGCCTGGTCACGGGCGAGATCTTCGCCCGGCCGGCGGAAGTAGTCGGCCCCCACCATCGCCATGTGCACCGCGGCGATCTCGGTCTCGAGGGTCTCGATCACCGCCGGCAGGGACTCCAGTTCCCGTTGTTCCTTGAAGGATCGCTTCTTCCTGGCTCCCGGCGGCACGTCCGGCGGCTGTGCAGTCGTCGCACGCGGCCGGGCGGCCGGCGGCGCGGCGGCACGCTGCCGCAGCCAGTCGCTGAAACCGCCGACGTATTCCTTGACGCGATACGCCGCATCGCCTCCGGTCGGCTCGAACACGAGCGTGCTCGTCACCACGTTGTCGAGAAACGAGCGGTCGTGGCTCACCACCAGCACCGTGCCGGCGAAATCCACCAGCCGCTCCTCGAGCATCTCCAGCGTTTCCGCGTCGAGGTCATTGGTGGGCTCGTCGAGCACGATCAGGTTGGCGGGCTTGGCGAACAGCCTGGCCAGCAGCACCCGATTCCGCTCGCCGCCCGAGAGAAATTTCACCGGCGTGCGGGTGCGTTCCGGCGTAAACAGGAAGTCCTGGAGGTAGCCGATCACGTGCCGCGGCTGGCCGCCGATCTGCACCGTCTCGTAGCCGTCGGCCACGTTGTCGGCCACGGTCTTTTCGTCGTCCAACTGGTCGCGGAGCTGGTCGAAGAAGGCGATCCGCAGGTTGGTGCCGAGCCGCACGGAGCCGGTCGCGGCCGCCAGCTCGCCGAGCATGAGCCGCAGGAGCGTGGTCTTGCCCGAGCCGTTGGGGCCGATGATGCCGATGCGATCGCCCCGCATCACGGTGGCCGACAGATCGCAGATGATCGGTCGGTCGCCGCGCAGGAACGAAACCTCCTCGAGGGCCGCCACGAGGGCCCCGCTGCGCTCGGCCTCCTGGATCTCGAGCTTCGCGCGGCCCACGGCGTCGCGCCGCTGGCTGCGCTGGCGACGCATCGCCTCAAGGGCCCGCACCCGCCCCTCGTTGCGTGTCCGCCGGGCCTTGATGCCGGTGCGAATCCACACTTCCTCCTGGGCGAGCTTCTTGTCGAACAGGGCGTTCTGCTTCTCCTCGGCGGCGAGCGCCTCCTCCTTGCGTACGAGAAACGTGTCGTAGTCGCACGACCAGTCGAAGATCCGCCCGCGATCGATCTCGAGGATCCGGTCGGCCATGCGGCGGAGGAAGGTGCGGTCGTGGGTGACGAACATGAGTGTCCCCCGCCAGCGGCCCAGAAACTCCTCCAGCCACTCGACCGCCTCGATGTCGAGGTGGTTGGTCGGCTCGTCGAGAAGCAGCAAATCGGGCTGGCCGACGATTGCCCGCGCCAGCAAAACGCGCCGCTTCATGCCCGCCGACAGGGCCGCGAAGTCGGCGGCTCCGTCGAGCGCCATCCGGGAGAGGGTCTGGGCGACTGCCTGTTCCTGCTGCCAGGCCGCCTCGGCGGCCGCGGGCAGACTATCGGCCGGGGGCAGGCCAGCGGCGACGATGTCCTGCACGCGGCCACCAAGATCCTGCGGCACGTCCTGCTGCAAGAGGGCGACCGCCGCCCCCGGTGAGAAAACCACCGCCCCCGTATCGGGCTGGAGCGTGCCGGCGAGCAGCCGCATGAGCGACGTTTTCCCGGCGCCGTTGCGGCCGAGGAGGCCGATCCGCTGCCCGGCTTCGACGTGGCAGGTCACGTCGTCGAGCAGCGGCGGACCCCGAAACCGGAGCGACAGATTGCGAAGAGTGACGAGCGGCATTCGTTGATTCCAGCGATCGGCTCGCGCCGTGGTCGTCCATCGTAGCGGCCGAGGCCCAGCAGGCCGTTCTGCCACGTGACCACCGCACCGACATGCATCCTGGCGGCGACCGTCGAAAACCGTCGCGGGTCAGGGCCCGACCGGATCGAGCCCTTCATACTACCCCGAGCATCCGATAGTTGACTTGCTGCGACGTCGACTCGCGGCTCTACGGAAGCCCGAGGCGCAAGCCGAGAGGGGCGTTGACGAGGCCCCGCGAGTGGATGCCCGGTCACGAGCCCGCCTGCACGACACCGCATTGCCGCCCGGGGGGCAGACGCATCGTCGCTACGGCGAGGATACGCCTGATGCTCCTCAACGTTCCCTACCCCCCCGACCGCGCCCCCCCGGGGCGTTCAGCATCCATGTGCTGGTGCGCCCGCGCTGCACAACCCCGCCGTCACGGGAGCCCGAGGC
>DHLZ01000097.1:0-2544 GCA_002405515.1 Planctomycetaceae bacterium UBA4655
GTGTCTTTCGCGGGGCTCAGAAACCAGTGCACCGGGTCGATGTTCACCCGAATGTCGATCGCGTGGGGCTTGAGCCGCTGGGCCGACGAGGAGGCCACCAGCCCCGCCCGCTCCGTGCCCCGCCGCTGCCGGCGGATCCACCGCCGGGCCGCCCGCATGCTCCGCGTGAGCACGATCGGATACTGCTCCCGAAACGACTCGAGCAGTTCCCGCCCCGCCTCCGCCTCGCCGTCGAGCAACGCCTTCACGAAGCGGGAGAGCGATTCGGCGCGGAAGGAACGCATCGAGGTGGCAAGGTGCAAGGCCGGCTCGAATGTGGCGGCCGCCGCACCGGCCCGCGATTCCGTGAGCCGAGCGAGGGCACCGGTGGCCGCATACTCGGAGTCGGTCAGATGCGGCGAAATGAAGACGTCCCAGCCGGGGAACGCCGTGCGGACGCTCTCGAGCCACGCGCCGATCCCCGCCTCGCCCGTGTTGATCTCCTGGCCGCCCCCCACGAGACAGACCACTACGGCCCAATCGTCATGCCGGTCGAGCGCCGAAAGCAACAGCTCCGACTCCGACTGCGTGAACCCCGGCCGCCCCTTCTTCCGCTTCATGAAGCTCGCGAGCTGCCGGGCATCCCACGCCCGCTGGGCCTCGTCAAACACCACGACATGATCGTCGGGCGGAGCGGGGTCGCGGAGCGTGTCGTCGCGGAAGTGGTGGACGTTTTGAATGAAGGCTTTGACGGCGCTTCTGGAGGTGCCGATGCGGGCCTTCGGGTCGGTGCGCCTCGCGCGGTCGAGGTCGTCGCGGGCCAGGGCCTCCCGCAGCACCGCCACCAGCGGGCCTTCCCAAAGAGGAACACCGCGTGGGCTGCGTCGGACCGCTCGCCGTGCCGCGTGGCCACGTTCAAGCCCACGAGCGTCTTGCCCGCTCCGGGAACGCCGGTGACAAACACGATCGCCTTCCGGCCCCGGGATTTGGCGGTGGCGATGATCCGCTCGATCGCGTCGGCGGTGGCGGCGAGGTTCACGGCCCCGGCGTCGCTGCGGGTGATGTCGTGGACCGTGTGCCGCGCGTAGAGCGACCGGGCCGCCTCGATGATCGTGGGCGTGGGGGAGTAGAGGCCGGTGCCCCAGGTGGCAGGGTCGAGACGCGGGGCGGCGAAGGCACCCTCACCCCGGCCCTCTCCCAGAGGGAGAGGGAGAGAGGGTGAAGCCTCCAAGGCCAGGCGGATCGCACGGCCGAGCTCGGCGCCCGAGCAGCGAAACGGCGGGCGGACGCCGTCGGGATGGGGCGGCTTCCAGCGGGCGTCGCCCCGCGGGGCCTCCGTGGCGCAGAGAATCGGGAAGATCGCCGCGGCGTGGCTCGGGGCGTGGAAGTTTTTGAGATCGAGGCCGTAGTCCCAGGCCTGGTCGTAGTCGGGCCGCTCGAACGTCTTCGCCCCCACCTTGAACTCGATCGGGATGACGCACGAGGGCGTGACGAGCACCGCATCGACCCGCCGGCCGAGCCGCGGGATGTCGAACTCAAGGTGGATCCAAGGGGCGGGGGCGGCTGGTGGCGGGGGGACCAGTTCCTCGAGGGCCGCACGCAGGACGGGCAGCTGCAGCCGCCAGGCCGATTGCTGCTCGGGGGCGAGCGTGTAGCCATGGGGGCTCGCGAGCGGCGCGTAGACCTCGCTCTCGGCCGCGCGGAGAAACTCCGCGACCGGCGCGGCGTAGTAGGCGGCATTGAGGCGGGAGCCTGGCATGGCGGAGAGCCTACCAGAGCGGGGGGACAACCTTGGTCCCCCGCGGGGGGCTTGACCAAATACAGGACACATGTACACTTCTTGCGTGCTGCCCGAAGGAACGATCGCATGCCCCGAAAAATCCGCGAACTCGTCAGGGATCTTGTGAAGGCTGGGTTCGAGGAGCGATCAGGCAAAGGAAGCCATCGGAACTACAGTCACCCGCTCGTTGCCAAAGTGGTTACGATATCGGGTAGGGATGGCGATGATGCCCGACGGCATCTCGAGAAAACGGTTCAAGAGGCCATCAACGAGGTGAACCAATGGCGAAAGGCGACCGATACGTGAAGGTTGTCGAGTGGTCAGACGAAGACAAGTGCTTCGTCGGCACCTGTCCGCAGCTGATGTACGGCGGATCCTATGGCGACGACGCCACGAAGGTGTTTGTCGAACTCTGCGAAATGGTCGAAGAGGCGATCGAAACGCTGGAGGAGAACGGTAAGCCGTTGCCGCAACCGCTGCCCCTGCACGCGCTCGGAAGCGCATTGCAGCGGAGCGCGTGATTGCTGACCAAACGTGCGGCATGCCCAGGGCGGTGAGGTACTTGCTCACCCCCTCATAGAACCCCGGGCTCCGCGTCTTGTCGCGTTTCGCCCCCGGCGGGACGAAGATCACCATCCCCTGCCGGGCCCGCGTGACCAACACAAGGGAGGCGTTCTTCAGATCCTTTGCCGGTCGGGCTTCTTCACGTCCGTCCGGCTGTTTTCATTTTTGGGCCCCGCGAAAACTGTGATAGATGGGGTGAGATAGAGCGACGAGCGGGTGTC
>DHLZ01000097.1:2731-19676 GCA_002405515.1 Planctomycetaceae bacterium UBA4655
GATCGCGTGGGGCTTGAGCCGCTCGAACGTGGCGATAGGCAGGGCGGCAACCATAGGAGGCAGGATACTAATTCGAGGGACAACCTTGGTCCCCCGCGGGCGGCTTGACGCGGTACGGTACGCATGTACACTTCTTGCCAACGCGGCGTGATGCCGCTGAAAGCCCCGCCAATCGGGTTGCCCGATGCCAACGATTCTGCGAAGTGGACCCTACCGCGTTTATTTCTATTCGCACGAGATGAACGAACCGGCTCACGTGCACGTTGATCGAGATGCGGCGTCGTGCAAGTTCTGGTTGTCCCCGGTAGCCCTCGCCAGTAACCTTGGATTTCGGGCGCACGAGTTGCGAACGATTGAACGGTTGATCGAGGATTGCATCGACGAGCTTTTGGACGAGTGGGAGGCTATCCATGGCGACGCAGGGTGAACGCGTGACGAACGTGCATTGCACCGATGATTGCATCGTCGTCGATTTGGCCGATGGCCGGACGATTTCCGCGCCGCTCGCCTGGTATCCGCGGCTGTTGCACGCGACGCCCGAACAGCGGACCAACTGGCAGGTTGCGGGAGCTGGGTACGGCATCCATTGGCCGGAGATCGATGAGGATATTTCCGTCGAGGGTCTGCTTCGTGGGGCTCCCGCACCGAGGCCGTCAGCCAAGGCCAGTTGACCAGCGCGGTCGGCCTAAACCTGTGGCACTCCGAGGTCCACGAGATACTGGCTCACGCCCTCGTAGAATCCCGGGCTCCGCGTCTTGTCGCCTTTCGCCCCCGGCGGACGGCGTTGCGGGAGGTGCCGATGCGGGCCTTCGGGTCGGTGCGCCTCGCGCGGTCGAGGTCGTCGCGGGCCAGGGCCTCCCGCAGCACCGCCACCAGCGGGCCTTCCCAAAGAGGAACACCGCGTGGGCTGCGTCGGACCGCTCGCCGTGCCGCGTGGCCACGTTCAAGCCCACGAGCGTCTTGCCCGCTCCGGGAACGCCGGTGACAAACACGATTGCCTTCCGCCGCCCGGCCTTCGCCGCGGCGATGATCCGCTCGATGCACCCGCTCGTGGCGGCGAGGTTCACGGCCCCCGCGTCGCTGCGGGTGATGTCGTGGGTGTGTGATGGGCGGACGCCGTCGGCGTGGGGAGGTTTCCAGCGGTGGTCGCTGTCGCGGGCCTCCGTGGCACAGAGGATCGGGAAGATCGCCGCGGCGTGGCTCGGGGCGTGGAAGTTTTTGAGGTCGAGGCCGTAGTCCCAAGCCTGTTCGTAGTCGACCCGCGAGAACGTCTTCGCGCCCACCTTGAACTCGATCGGGATGACGCACGCACTCGTGACGAGCACGGCATCGACCCGCCGGCCGAGCCGCGGGATGTCGAACTCGAGGTGGATCCAGGGGGCGGGGGTGGCGGGTGGCGGGGTGACCAATTCCTCGAGGGCACCACGCAGGACGGGCAGCTGTAGCCGCCACGCCGATTGCTGCATTGCTCCTCAAATTTTCATAGCGGCGAGCGTGTAGCCATGAGGGCTCGCGAGCGGCGCGTAGACCTCCTCCTGGCTTGCGGCGAGAAACTCCTCCACCGGCGCGGCGTAGAAGGCGGCATTGGTGCGTGGGCCTGGCATGGGCGAAGAGCCTACCAAAGCGAAGGGACAACCTTGGTCCCCCGCGGGGGCTTGACAAGAAACGGTACAGGCGTACACTATTAGCCATGGCTTCCGACGTTTGGGGCCGACGTTCACCGCCGTGTATCATGAGTGTGTCGGGTCCGCGAGATGCCGTTCTTCGACTTCATATGGCTCGATGCGGTACTCGACAAACTTGCCGAGAGGGAGATTTCAGCCGACGAGATCGAGGCGATCATCAGCCATCCGGAGTTTGCAGACGTGAGCCGCTCCAGCGGGCTACCGGTCGCCTTCGGGCGTCTGATGGACGGTCGATTCGTCATCGTCGTCTACCGCTGGGTTGATCAAATCACCGTTCAGCCCATTACTGCGTACGAGGTGCCAGAGTGACCCCCTCCAAGCCGATGAGCGATGCCGAGATCGAGGCTGCCGTGCGGGCCGAGCTCCCGTGGTTGCTCGAGCGACGCCAGGATGGCGAGCGGGCGGCTGCGGAAGACACTGTCAGCGGCCGACTGCGGCGGGCCGTGAAGCACATGCGGCAGCCCTACGAACAGGTTTGCCTGGCGACGGGCATTCCGTTCCAGCAACTCGCTGACTTCATGGCCGGCGGCCAGCTGGCGTCCGACGCCCTCGATCGCCTTGCCGCGGCCGCCCACTGCGAGCTCGTGCCCCGAGGTACGGAGCCATGAATAAAATTCTCGACGAACTCCACGCGGCGCGAGCCAAGTTACTCGAGGACGCGGGCGGCGATCTGAAGCGGTATATCCGTGAGGCGGATGAGCGTCTGAAGGCGTCGGGTCGTCCGATCTGCCAGGCTCCCCAAAAATACCAAGCAGCGCCGGAAGAAGACGGGCTGATTTGCGGCAAGGCACTTGACGATGACTGACAATCCGCGACCAGCCGAAGAAGACAACGAGTCGATCGTGGCCGAGGTACGGGCCCAGCGTCGATAACTCGTCGAAGAGCACGGCGGTATCGAAGGTTTGGCAAAGTTCTTGCGGGAACAAGATGCCAAGCGACATCAGAGGAAGCGGGAATCCTCAAACCGTCGCGATTCCGAGATCGGCGAGTCTGCCTAAAGCTACGGCACGCCGAGGTCAGGGCTCGGGGCGTGGAGGTTTTTGAGGTCTATACGAAAGTCCCAGGCCTGTTCGTAGTCGAGCCGCGAGAACGTCTTCGCGCCCACCTTGAACTCGATCGGGATCACGCAAGAGGGCGTGACGAGCACCGCATCGACCCGCCGGCCGAGCCGCGGGATGTCGAACTCGAGGTGGATCCAGGGGGCGGGGTCCAAAAAGGTGCCAGCCACCATTTGTCTCAAGACCCCGGCCTCCGGGCGGGGCCGTGTCGCCTTTGGCGACCGGCAAATGGTGGCTGGCACCTTTTTGCAGATCCTCGAGGGCCGCACGCAGGACGGGCAGCTGCAGCCGCCAGGCCGATTGCTGCACTGCTCTCCTCAAATTTTCATAGCGGCGAGCGTATAGCCATGAGGGCTCGCGAGCGGCGCGTACACCTCCTCCTCGCTCGCGGCGAGAAACTCCTCCGCCGGCGCGGCGTAGAAGGCGGCATTGGTGCGTGGGCCTGGCATGGGCGAAGAGCCTACCAAACCGGGGGGACAACCTTGGTCCGGGGCGGGTTGACGAAATACGGTACATGCGTACACTCTTTGTCATGTGTCGTCGCGAGCGTCGGCAGTTTTCTTGCCTTTTCAGGAAATAGCCCCTAGGCTATAAATGCTCATGTGGACAGCGGCCACGACCGATGTCTTCGATGAGTGGTTCCAGACGCTGAGCGACGAGGAACGGGCGGAGATCGAGGCCAAGGTGAATCTGCTCGAGTTGTTCGGGCCGGCCCTGGGACGTCCGCACGCTGACACGCTCAACGGTTCGAAATACCCCAACATGAAGGAACTCCGTGCCGACGTGGCCGACCACACGCTGCGGATCGCGTTTGCGTTCGACCCTTCGCGGGCGGCGATCCTGCTGGTGGGCGGAGACAAGCGCGGCAGGCCACAGCGGCCGTTTTACCGCCAACTGATCGCCAAGGCCGACATCCTGTATGCCGAACACCTTTCGACGATGAAGAAGCCGACCAAGAAACGCGGAGCAGACTGACGTGGCAAAGACATTCAGGGAACTCGTCGCGCGAACGGGTAACGCCAAGACCAAGCGAATCGCCGCGCGGCGCACGCAGGAGCTGCTGGCGGAGATGGTGCTGAGCGAGATCCGTGCGGCTCTCGGCAAGACGCAGACTCAGATGGCCCGTGCCGCGGGTATGAAGCAGCCGAGCTGGGCCAAGCTCGAAGGACAGTCCGACATGCTGATCTCGACGCTGCGCAAGGTGATGAAGGCGATGGGCGGCGAGCTCGAGCTGACGGTGCGATTCCCCCAGGGCCGCGTCCGCTTGAAGCAGTTCGAATTCGAACCCGCAGCCGCCAAATGACCATGCTGCCCATCGATCCACAAGCCTTTATCGACCTGCTCCCTGCCGTGCGGCAATCGCCGGGGCATACGATGCAGTGCACGTATGACGAGCCGGCCGACGTGGTGTATGTCGCCTTCAAGCCGGAAGCCGAGGCGACAGACAGCGAACTTGGGCCCAACGATATTGTGGTGCGCTACCGGGGCGACGAAGTGATCGGCCTGACGATCCTGCACGCCAGCCGCCGGATCAGGGGCGCGAGCACATGAAAAGACCGAATGATGATGATGCGGAGATCAGGGCCGACAATGCCCCGCATTCGGAGGTGCCCGTTTCGGACAAGAAGGCTGACCAACCCGCCCAAGACCCTTTGACAATCCGGTCGCCCGAATCGAAGCGACGGCTCGGGGGCCCTGCACTTGTGCAGCGCTGGACGGAACTTGGGCTGATCGGCTACCGAACCGACATCAACAGACTGCCCGGGACGGTTGAGCAAGAGGTGCCGCAATGCGAATAACAGGCAAACGCTTGAAGCGAACGCGGCTTGTGCATACCGCGAGGCTGGTCGTGGCGGTCGACGTGGAGATGGTGATCCCGCGATCCGATCCATCTGAGCCGTGTCTGGAATCAGAAACGGTCGAGTTGCTACGTGACGTTCATCAGCATGCCGAGGCCGGTGATATCACGTGGCTTCAGTCGCGAGGCAAGGTGTATCAATTCGTCGATAAATAGCGAGGCTTATCAATGTCACTGACCACGTTGGCGGAAATCATTGAAGCGGCGCGGGCGCTAAGCCCCGCTGAACGACTGCAACTCCTCGATGCGATGTGGGATGCCGAACATCCAGAGACCTGGCCTGTCCGGAGCCCCGAATGGCACCGTGAGATTCTAAAGGCGCGACGGGAGTCGCCTGCCGCGTGGCTCGCGTGGGAGGAAACGAAGACCTCGCTCCGGCAACTGGCTGATGACGTCAACAAGGGAATCGCACAGATCGAACGCGGCGAAACGGTGCCGTTTGACCTCGATGCCCTGAAAGCCGCGCTTCGCGAACGGCTACGGGAAAACGACGAGCCGGCTTAACCCGACCGCTCAGATCCGTGGGCGGTTGATCGCTCGCACGCCCGTGATCGGATCGGCGGCGAGGACCGAACCGCCCCCTGGCCGTGCCTTATGTACGCCCGTACACTTTTATGGGGCTGTGTTTGAATACTGCAACAGAATGCAATACCCTCGGAGGATATCCGTGCCATGCGATGGACGCAGGTTGTCTGACGGCGTACGAAATATCCGACGGGTGCAATCGAAAATGCCTGCCAAGCTCCAGCATGTGAACAGACGGCTGACCGCCCGGGAGCGGGCCCGGCACGCGAAGGTGCGCAATGCGATCATGGGTGAGTTTCCACCAGAGCGTATGCCCGCCGACGCTCAGGGGGGCATTGCGGGGCAAATCCGCGCGGAGCGAGAGGCACGGCAGCTGACCTGGTATGCCCTCGCGAAATTGGCGGGCATTCCCAACCAAGCGACGATCCGCGCGATCGAACAGGGCAAGGACGTGCGGCTGTCCAACGTCGAGCGGGTTGCCCGCGCCTTGGGCCTTACGCTCGAGCTCGTCCGCTGAAGTGTCGTTTCACGCCGTCGCGGCGACGAGGGCTGCGTACACGCGGCGCATCTCGTTCTTCGTGAACCGCGGGGCCAGGAGCCGCATCACGGCGGCCTTGTCGGCTGAAAACGACAGCCCCTCCGCCTTGATCGCCTCGTAGGCGGCCACGGCCCGCGCCCGAAAGTCGAGCTCCGCCCGCACGGCCGCGATGCATTCCTCGACATGCGGCCGGAAGGCATCGATATCCTCGGGCGGATACTCCTCGAGCAAAAGCGGCCGCACGGTGTCGAAGGAAAGCTCATCCACCGTCTCGAGTGCGTTCCAGCAGGTAGCGAGCACGGCCTGCTTGTTGATGCCGGTCGCCCAGTGGATCTCCTCGATGCTTTCGGGCTTGCACTTCCAGAGGCTCACCAGGCCCGACGGCTCCGTCACGCACCACACGGCCCCCTCCGTGCCGGAAAGCTGCTCGTCGGAGACGCGCACGTTGCGGGCCTCGAGCTCCGCGCGGAGTTGCTGAAAGCGGCCCACAGGGTCCTCCCCCGCCCGCAGTTCAGCCACGAGCGGCGCTGCAGGTACGCCGCCCAGGTCGAGCGCGAAGGGAGCGACGAGCCGGGCCGTCGCCGGATCGACGCCGAAGAGCACGGCGAGCGCGAGCGGCTCGTCGTAGGCGATCAGATGCGGGTTGCGGCCGCCGTAGAGCTCGAAGGAGATCGAGCAGTTGTTGCGGTCCGGCAGTGCCGCGGCCTCTGGATGCTGCTCGAGCAGTTCCTGCCACATGTCGAGAAAGCCGCCAAACGTGCCGTTGCGAAGCACTGGATGCAGCCGGAGCTTGAACGTCGTCCTCTCGACCCCGGCGGCGTCGCGGTAGCGATAGGCGAGCACATTGGTGCCGTCGAGCTTCTCGTAGACATGCGCCCGGGCGATCGGTGGAAACCGAAACCGGCCGTCGCGGTCGAACGGATACCGCAGCTTCGGCGTGGCATGAATCAGCTGCGGGCAGGGCTCTTCACCCACGCGGGTGATCACGATCGCGCCGTAGCGATGGTCTGTCTTGTGGCAGAGAAAGCCCTCGAGCGGCAGGCCGCCGTGAAACGGGTCGGCCACCGCAAATGGCTGCAGCAGGCCCGGCTGCACGCCCAGCATCTCCGCGGCCTGGTCGATCGTCATGATCGCCTCGCTTATGCCTCGCCGTTGATCGCGATGCTTTGGCGGATCTGCGGCACGTGCAGTTCGAGATGCGTCGCCACGAGGGCGTAGCCGCCGCGGCTGTCGATGTAGAAAGCGGCGTTGGTGCGTGGGCCTGGCATAGGCGGTGAGCCTACCAGACCGGGGGGACGCCCTTGGTCCGGGGCGAGATTGACGAAGTACGGTACATGCGTACCCTCTTTGCCATGCGGCGCTGCGAGTGCCTGCGGTTTTCTTACCTTTTCAGGACATAGCCCATGGGCTATAATTACTCATGTGGACGGCGGCCACGACCGATGTCTTCGATGAGTGGTTCCAGACGCTGGGCGACGAAGAACGGGCGGAGAGAAACGCGGAGCAGAGTGACGTGGCAAAGCCATTCAGGGAACTTGTCGCCCGAACGGGCAACGCCAAGACCAAGCGGATCGCCGCGCGGCGCACGCAGGAACTGCTGGCGGAGATGGTGCTGAGCGAGATCCGCGCGGCTCTCGGCAAGACGCAGACTCAGATGGCCCGCGCAGCGGGCATGAAGCAGCCGAGCTGGGCCAAGCTCGAAGGGCAGTCCGACATGCTGATCTCAACGCTGCGCAAGGTGATGAAGGCGATGGGCGGCGACCTCGAGCTGACGGTGCGATTCCCCCAAGGCCGCGTTCGCTTGAAACAGTTCGAACTCGAGACGCCAGCCGCCGGATCAGGGGCGAGAAAACATGAAAAGACCGATGGATGAGGCGGAGATCAATGCCGCCGCCAACGCCCCTGAATCGGGTGTGCCCGTTTCGGATGAGAAGGCTAATCAACTCGCTCAAGACTCTTTGACGATCCGCTCGCCCGAATCGAAGCGACGCGTCGCAGGCTCTGCAGCCGCGATCCGCGCACGGCTGCGGGAAAACGACGCGCCGGCTTGAAGCGGCGGCTCAGATCCGCGGGCGGTTGATCATCCGCAGGCCCGCGATCAAGACGATCGCGCCGACCGTGGCCGTCACGAGGCTGCCGATCGCGCCATCGGCCGAGAGTCCGAGCAGGCCGAACAAACACCCACCCAGGATCGCGCCGATCACGCCCATGATCAGATCGGTGACGAGGCCCGAGCCGCCCCCCTTCATGATCTGGCTCGCGAGCCACCCGGCCGCCACACCGATCAAGAGAAACCACACGATATCCATGATGCGAGCCTCCGGGAACGAGAATGCCGATAACGCTGCTATCCTCGGAACGGCACGGCAAGCCATGATAAACCGGTAGGCTGCCCGACGTGAGACTTGACTAAAAAATGTACGGGCGTATACTTCCCTGTGAGATTCACTAGCTTGAGGTACTTGCCAATGACAACGATTCAACTCTCACTTCCTGACGATCTGGCTCACAAAGCCACGAAGGCCGGGCTGCTGTCAGCAGAGGCGATTCAGGACATGCTGCGGGAGCAACTGAGGCGACAAGCCGGCGAAACACTTCGGGAAGCATGGGGGCGACTGCCCAAAGAGGAACTGACGCCAGAAATCGAACAAGAAGTCGTTGAAGCCGTGCGGGCGTACCGAGCTGAGCAGCGTGCACGCCGAGTCGGGTGAGTTGACGATGCCAACACGGCCAGTGGTTGCCGTTCTTGATACCAACGTCGTGATTTCAGGTCTGCTCTGGGAGGGAACGCCCCGCGCCTTACTGGCGCGTGCACTCCAGGGCACCGCGACAGTGCCTGACCCTGCTCGACTCGTAGAGTGACGTGCGGGTCGACACGGCACATCATGACGGACCGGCGGGCTCCCCCGGGGCTACACTCATCGTTCATGGAGACTTTCCGCCTACTCCTCTTCACGACGATCTGGACCGCGATCTGGGCGGCGCCGCTGCCGAAGCTCTCTCGCCGCGTGGAGCTCGTGGCCGGCCTGATCCCGTTTGCCGCCTTCGGGCTGCGGGTGTTCGGGGCCTGCTTCATCGGCGTGCCCGCCGACGATCCCGTGCGGATGGCGGTGGCGCCTTTTGTCGAATGGATCAACGGCGCGGCGGGCGCGGTGCCGTTTCAGTGGCTGCTCGATGGCACCGTGGCGATCGGCCTTGTGTGGTTTGCGTCGATCGCCAACATCTCACGCCGGCGGCGGCTGGCCACGATCTGGGTCATGCCCGCCGTGGCCCTCGCAAGCCTCGCAATCGGGCGGTCGTAGGGCGGCCAGCTCGCAGCGGCTCGTCACGCCGTCGCGGCCACGAGGGCTGCGTACACGCGGCGCATCTCGTTCTTCGTGAACCGCGGGGCCAGGAGCCGCATCACGGCGGCCTTGTCGGCTGGAAACGACAGCCCCTTCGCCTTGATCGCCTCGTAGGCGGCCACCACCCGCGCCCGAAAGTCGAGCTCCGCCCGCACAGCCGCAATGCATTCCTCGACATGCGGCCGGAAGGCATCGACATCTTCCGGCAGATACTCCTCGAGCAGGAGCGGACGCACCGTCTCGAACGAGAGCTCGTCAACCGTCTCGAGCGCGTTCCAGCAGGTGGCGAGCACGGCCTGCTTGTTGATGCCGGTCGCCCAGTGGATCTCCTCGATGCTTTCGGGCTTGCACTTCCAGAGGCTCACCAGGCCCGACGGCTCCGTCACGCACCACACGGCCCCCTCCGTGCCGGAAAGCTGCTCGTCGGAGACCGAGCGCGAGCGGCTCGTCGTAGGCGATCAGATGCGGGTTGCGGCCGCCGTAGAGCGGCGGCAGGCCGCCGTGAAACGGGTCGGCCACGGCGAAGGGCTGCAGCAGCCCCGGCTGCACGCCGAGCATATCCGCTGCCTGGTCGATCGTCATGATTGCCTCGGGCTTGGCGGGACAGCCGCCTTACCACCGCCAGGATATTCCCGAGCCGCCGAAGAAGTCGGCCGCCGCCTCGTTGAGGCCGACGGCGGCGTGGAGGTCGATTTGCAGGTTGGGCAGCAGGAACCAGTGCAGCCCGCCATGGGAGTAGGCCTGCTGCGGCACGCCCACACCACCAGACTGCGCGAAAATCACGAACTCGTTGAAGAGCATCACCCGCGGTCCGACGTCGTATTCGAAGTTGAAGGTCTGCAGGTATTCGGTGTAGTAGCCCGGCGCGTCGGGATTGCGGCGGCGATTGACGTTGGTGTTGACCTCGATCTCCGTCCGCTCGCCCACCCGCCAGGCATAGACGAAGTTCATCCCCGGGAGGACTTCGTCGGCCGTGTAGGCGGGACTGCCCGTCGGCACCTTCATCTGCGGGAAGATCGTCAGCTCCGGCAGGAGACCCGCCTGGGCAGCGAGCGCCACCTTCGCCCCAAGATAGAGGTCGTCGCTGCCGACGGCCGTGAATCGACCCGCCGGGCCGGAGGCCGCCTCCGCGAACGAGTTGTATTGCACGCGAAACTCGAACCACTCCTGAAACAGGCCTGCACGCACGAGCGTCTCCGGAAACGAGTGCAGCTGCGCCGTCGTCCCGGCGGCATGGTCCAGGTAGTAGGTGTAGCCGGTCTCGACCTGCACGCGGCCGAGCCCCACGGTCGATGCCGCCTCGGCGAGATGGGGCCGGTCGGTCACGATGCGGTCGCCGTAGAGCCCTTCCTCTCCGCCGCCGTCGTCGCCGCCGTCGTAGTTGTAAGACAGCAGTTTCTTGGGGCGCTCATCCGCCGCGAGGACGGGCGGTGCGGTGATCCAGCCCGCGACCGTGAGCCACGCCACGATGATGAGGCCGGTCGGTCGGTGGAAGCATCGGCCGCCGGCGTGCGAGTCGAACATGCCTCATGTTTCGGCGTTTCGGGGCCGGCGAATCGTGTGCCCTCTGCGAACACCGCCTTCGCCAGCCCCCGCATCTCCCTCTCCTTCGCGCCGAGATGTTTCCCGAATTCCTCATCCGGCGGCAACGGCGGGCATCGCCGCGGCTGTCGAACCGGCCGATGCTGAGAACCGGCTCGGCCGTCGAGGCAACGAGGCTCTCGACCGAGGCGGGAGCAGCCGACCGAAAACGCCGACCGAAAACGTTATCGATCATGGCATCTTCGACCCTACGACCAGCCAGAATGGCCCGACTGCTTATACTAATGGTGTCGTTCCCCGGTGACGGCCGGGGAGATAACAGCCCGGCGGCGGTCTCGCAGTGATCGCGACGGCTGGGATTCCTTTCGCGAAAGGAGGTGGTCTAGTGACGCAAGACTGTACCGGAGGGCTGCGCCGATAGCGGCGAGTCGACGGGCCTGCCGTTGATGCAGCCCACCAAATGGTTCCTACGGCTGCCGCCCCCTCGCGGGGCGGCAGCTTTTTTTATTTTTGAACATCCGTATACTCTTCGGAGCTTGCCTTCCGGGCCCTGCCGTGACCGCGCCGATGCACACCACATCCAGCCCCATCACGCCCACCCCCATCACCTTCATCCACACTGCCGACTGGCAGCTCGGGAAGCCGTTTTCCAGGGTGGCCGACGAGGAGAGCCGGGCCCGATTGCGGCAAGAGCGGCTCGACGCGGTCCGCCGGATCGGCGAGCTCGTGCGCGAGCTGCGGGCGGCCTTCGTCGTGGTGGCGGGCGACCTCTTCGATTCCAACCGGCCCACGAACCGCACGGTCTCCGAGGCCTGCGACGCGATCGCTTCGATCGGCGTTCCCGTGCACGTCATTCCCGGCAACCACGACCACGCAGGGCCCGGCAGCATCTGGGAGCAAGACTTCTTCCTCGCCGAGAGCCGCGAGCGGGCGCCAAACCTCAAGGTGCACATCACCGCACAACCAGTTGAGGAGTCGGGCTGCTTTCTCCTCCCCTGCCCGCTCCACCGCCGGCAGGCCGCAAGCGACCCCTGCGGCTGGATCCGCGAATTTGACTTCACGTCGCTCGACGCACGACCCCGGATCCTGATCGCCCACGGCAGCACGGTCGATTTCAAGGGGGAGCAGGACGAGGAAGACCTCGCCGTGCAGCCCAACTTCATCCAGCTCGAACATTTGCCAACGACCGAGCTCGACTACATCGCCCTCGGCGACTGGCACGGATTCGCGAAGGCGGGCGAAAAGGCCTGGTATGCCGGCAGTCACGAGACCGACCGCTTTCCGAAGGCGGGGCAGACGACCGGGCATGTGGCCGTCGTGCGGGTCGGGCGGAATGCGGCCCCCGAGGTCGAGGCAGTGCGCACCGGCCGCACCCGCTGGCTCGTGCATGAGGAGACGTTTTCCGGCGATGCGGGGCCGGCGACGCTCCACGATCTTCTCAACCAGCTCACCGAGGAGCCGGGGAGAACGTGGGTGCTCTTGAAGCTTTCACTCGCAGGAAGCCTCAGCCTCGCCGCCCACGCCGAACTCGAGAGCAAGCTCCGCAGCTGGCAGGCCGCGCTCCTCGACCTGCGGCTCGACCGCAACGTGGCGATCGAGCCGTCGGACGCGGAGATCGAGGCGCTCGTGGCCTGCCCCGACGA
Source organism: Planctomycetaceae bacterium UBA4655 (assembly GCA_002405515.1). Classification (GTDB taxonomy): domain Bacteria; phylum Planctomycetota; class Planctomycetia; order Pirellulales; family UBA1268; genus UBA4655. The sequence continues at coordinate 14,925 of DHLZ01000097.1, forward strand.
TCCGCTGATCAGTCACGTGGCACGCGAGCTCGTCGCCCGGCGCACATCAGGCGCGGACAGACCCGGCAGTCACCCATCAAGCTGCGATGACGGCCCGATCGCCGCGACGGCGCTCGCGATGCTTCACCAGTTCCTCGTGGGGGCACCATCAGCTTGAACATGGTTTCAGGAAAGTCGCAAGTTTCCCTGCAGGCTGTGGGTGGAAATTCCCGGAAGCCCGAGGCGCAAGTTTCCCTGCAGGCCCTCGCACTGGCTACCCGGAAGCCCGAGGCGCAAGCCGAGAGGGGAGTTGGGGTGGAAGCAACGATGCACGTGGGTTCAAAACGTCCGGGGCCACGGCAAGCGGTTTTCGTGCAACGTGACGTCCACTCGCGGCACGATCATCAACTCCCCTCTCGGCTCGCGCCTCGGGCTTCCGTATCACGTACCTGTTTGTCTGCAGGGATACTTGCGCCTCGGGCTGCCCCGCCCTTCACAACCAGTGAGCGCGCCGGAGGCGACGCATGAGGCTCAAGGCCGCCACGCTCCGCAACTACCGCATGCACGAGGAACTCCGCGTGGAGTTCGACCCGGCGAGGACGGTCGTCGGCGGCCCGAACGAGTCGGGCAAGAGCACGCTCGTGGAGGCGATCCATCGGGCGCTCTTCTTTCGCCACCGTTCGGCCGTCGATCTCGAAAGCATCCGGCCGCGGCAGCTTTCGGCCGCGCCGGAAGTGGTCGTCGAGTTTGAGCGTCGGAGCCACGAATACGAGCTGCACAAGGTCTTCAAGGGCCCGCAGGGCTCCGTCGCCAGGCTCACCAATCGCACGACGGGCGAACAGTTCACCGGCGACGAGGCCGACGATCGGCTCCGCGATCTCTTGGGCGTGGACGACGTCCATCCGTCGAAGTTCAGAGGGCAGTGGTCGCACCTCTGGGTCTGGCAGGGGATGGCCACGGCCGATCCGACGTCGGCCGACGTGGCGAGCGACTCCGCAAAGAGGCTGCGGCTGAAGCTCGCCGGAGGTCCGGGCCGGGGGCTCGGCGAATCGGAGCACGATTCCGCGACCTACGCACGAGTGGTCGCCGCCCACGGCGAAACCTATGGCGCGAAGGGCGTCGTGCTCAAAAGCTCCGAGCTCGCGGCCGCACGGGCCGACGTCGATGCCGCCCGGCAGGCCGCGGCCGACGCCGCCGCCACGCTCCGCGATCTCGAGCAGGCGGCCGACGCGATCCTGCGGGAGGAGGCGACACTCGCCGGCTGCAGCGAGCTTCTCGACGAGGCCTCGCGGGCGATCGCAAGGACCAACGCCGTGCTTGCCCAGATCGAGGGCGTCGAACGCCAGCTCGAACACGAGCAGCGCGAACGGAAGGCGGCCGAAGACGCCCACACGACGCTCGCCCAAGGGCACGCAGAGATCCGCTCGCTCGACGACGCCATCACCATGCTCCGCACGTCGATCGCCCCGCAGGAAACCGACCTCGCCACGCTCGCCAGCCACGAGAAGCGTTCGCAGGAGGCCGAGACGCAGGCGGCCGCCACGCTCGCCCAAGCCGCCGCCGAAGAGCGGGCGGCGATGACCGAGCAGGACCTCTTCGACTCGATCAGCCGGGCGGTTGCCCTCGCGGCGAGGCGGGCGCAGCTCGAGAAGACGCTCGGCCAGATTGCCGCCCGCGAAGCGGAGATCGCGAGGCTCGACGGCCAGCTCCGCGATCTTCCCACGATCGACGAGAAACGGGCCGACGAGCTTGCCGATCTCGAACGGCGATTGGGAGTCGCACGGGCCACGCTCGACGCGATCGCCACCCGCATCGAGGTGCGGTCCGCGGCCGAGCCGATCTCGCTCGGCGAGGAGCGGCTCGAGGCCGGGGCGGAAAAAACGCTCACCGAAGCCGCCGAGCTCTCGATCGGCCGGGGCACGACGATCCGCGTGACCCCCGGCGGCGGGAAGACGCTCGCCGACGTGCGGCGCACCGTCGCCGAGATCGAACAGCAGCTTGCCTCGAAGCTCGCGGCCCTCGGCGTCGGCTCGGCCACCGCGGCGCGGGAAGCCTTCGAACACCGCACGACGGCCGACTCGCTCCGCAAGCAGCTCATGGCCACTGTCGAAGAGCTCGGCGGCGAGGAGCTGAAGGCGGAGCTTGTGCAGACGCTCTCGGGGATCGAGGCCGCCGATGCGGAGATCGCCCGGAAGCTGCCGCTCGGCCACACGCGGCCCGCCGATGCGGCGGAGATCATGACGGCAAGATCGCTCGCGGCGCGGCGGCATGCCGACGCCACGAAGGCCTTCCAGGACGCACAGGACGGATTTAATGCCGCCCGGCGGGCCGCCGCCGACGCGACGGCGCGACGACAGGAAGCCGAGGCGGCTCTGACGACGCAGCGCGAGGAGTTGCAACGGCTTGGCGTCCGCAAGCTCGCGCTCGAAAGCCACCACGGCATCGATCGCGAAGTTCGGCTGTGCGAGCGGGCCGCTGCAAAGAAGAAGGCCGAAGAGACCGTCGCAGGGCTCGAGCAGTCGCTCGCCTCGCTCAATCCGTCGCAGGCCCGGGCCGACCGGGAGCGGCTCACCCGCACGATCGCACTCACCGAGAAGAAGACGGCGGAGGCGAGGGAACGGCAGGCCACCGCCCGCGGCCGCCTGCAGCAGGCGGGCTCGACCGATCTCCACTCGGCGAAGGCCTCGGCCGATGCGCGGCTCGAGCTGGCCGAGCGGCGGCTGGCCGAGATCGAGCGCCGCGCCCGCGCGATCGATCTGTTGCGAAAGCTCTTCGACGACCGCCGGCAGGCCGTCGCGGAGCAGCTTGCGGCGCCGCTGCGGGAGAAGGTGGCCGAGTATCTCGACGCCCTCTGCGGCGGCGGCAGCCGCGTGGAGGTGAGCCTCACCAACGACGGCCTCGCGGGCTTGAAGGTGAGCCGGCCGACCGTCGGCGGCGGATCGTTCGACTTCGGCTCGCTCAGCGGCGGCACGAAGGAACAGGTGGCCGCCGCCTGCCGCCTGGCGATGGCGGAGCTCCTGGCCGACGGCGACGGCTGCCTCCCGATCGTCTTCGACGACGCCTTCACCAACTCCGATCCCGAGCGGATCCACGCCGTGCAGCGGGTGCTCGACCTCGGCGCCCGCCGCGGCCTCCAGATCATCGTGCTCTCCTGCAACCCGCAGGACTACGGGCTGCTCGGCGCGAAGGCGATCGACCTCACACCGCCGGCACGATCCGCCGGGTGATCCCCCAGCGATGGAATCGCAGTCATTTTTCGTTTACTCAGTCATTGAGTAAAAATACTCAATCGTTGAGTAAATGGCACGGGCTTCAGTCGCCACACCGTCGCCGAGGTCGTTCGAGCCCTCCGCTCGTCGCAGCGGGTGATCCATGTCGTCGTCGGGCCGCGGCAGGTGGGTAAGACCACGGCCGCGGACGAGGTGGCCACGCTCCTCGAGTGGCCGACTGGAGCGGAGTCGTGAAGCGGCTTTGGGACGAGGAGGTGCAACGTGGATTCGCCGCGAGTCGGAATGGCGGCGGTATGTCGCCGACTCCCTCGTCGAGACCGCCATCAGCCGGGACGTCCTGCAACTCCAGACCGTCACGAAGCCGGCGCTCTTGCGGCACCTCTTCGGCCTGAGCGCAGCGTTCCCGGCACAGATCCTTTCATACAACAAGATGCTCGGTCAGCTTCACGACGCCGGCAACACGACCACACTCGCTCAGGACTCGATGCTTTCAAGCGGGCGTATCCGCGGGCTCGGACCCTGCTGGTCGGTGGCGGCGGCCTCGATCTCGAGGAAGTCTTCTCGAGCCAGCCCGCGCAGTGGCTAGAAGACGCTTAGCCAGGAATTTCGAACACCCCACCGGCCCTACACGCGGCGTATCGTAGCGAACTGGGCCTTCGCGCCCCCCTCGCTGAAGATCGCGTGCGGGATGCCCGGCACGACCTCGAACTTCGCGGGCTCGATCGACTCGACGACCCAGCCGTCAGCGAACGCGTCGCGAAGCTCACGCTCCGACACCCGCCTCGGCCCGTGCTCGCCCGGCTCGCTGTCGGAGAAGCAGAGGATGAAGACACACGCACCCGGCTCGAGCAGCCTCGCAAGCGCTGAAACGTAGGCCGCCCGCCGCACGTCGTCGAAGACGTGGAAGAGGCCGCAGTCGGTGACGGCGTCGAACCGCTCCGGGATCTCGCCGACGGCGAGGGCGTCCATGACGAGGAAGGTCGCCTCGACGCCCGCGGCCTTCGCCTTCCGGCGGGCGATCTCGATCGGACCATCGAGGAAGTCGATCCCCGTCACCTCGCAGCCAAGGCCTGCCAGATAAATCGCGAGGTCGCCCGTGCCGCAGCCGATATCGAGCACGCGGGCCGGCCTCCCCTGCCCCGCCGCGGTGATCCGCTCCGACGCCTCGACGAACGGCCGCTGCGGCCGCCCGATGTCCCAGGGGGCTTTCGGCAGTTCGTAGTAGTCGGTGAAACGGCCGCGGTCGGTGGCGGAATCGCTCATGGCAAACTGCGGGTAGAGTGGAAGGATCGAGCGACTCGATCATACGGGATTTCTGCTCGTTGACATTTTTCTGCGTGCAACTCGGCCTGACGACTCTCTACGGAAGCCCGAGGCGCAAGCCGAGAGGGAGTTTGACGACATGCAACAAGGCGACGTTGAATAGCTCCAAAACCCCTCGGCATCATCGCTCTTTTTGATCAAATGCCCGGCTTTTCACACGACCCTGACGCCCCTCTCGGCTTGCGCCTCGGGCTTACGGGTTATTTCACTCAACGCCTAC
>DHLZ01000097.1:19836-32855 GCA_002405515.1 Planctomycetaceae bacterium UBA4655
GGGCTTGCGGGTTATTTCACTCACAACTGGCGGGGCCTCGCGTGCGTCATCGCCCTCTCCGCCGTCTGCCTCGCGGCCGAGATTGGGGCCGCGGAAGGCCCCGCCCCGCCCGCAGGCAGTACCCCCGCAGGAATGGCGTGGATCCCGGGCGGCTGGTTCACGATGGGCGACGAGATGTTTCAGGACGCGCGGCCGCGGCGGCGGGTGAAGGTGAACGGCTTCTGGATCGACACGAAGGAAGTGACGAACAAGGAGTTCGCGGCGTTCGTCGCAGCCACAGGCTACGTCACCGTCGCCGAGCGGCCGATCGACCCCGCGAAGTTTCCGGGCGTCGAGAAGTCGAAGCTCGAGCCCGGCTCGGTCGTCTTCACGCCGCCGGAGGAGGCCGTGCCGCTCGACGACCACCTCCGCTGGTGGCGATGGGTGAAGGCCGCCTGCTGGAAGCACCCCGAGGGGCCGCAGTCGTCGATCGAGGATCGCGAGAACCACCCCGTCGTGCACGTGGCCTTCGAGGACGCGACGGCCTACGCAGCCTGGGCCGGCAAGCGGCTGCCGACGGAAGCGGAGTGGGAGCGGGCGGCCCGAGGCGGCGTCGACGGCAAGCCCTTCACGTGGGGCGACGCGGCTCCGGGCGAGCCCGCCTGGCAGACGAACATCTGGCAGGGAAAGTTTCCTCGGGAAAACACGCGGGCCGACGGCTACGTCGCCACCGCGCCGGTCGGCTCGTTTCCCGCGAACCGTTACGGCCTCTTCGACATGGCCGGGAACGTCTGGGAGTGGTGCGCCGACTGGTACCGCCCCGACGCGTTCGAAACCGACGTCGTCGAGAACCCGAAGGGCCCGGCCTCGAGCCACGACCCGCAGGAGCCGGGCATCGCCAAGCGGGTGCAGAAGGGGGGCAGCTACCTCTGCAGCGACGTCTACTGCCGCCGCTACCGTCCCGGGGGCCGCGGAAAGGGGGATATCGACAGCGGCACGAATCACATCGGGTTTCGCTGCGTGAAGGACGCCCCGGAGCCCCGCTAAAACCGGCGCGGCCCTCCGGCGGCCGAAAGGGTATTCTCTCGAGGCGTCGGGCGACCCGAAAATCGCCCTCCTCGAACGGAATCCTCCGCCCGATACGCCGGATCCATCGCACGGCCGCATGATCGAATCACTTCTCGCTGTGTCGTTTTTTTCTGCGCCGCTTTTTTCTGCGCCGCTCCTCGCGATCGAGACCGCCCCCGAGTGGCAGGCGGCCCTCACGGCCGTCGTGGTCGTCGTCACGCTCGTCTTGCTGCTCTTCGTGCAGCGGTCGCCCGACATGGCGATGATCGGCGGCGTCGTCGTGCTCCTCGCCGCCGGCGTGCTGACCCCCGACGAGGCCTTCAAGGGGATGAGCAATGAGGGGATGCTGACGGTGGCGGCGCTCTTCGTCGTGGCCGCCGCGGTCGAACGGACGGGGGCGCTCGCGGCGATCGTGGACAGATTCCTCGGCCGGCCTGAGTCGCTCGCCTCCGCGCAGGTCCGCACGATGGTGGCTCCCTCCATCCTCTCGGCCTTCATGAACAACACGCCGATCGTCGCCCTCATGGTGCCGGCGATCCGCAGCTGGGCGAAGAAGAACCGGCTCGCCGTCTCGAAGCTCCTCATGCCGATGAACTGTGCGGTCGTGCTCGGCGGCCTCTGCACCCTGATCGGCACGAGCACGAACGTCGTCGTGAGCGGCCTCTACGCCGCGAAGACCGGCCGGCCGCTCGGGATGTTCGAGATCACATGGATCGGCCTGCCCCTGCTCCTCGCAGGGTTCGTCTACCTCATTCCCGCCAGCCGCGTGCTCCTGAAGAATCGCAGGCCGGCGATGAGCCAGAGCGACGACCCCAGGCAATACTCCGTGGAGATGGTGGTCGATCCGTCGAGCCCGCTCATCGGCCGCACGATCGAGGAGGCGGGGCTCCGCGGGCTCGAGGGGCTGTTCTTGATGGAGATCGACCGCGGCGGACACGTGATGGCCGCGGTCGCCCCGACCGAGCGGCTCGAACAGGGCGACACGCTCGTGTTCGTCGGCGTGGTCGATTCGGTCGTGGAGCTCCAGAAGATCAGGGGACTGCGGCCGGCCACCGACCAGGTCTTCAAGCTCGACGACCCGCGAAGCGAGCGGGTGCTCGTGGAGGCGGCGGTCTCGAACACCTGCCCGCTCGTCGGCCTCACGATCCGCGAGGGGCGGTTCCGCTCGGCCTATGACGCCGTCGTGATCGCCGTCGCCCGGAACGGCGAGCGGCTCAACATGAAGATCGGCGACGTGGCGCTCGAGCCGGGCGACACGCTCCTGCTCGAGGCGAGCCCACAGTTCATCGAGCGGCAGCGGTCGAGACGCGACTTCTACCTCGTGAGCGAGGTGACGGGCTCGACACCGCCGCGGCACGACCACGCCTGGATCGCCTGCACGATCCTCGTGGCGATGGTGCTCGCGGCGGCGATGGAGCTCGTGCCGATGATCGCAGCCGCCACGTTCGCAGCGGCCGCCGTCGTGGCCACGCGGTGCATCAACTCCACGGAGGCCAGGCGGTCGATCGAGTGGGAGTCGCTCCTGCTCATCGCCGCGAGCTTCGGCCTGGCCCGCGCGATGGAGAAGACGGGCCTCGCCGAGCAGGTGGCCCATGGCACGATCTCGCTCGCGGGCGACAGCCCCCATGCGGCGCTCGCCGCAATCTACTTCGTTGCGATGCTCTTCACGGAGCTCATGAGCAACAACGCCGCCGCCGTGCTCGTCTTCCCGATCGCCTGGCAGACCGCAGCGGACCTCGGCGTGAACCCGATGCCGTTCGTGATGGCGATCACGATCGCCGCAAGTTGCGGCTTCGCGACGCCGATGGGCTACCAGACGAACCTCATGATCTATGGCGCCGGCGGCTACAAATTCAGCGACTACCTGCGGTTTGGTGGCCCGCTCAACCTGATCGTGATGGCGATCACGGTCGTGCTCGCGCCGCTCATCTGGCCGTTTTGAGCTGAAAAAACAGCCCCAGAGCCCCCAGAACGGCGATCGCTCGGGCCCACCGCACGGCTCGGGCGGGCGGGGTTGCTTTCCAAAGGCCGCCGGTGATCGTAGGCTTTTGGCTGACGTTGCCCCGGATTGCCGGGATTTTTCCGACCCCGGCGCGACCGGATGAGCGAAATCCTCTTCCACTACTACCGCGTGAACCCGACGACATGGTTCTACCTGTCGTCGATCCTCGCGATCGCCCTGTTCTTCAAGTTCGGCCGCCTCTGGAGCGTTCGGAACCTCGATCTCGCCGGGCTCGTGCTGCTTGCGCCGGGCCTGCTCGCCGTCGAGTACGGAGGCTACAAGGCGTCGCCGGACGCCCAGCAGCTCGGGTTCGTCTGGATTTTCGCGGTGACCGGATTCTTCATGGTGCGGATGCTGTTCGATTCGCTCATGGTCCGCCGGCCGCTCCTCGAGCCCAACCTCACCAGCGGCGGCCTGCTCTTCCTCGGGGCGGCGCTCCTGATCTTCCTGATGGCGAACGTGCTCAACACGCGGCCGCAGCGGGACGACGTGGCGGGGGCGGCGACGGCCGACAAGCTCCAGGCGAGGGAGGCCGACGTCGATGCCGACCAGCTCGCGCGGCTCGGGCCGGGCTATCCGCTGGTTTTCCTGCTGCCGAAGATATCGACCCAGCGGATCTTCGCCCCCGACTCCGATGGCGCGGTGGAGATCGCGAAGGGCGACTCGGCCCGCCGCGAGCGGCACGAGGCGACGGCGCGGATCATGGCGATCGTGTCCCAGCTGGCGATCGTGGCCGGAACGGTCCTCATCGGCTGGCTCCATTTCGAGAACCCACGGCTGGGGATCGCCGCAGCCGTGCTCTACCTGCTGCTGCCCTACACGGCGATCATGACCGGCCGGGTCGACCACGTCCTGCCGGCGGCCCTCATCACATGGGCCGTGGCCGCCTACCGCCGACCGCTCGTCTCGGGCGCCTTGATCGGCCTCGCGATGGGAACGATCTACTACCCCGTCTTCCTGCTGCCGCTCTGGTGCAGCTTCTACTGGGAGCGGGGAATCCGCCGGTTCACCCTCGGCGTGACGGCGACGCTCCTGGCGCTCGTGGCGGGCCTCTGGATCACGTCCCCCGACTTCACGGTCTTCATCGGCCAGTTGCGGCAGATGTTCGGCTGGATCTTCCCGAGCGACGTGTCGCTCGAGGGATTCTGGGCGCTGCCGAGCAACGACGCGGTTTTCCGCCTGCCGGTGCTCGCCGCGTTCCTCGCCATGATCACGACCATGGCGATCTGGCCGGCCCACAAGAACCTCGGCACGCTCATGAGCTGCACGGCCGCGGTGCTGCTCGGCAGCCAGTTCTGGAAGGCCCACAACGGCGGCCTCTTCATGGCGTGGTATCTGCCGATGCTCCTGCTCGTGATCTTCCGCCCCAACCTCGAGGATCGTGTGGCCCTCGCCGTGCTCGACGCGGAGTGGTTCGCGAGGCGACGCCGAGAGCCGGCGGGCGAGCGGGCGGCATAGCCGACGTACGGCTCCGGTGTTGCCTCACCGCACGGGCGGGAGATCGGCGGGGCGGCTGTCGGCGGTGGTGGCCGCCGGCTTCGCCGGATCGGGCACGCCGGCGTAGACGAACGGCTTCGTGAGGTCGACGTTGCCTGCGATCTCCGCCTTCTGCTTCTCCATCGGCTTGAACCAGTCGGTGTCGGGACGCTCACCCGCGAAGTCGACCTCGTCGTAGATCTCGCCGTCCTGGAAGGGGCCGGCGCCGAAGAACCAACGGTCGCGGGCATGGCTGGCGACGTTCTCCTCGCCGCTCTGCCAGACCGGCAGGCCGCTCTCGCGGTAGTAGGCGAAGAGGCTGATCTTCGCGACGCCCCGCTGGTCGGTCCGCTTGAGGACGGAAAGCTCGGGAATCGTCGTGCCGTGGCCGGCGAATTCGATGCTCGTCGCGGGCACTCCCACGAGCACTCCGGTACGGTCGGTGCCGATCGCTCCGGCGCGGGCCTCGACGACCACGTCGGCATCCTCGACCTTCGCCGCGATCCTGCACCCCGACGCGAGCAACTGGTGCCGCAGAACGCTCGTGAGGTAGTGCTGGTCGTTGGTGTCGTCCATGAAGGCCGTGTCGAGGAACACCTTCCGCCCGGCGAGCGGCCGGAGATCGACCTTCTCCACCGCCCGCTCGATCGCGTCGGACACGAGCAATTGTTCCGTAGCCGTCCGCTTCGAGTCGCTCCAGCGGGTGTGGCCGCAGCCGGCGAGGCCGACGACCGCGACGAGAGCGATGGCGTTGATGCGACGGCGCATGAAAAAACCCGGCAAACAACCCGGTGAAAAAACCGCCGGGACGGTACCAAGCGTCCCCGCAGCGGCCCTATGGCAAATCCCCCCCGAAAATCCGCCGCGAACCGGCGGCGGAATCGCGGCGTAGGATTGAGCGGCAGCGGTTTCCCCCTCTCCCTGAAACGCGGATGCACCCATGCAGGCGGCGAAGTCGGCGGTTCGAACGATTCTTTTCGGCGGCGGCGCGGCGGTCGCGATCGCGATGCTCCTCGGCACCGGCCTTGCGTCGCGGGCCGAGGCCCGGCCCCGCAACCCTTACTCGAGCTTCAACCTCTCCGGCGTGAACTACGGCGCCATGCAGTGGGAGCGAGCCCAGCGGCAGGGCCGACGCGTCTGGCCCTACTACAACACGCCGTCGCGGAGCTATTCCCGCGGCGCGGTCGTGAGTGGCGGCACCGGCGGAACCGTCATCCGTCGCGGGCGGTAGGCGGGTCGTCCTGGTACATGCGGTAGGTCTTCGTGCGGATCGCGCCGCCGCGTTCGAGGCTCTTCCGCGAGAGGTGGTTGCTCTCGAGCACCCACGAGAACTCGACCTCCTTCATGCCCCAATCCTTGAGCGGCTTCACGAGCCCGCTCAGGAGCACCAGTCCGATGCCCCACGCCTGGAACTCCGGCACGACGTTGGCCGTCATCGCCCGCATGTTCTTGATCGCGCGACGGTTCCAGAGGAGCCGCAGAAAACCGAACGGAAACAGCCGGCCGTCGATCGCCCGGATCCGCGGGTTGTAGTCGAGCAGTGAGAAGGTCGTGCCGACCGGCTTCCCTTCGACCTCGGCGACGAGCGCGAGCTCCGGCACGATGAGGTGCTTCAGCTCCGCGGCGAGGTGCGCGATCTCCTTCTTCGTGAAGGGCACGAAGCCCCAGGTGCCGGGCAGGCTCGCGTTGTAGGTCTCGAAGAAGAGCTTCACACCCTCCTCGAACCGCTTCTTGTCGAGCGTGCGGATCACCACCCCGAAACGCTCGCGAATGCTCTCCGTCATCGAGGCGAGCTTCGGATCGAGTGTCTCGAGCATCGACAGCTCGCCCCAGAAGGCGTACATGTCCTGCACCTTCACGAAGCCGTTCTCCTCGACGAGGCGGGCGTAGTAGGGAGGGTTGTAGGTCATCATGAACGACGGCGGCTTGTCGAAGGCGTCGACGAGCAGGCCCGCCTCGTAGTTGAGCGACGGGTTGGCCGGGCCGCGGACGCACGTCATCCCCTTGGAGTGGAGCCAGTCCCTCGCCGCGTCGAAGAGCGCCTTGGCGGCCTCCGAGTCGTCGTCGCACTCGAAGAAGCCGAAGAAGCCCCGCTGCTCCTCGTGGATGGCGTTGTGGGCCCGGTTGACGATGGCCGTGATCCTGCCGACGTCGGTGCCGCCGCGGGTCGCCAGGAACGATCGGGCCTCCGCCTGCTCGTAGAAGGGGTGGGGCCGAAACCCGAGGAGCTGCTTCTGGGCGTGGACGAGCGGCGGCACCCAGTGGGGATTCCCGCGATAGATCCGCCAGGCGAACCGGATGAACCGCCTCTGCTCGGAGCGGGTTTCGACCGGCCGCACGACCACTGGTTGCACGAATGGGACTTCCTGATGCCTTGTTCGACTCTTTTCGTATCATCAAGGCCCGACGCGGCCCGCGTCAACCGAGAACGACATGAGCGAAACCCCCGAAACCACCGCGGCAGTCGACGTCCTCGTGACCGGGGGCACGGGGCTCGTCGGCAACAACGTCATCCGCATGCTCGTCGAGGCCGGGCGGACGGTGCGGGCGCTCGTCCGCAGCCGCACGGGCCTGCAGGGGAAGGCGGTCGAGGGGCTCGCGATCGAGCGGGCCGCGGGCGACGTGACCGATGCCGACGCCGTCCGGCGGGCCGTGGCCGGCGCCGAGATCGTCGTCCACTCCGCCGCGATGGTCCACGTCGGCTGGCGCAACCTCGACGCGATGCGACGGGTAAACGTCGAGGGGACGCGGCTCGTGGCCGAGGCCTGTCGCCGCGAGGGGGCGAGGCTCGTGCATGTCTCGAGCGTCGATGCCCTCGGCATCCCCGAAGACGGCGAGCCCGGCGACGAGGAGACTCCTCCCGGCGGCATGGTCGACTGTCCCTACGTCGTCACGAAGCGGGAGGCGGAACGGGTCGTGCTCGACGAGGTCGAACGCGGACTCGACGCCGTGATCGTGAATCCCGTCTACATGCTCGGCCCCTGGGACTGGAAGCCTTCGAGCGGCAGGATGCTGCTCGAGGTCGCGGCGGGCCGCGGGCTCTTCGCTCCGCCCGGCTCGAACGACTTCGCCGACGTCCGCGACGTGGCCGCGGGGATCCTCTCGGCGATGACGCTCGGGGTCACGGGCCGCCGCTACATCCTCGGCGGCCATCCGCTCTCCTACGGCGACGCCTGGAAGATCTTCGCGAAGGTGACCGGCCGCAGGCCACCCCTTCGCGACGCGCCGCCGCGGATCGTGAAGGCGGCGGGCCGCTTCGGCGACCTTCTCGCCGCGGTCACCGGCCGCGAGGGACCGGTGAACTCCGCCGCGACCGGCATGTCGATGCTGCGGCACAACTTCCGCTTCGACCGGGCCCGGTCGGAGCTCAACTATGCCGTCAGGCCGATCGAGCAGACCGTCGCCGACACCTGGGACTGGTTCCTCGCCCACGGCTACGCGAAGCGTTGAAGCTGCCATGCCACACGTCCTCGTCGTCGAAGACGAAGAGCATCTCGCGATCGGCATCAAGTTCAACCTCGAGGCCGAGGGCTTCACCGTCACCACCGTGGGCGACGGGCAGGCCGCGATCGAGGCGGTCGCCTCGGCCACCCCGCCGATCGACCTGGTCGTGCTCGACATCATGCTCCCAGGCATGAGCGGCTACGCCGTCTGCGAGGCGATCCGGGCGAAGGGGGATGCCGTGCCGATCGTGATGCTCACCGCCCGCACGCTCGTCGAAGACCGCATCCGCGGGTTCGACTCCGGCACCGACATCTACCTGCAGAAGCCTTTCGACATCGACGAACTGATCTCGATCGTGCGAAGCCTCGCCGCCAGGCGGGGCCGTGGCCAGCCGGCGTCGAGCGGCCCCGCCGAGTCATCCGACGGCCGCGAAGAGGCGGTCTGCCGGTTCGGCGACTGTGAGGTGAACTTCCACACCTGGGAGGCGAAGTCGGGCGACAAGCCCGTGCGGCTCACGAACCTCGAGATGAAACTCCTGAAATATCTCGTCGAGCACGAGGGGGTGGTCGTGTCACGAAATGAACTGCTCGAAAAAGTCTGGGGCATGACGCACGCGCCGGCGACCCGCACGGTCGATACGTTCATGCTCAACCTCCGGAAGTATTTCGAGAAGGATCCGTCGCGGCCCGTGCATTTCCTCTCCGTCCGAGGCACCGGCTACCGCTTTGTCCGCAAGGGCTGACCGGTGAATTCCCTGCAGGTGAGCCGGAAGCCCGAGGCACAAGCCGAGAGGGACGTTGACGATCGTGCCGCGAGTTGATGTCACGTCCCTCCACAACGCCCCTGAACCCGTGTTGCAAAAAACATCCGGCTCTTTCCCGCCGCGGTTCACCCCCTCTCGGCTCGCGCCTCAGGCTTCCGTGTTGATCGGCTTTCCGTATGTGGCATTTTTGCAGCTGCCACGTTGATGCTGAACGCCGGGGGGCGGCTGCGGAGGAGCCTCAGGCGTATCCTCGCCGAAGCGACGGAGCAGCTGCCCCCCGGCGGCAATACGGTGTCGTACAGGCGGGCGGGGTCGACCGATACGAGTGTGACCGGGCATCCACCTGCTGGGCTGCGTCAACTCCCCTCTCGGCTCGCGCCTCGGGCTTCCGTGTTGATCGGCTTCCGTGCAGATCGGTGTCCGTAAAACAGGTGCTTGGGTCGGCCAATGGCCGGCGCGTACACTGATGCCGATTTACAACACCAGCTGCCCCCCGTTCGCCGGTCCACGAGCAACACATCATGAACGACCTTGCCCAACTCGTCGTGCGGCTTCGTGATTCCGACGGCACGGCCCGGCTCGATGCCGCCGAGCGGATCTGCCGCATGGCGGAGGACGCGGCGCCGGCGGCGGTCGATCTGGTCGGCGCGTGCACCGACGCCGACGAGCAGGTCAGGGAATGGGTGGTCGCGGCGCTCGAGGGGCTCGGGGCCCCGCCGGAGGCGGCAATCCCGGCGCTTGCGGGCCTCGCGACGTCGGAGAATCCGCTTGCGGCCTATTGGGCGATCACGCTCCTCGGACGGGCTGGGCAAGCAGCGAAATCTGCGGTGCCGGCGGTGACCGCCTGCCTCCAGGCGGCCGACGAAGCGGTCCGGAAGCGGGCCGCGTGGGCGATTGAAAAGATCGGCCCGGCCTGAGCCGGCAGCCGATATTTCCTGCGGGTCCGCACGGCCGTCGCCAGAGGTGCGCCGCTGGGTTTCCGGGGGGGGTTCACGCCATCGGTCTCGATTTTTCCGCGGGTGGCATGCCTGCGGAGCGGGATCGCGTTGTTGATCCTGGCGATCTCGTTTCGCGGCGTCGCCGTCGCCGGGCCGGTGAAGCCCTGGGATGCGGTGCTCATCGCGAGCTTCAACATCCAGGTCTTCGGCGAATCGAAGATGGCGAAGCCGCAGGTCGTCGAACTGCTCGCGCGGGTCGTTCGCAACTTCGACATCGTCGCGATCCAGGAGGTGCGGGCGAAGTCCGACTCGATCGTGCCGGAATTCGTCCGCCGCGTGAACGCCGACGGCAGCCGCTACCACTGGGTCATCGGCCCACGGCAGGGACGCACCGTGAGCAAGGAGCAGTACACGTTCGTCTACGACACCGACCGGGTCGAGGTCGACGTGGCGTCGGTCGGGATCGTGCCCGATCCCGGCGGCCGGCTCCACCGCCCGCCCATGCACGCCCGCTTCCGCACGAAGGTGATCCCGCAGCAGATGGCCTTCACTTTCTGGCTCGTCAACATCCACACCGACCCCGACGAGGTGCCGCAGGAGCTCGAGGCGCTCACCGACGTCTTCGTCGGCATGCAGCGGGCCCGGCCCGACGAGGACGACGTCATCCTGCTCGGCGACCTCAACGCCGGCCCGCCGGAGTTTCGATCGTTTCAGCGGATCCCAAATGTCGGCTGGGCCGTTTCCGGCGTCACGACGAACACCCGCCGCACGAAGACCTACGACAACCTCGTCTTCACGCGGTCGGCCACCCGCGAATATCTCGGTGCCTGGGGCGTCTTCGACCTCCAGAGCCACTTCGGCCTGCCGCTCGAGGCGGCCCTCGAGGTCTCCGACCACAACCCGGTCTGGGCGGCGTTTCACCCCTGCGAGGTTCCGGGAGCAGCCGTTGGCCCCGCCCATCCGGGCATGGCCGGCGGCATGCCGCCGCGTCACTGACGGTTGCCGGCCGCGGTCTCGAGGAACCGCCGAGGCAGTTGGATGCCGGGATTTTCTCGCAATCTCGCGATCGCCGACGGGCTGGCCGACTCGAGGCTCCGCAGCGACAGCGACACGCCCGAGTGCGAGGCGAGAATCCTCGCCACCTGATCGCTGAGC
The DNA here is from genome assembly GCA_002405515.1 of Planctomycetaceae bacterium UBA4655. Taxonomy (GTDB): domain Bacteria; phylum Planctomycetota; class Planctomycetia; order Pirellulales; family UBA1268; genus UBA4655. Next base: position 30,662 of record DHLZ01000097.1, read on the forward strand.
CGCCTGACCCGGTCGAGCCCGAGCAGCGGATGCTTCACGAGCTCCCTCGCCACGTCCTCGCCGAGCGACTCGATCCCCGAGAGCGACAGTTCACCAGAGGCATACGTGGCGAGGATCGCGGCGACGGCGGGCGAGATGCGAGTCACGCCGCTGAGCCCCAGCCCGGAAAGCCCGGCCGTGCCGCGGCGGCAGGGACGGGTCGCGAGTACGGTGGCACGGGCGACGTCGAGCGAACGAAGGCCGCCGATCTCGAGCGGCCCACGGTGCTGCGCGACCGCCGCGAGCGTCGCGAGCGGTATCCCGTCGTCCACGCGGATCACGAGGGATCCTTCGTGGCAGCCGAGCCATTCGGCCACCGTCTCGTCCACGTCGAGTTCGTGAAAGAGGAGCGGCCCGCGGTGCATTGCAAGCGCCGCTGCAACCTGCGAGGGCACCCGCACGAGGCCCGCGAGATAGAGGTCGCTCGCATGCCGCGAGAGGCCCCGCGCGGCCTCGGGGGAGAGTCTTCGCAGCCGTTTGAAGGAGAGCTCTCCCTCGGGCCGGTCGAGCGTCACCCAGCCGTAGGCGGCGGAGCCGATCGCGTCGTCCCCGGCCCGGGAGAGACCTTCGTCGGTCGCCACGACCGGCCTCGTGAACGCCGCCACGAGCCTGCGGGCCCGCGTCGCGTCGAGCTGCACGATCGCGCCCGTCCGCCTTCGCAGCGACACATCCTTCTCGACCTCATCGGCCATCAGCTGCTCCTTCGCTGCGCGAAGCGTCACCGCTCGATCGCACTGCGAACATCGTATGCGGCAGTGAAGTCGAACCACGCCGCAATCTCCGTCATAAGCTCTGTCATAGGCTCTGCATCCGCCGGGAACCCACGGGGTTCGTTCTGGCGGAATGTGCATTGAAGGGATCGTCTGCTGGTGTCTACTGATTTGTCTCGTTCTCTCCCAGGAGGCTCCCGTTTCATGCCCACCCACCGCCGCTTCGCTCCCCACTTCGCCCCCCTGATCGTCGCCGTCGCGGCCGCGATCGCGGCCTTCGCCCCGACCCCGCCCGCCTTCGCTGCGGAACCCGCGAAGAAACCCAACATCCTCGTGATCTGGGGGGACGACATCGGCCAGTTCAACGTCGGGGCCTACAACCTCGGCATGATGGGCTACAAGACGCCCAACATCGACCGGATCGCCCGCGAGGGAGCCCTCTTCACCGACTGGTACGGCCAGCAGAGCTGCACCGCCGGCCGCGCCGCGTTCATCACCGGGCAATCGCCGATCCGAACGGGTCTCACGAAGGTCGGCCTGCCGGGGGCACCGGAGGGAATGAAGAAGGAAGACCCCACGATCGCCACGCTCCTGAAGGCGCGGGGCTACATGACCGGACAGTTCGGCAAGAACCACCTCGGCGACCGGGACGACATGCTCCCGACGAACCACGGCTTCGACGAGTTCTACGGCAACCTCTACCACCTCAACGCCGAGGAGGAGCCGGAGCATCCCGACTACCCGAAGAGCCCCGAGTTCAAGAAACGGTTCGGCCCGCGGGGCGTGATCCACTCCTTCGCCGACGGCAGGATCACCGACACCGGCCCGCTCACGAGAAAGCGGATGGAGACGATCGACGAGGAGGTGAACGAGAAAACGTTCGCCTTCATGGAGAAGGCGAAGCAGGCCGACAAGCCGTTCTTCATCTGGTGGAACTCCACGAAGATGCACATCTTCACGCACCTCAAGGATGGAGTGAAGGGAAAGAGCGGGCTCGGGATCTATGCCGACGGCATGGTCGAGCACGACCGCCAGGTGGGCCAGGTGCTCGCCAAGCTCGAACAGCTCGGCCTCGCCGAGAACACGATCGTGATGTACTCCACCGACAACGGCGCCGAGGCGTTCACCTGGCCCGACGGCGGCACGACGATGTTTCGCGGCGAGAAGAACACCCAGTGGGAAGGGGGCTACCGCGTGCCCTGCGCGATCCGCTGGCCGGGCACCATCAAGCCTGGCACGGTGATCAACGACATCGGCGCCCACGAGGACATGCTCACGACGCTCTGTGCCGCGGCCGGCGACACGACCGCCAAGGAGGACCTCAAGAAGGGCCGCCGCATCGGCGACCAAAGCTACAAGGTGCACCTCGACGGCCACGATCTCGGGCCGGCCCTCCGCGGCGAGGCGCCCTGGCCCCGCAAGGACTTCATCTACTGGACCGACGA
>DHLZ01000097.1:32998-38706 GCA_002405515.1 Planctomycetaceae bacterium UBA4655
GGCAGCGTGGCGGCCCTGCGGTACGAGAACTGGAAGGTGACCTTCCTCGAGCAGCGGGCCCACGGCATGCACGTCTGGCAGCAGCCGTTCGTGGAGCTGCGGGCGCCCACGCTCGTGAACCTCCGCATGGATCCCTTCGAACTCGCGCAGGAAATCGGCATGGACTACCAGCGGTGGTATCTCGAGCACATGTTCGCGATCGCCCCCGCCTCGGCGTACGTGGGCGAATGGCTGCAGAGCTTCAAGGAGTTTCCGCCGCGGCAGAAGCCCGGCAGCTTCAACCTCAACCGCGTCATGGAGGCGGTCACCGCGACGGCGGGATCGGGTCGCTGATCCGGCCGGGCCTATGGGGCAGTCTCAGGCCCGGGCCCGCCTGAGCGTGTCGGACGGACGTTCGCCGAAGTGCGTGCGGTAGCGGCCGGCGAACCGGCCGAACTCCCAGACGCCGTGCCGGACGAGGACGTCGGCGACCGTGGCGTCGTCGGGGGCGCCCGCGGCGAGAACGCGGTGAATTCGGTGGAGCTCGCGGAGCAGGAGATACCGCTTCGGCGGCATGCCGTAGGTTTCCTGGAAGGCCCGCAGCAGCGTGCGACCGTTGACGCCCGCATGGCGGGCGAGATCGGCGGCCGTCGGCAGCGCCGTCGCCGCGTCGACCGCCTCCATCGACCGCCGAATGATCAACCTGCGATCGATCCGGGGCCGCCCCACCGGAGCGGGACGCGGCGGCTCCGCGCCTGAGAGGCAGTCGAGGGCCGCGCGCGAAAGCTCAGCGGCGGCCGCCCGGTGGGCCGCCGTTCCCGCTGGCATTTCGAGGAGCGAGGATGCCATCGAGCGAGCAAGGCTGCGGAGCCTCCGCACCGCCCCCGCCCGGCAGGCAACTCTTTCGCTCCCTGCCAGCGGCTTCCCCCCGAGCATCGCGGCGTCGGGCGGCAACGCGATGGAACACCAGGAGTGGGCCTTGCGCCGCACGCGGATGCTGAAGTCGGCGTTGCGGGGAATCGCGAACAGCGAGTCGTCGTCGAGTGGCTCCCCGTTGACGACGTGCTCGTGTGCGAGCGACAGCGGCACGAAGAGGATCGGCCCGGCGTGCGTATTGGCGCCGTAGCAGACGTTGCCGCCTCCCTCCGAGGCGATCTGGAGAACGACCCCGCCGAGGTCGAGGATGCCGAGCGTCCAGAAGGGCGTCTCGACGGCGTCGCAGGCCAGGCGGAGGCTCGCCCCGCTGACCGCTTCACCCCACGCGTCGAAGTCATTGAACGTGATCACTGCCGCCCAAGATAAATTCGCCGGGCAACTCCGGGCAACCGGCGACGATCTGCCTTCACAATCATGGCAGGTATCGGTGTTCTCGCAGCGTCCCGTCCACAAGCGACCATTCTGTCGCCAATCGCATTGAAGCTGCGAAATCCCGAGAATCACGCCGGAAAGCCCGATAAAGCAGCCCATGAATCCGGATCGCGGGGGGTGACGAAGCAAACCGGGATTCTTTCTCCGACAGCAGGCACCTTCACGGTCGCTCGCTTCCGGTCGCCGATACCGACTGCGACCTCGAAAACGGCGGAGGAAACAACGGTGGTGAAATTGGCACGCGTGGCCGCGTCGGGTGCGGCAGCCCTGGCGATCCTTTTTTTGAACGCCGTCGCCGCAGTCGGCCAGGAGCGCGGCTTCGTCGGCAGGCCGGGGCAGGTGGGCTCGTTCGAGGCCTTCGACCTGGTGCTCAACGACGAGGTTATGACCGGCGTGATCCCGTCCGGCCAGGATTGGTTCCTCTTCGGAGAATCGGACCGGGGCGGTGTGTATGGCTGGCTCGATGGCGGGTTCGTGGGCAACTTCGGCGTGCCCGCCAGCAAGTTCAACGGGCCCTACAACGCCGTCGACCGCGCCAACGAGCCGATGATGAACCAGTTCTACCTCGTCGGCGAGCGGACGCTCCCCACCGACGGCTCCACGGGTGTCGGGGCCCGGGTCGACCTGCTCTACGGCGAGGATTTCCCGCTCGCGATGTCGCTCGGCTGGGAGACGAACCCAGGGCCCAGGGACTGGAACAGCGGCGAGTATTACGGCCTCGCGATCCCGCAGCTCTATGCGGAGGTCGGCAACCAGGATCTGTCGCTCAAGCTCGGCCACTTCTACACGATCGTGGGCTACGAGGGAGTGCCTGCCGTCGGCAACTTCTTCTACTTCAAAAGCTACAGCTACCAGTTCGCCGGCCCGTTCACCCACTGGGGCGGGCTCGTCAGCTGGAACGCGACCGAAAACGTGGAGTTCGACGCCGGCCTCGTGAACGGCTGGAACGGACTGGCCTCTCCTTACAGCAACGTCAACTTCCTCGGGAGAGTCCGCGTGAAGAACGACGACAACTCCCTGGCGACGTCGTTCGCGATCGTCAGCGGCGACGAGGCGAACGACTTTTCCCCACTTTTCCAGCCGGCTCCGATCCTGACGTCGGCCAACCGCACGCGATACAGCGTGATCCTCGAGTGGCGGCCGGCGGATCGGTGGGAGTATCTTTTTCATCATTGGCTCGGCACGCAGGCCAAGGGGCTTGCCGACGGCGGCACCGCCCTCTGGGCCGGCATCGATCAGTACCTCTACTACCGCGTGAACGACACGTGGTCGTGGGGGCTGCGGTTCGAGTGGTTCCAGGACACCGACGGCACCCGCGTCGGCCTCAATCGGCCGAGCAACCCCAACCATCTGCCGCTCCCGGGCAATTTCTATTCCCTCACCATCGGGCCAAACTGGACGCCGACGGGCAACTTCCTCGTCCGACCGGCCTTCCGTTGGGACTTCTTCGGCGGCCCCTCGAGTGGCCCGCGGAAACCCTACGACGACGGCGCGAGCAACCAGCAGACGATGCTCGGCTTCGACATGATTCAGCGGTTCTGATGACGCGATGTCCTTCGCGCGCGCCGTCATCGTCAGCCGACAGGCAAGACGTTCTGTCGCCTTTTGAACAACCAGAGAGCGTGGGTCTCGCAAAGTTCGTATTCACGCGCTCGCCGCGGTCGTGCTATCACCGTTCGCGTTCGACGGATGGAACCCTCGAGGAGGAAGCGTGATGCAGACGAGCATCGACCGAATGAAGCGTCCGGGACTCGCCGCGTGGGCGACGGCCATGATCGTGACAGCGGCAGCCGTGGCCGAGGCGGGGCCTCCCACTCTCAGCACCAATCCCGGAAATCTCGCGATTTTTCCCGCCAAGGGACAACCCCCGGAACAGCAGCGGGCGGACGAGACGGCCGCGTACGACTGGGCCACGAAGCAGACCGGGTGGGATCCCTACCAGGCCAAGGCCGCCCTCGACCAGCAGACCCAGGCTTCGGCCGCATCGGCCGGTGCCGCGCGGGGCGGCGCCATCAAGGGCGGGGCGGGCGGCGCTCTCCTCGGAGCCGCGGTCGGTGCCGTGGCCGGCGACGCCGGAAAGGGTGCGGCCATCGGTGCGACGTCCCTGGGACTGACCGGAGGCGTGCGGTCGAGGCGGGCCATGAAGACGGCGGGCGGATCGGCGAGTGCCGCCCTCGCCGCCTACCAGCAGCAGTTCGCCGTCTGGAACAGGAACTTCATGGCCGCCATGGAAGCCAAGGGATACACGGTTCGCTGACACCATCCACACAACGGAGTAGAAACATGATCACGAAAGCGATGACGATCGGCATGACGATGATGACCTTGACTCTCACGGCGGCCGCCTCGGCGCACGACAAACAGGTCTGGCTTTGTTCGGTGGCATCGGCGGTCGCGGTGGACGAGGATGGCACGGTGGGGCCGCCCGACCTCGGCGAGCGGGAGCGTCCGACGTTTTTTCGGGTCGATGCCGAGAAGAAAACCCTGACGCTACTGGCGCCGGAGTCGCGGAAGGGAGAGGTGACCAAGCTCGAGATGGTTCGAGAAGTCGAGGGATCGCAGATTTTCTCCGGCGTCGAGGGCGGCCGCAGCGTGAGCCTGATCATCACGCCCGAGGGACGCATGACGCTCTCGATCGTCACCGACGGCGCGGTCTGGTCGGTCTTCGGTCACGCACTATCTGAGGGAGCACTGCCTGAGGGAGAACTGCCGGAAGGGAACCAAACGCGGTCCGAGCCGGTTCAGGGAGCGGAACGGTAGACCGTCCGGCCCTCCTTGATCGTCTCGACCACGGCGATGTCCTTGATCGTCGCCGGCTCGACCTCGAGCGGGTTCCTCTCGAGGATCACGAGATCGGCGAGCTTGCCCGGTTCGAGCGTGCCCTTCGTCTTCTCCTCCTTGAGCTGGTAGGCCGCCATGGCGGTGACGGCCCGCAGGCCGTCGTAAGGAGAGATCCGCTCGTCGGGCCCGATCACCTGACCGCTGCCGCTCGTGCGGTTGGTGCCCGCGTCGACGAGCGCGAGGATCCAGGGCTGCGGCGAAACGGGCGCGTCGTGGGAGAACGTGAACGGCAGTCCCGCACGCAGGAACGTCCGCGCGGCCATCGCACCCGCCGCTCGCTTCGCTCCCCAGAGCCTGAGCACCCCATCGCCCCCCGGCACGATCCCCGACGGCAGGAAGCTCGGGATCGCGCCACAGGACTTCATCTTCTCGATCTGGTCGGGCCGCAGCCACGAGGCGTGCACGAACACGGGCCGGGCGTCCCGCATGCCGTGCTTCTTGACCGCCTTGTCGATCGCCGCAAGCGCCTGGTCGGCGGCGGCGTCGCCGTTCATGTGCATGTGGATCTGCATCTCCGTGGTCCAGAACCGATCGAAGGCGGCATCGACCACCTCGTCGGGAATCTGGCGGAATCCGGAGTAGGAGCCCTTCTTGCCCGGCGGGTTCGTCGAGTAGGGCTGCGTGAACCAGGCGGTGTCGAGGCTGCCGTCGAGCCAGAACTTGATCCCGCCGAGACGGACCCGGTTGACGTAGCGACGGTCGAGGTCGGCCCGAGCGGCGCGGAGTTTCTCGAGCGTGCCGTCGGCCTGCGGGTTGTAGGCGTTCGCCACGCCGTAGGCGGCCGCGAGCGTGTCGTCCACGGCCGAGTCCTTCGCCGCCACGTAGAGGTCGATCGGCAGCAGCTTCCTGTCGATCGCGTTGAGCACGACCTCGATGTCGTCGCTGCCGAGGCCGAGCCCCGCCTCCATCGCCGTCGTCTGCCCGTGGCGGGCCCAGAGGTTCGCGGCGCCCGTGATGACGGCGTCGGCGAGCTCTCCCTTGAACGGCGGCCGCTTGCTGCGGACGGCGTTGAGCGCGGTCTCCTCCATCGGACCCGCGAGCGATTTGCCGTCGGCCTTGCGGGCGAACGAGCCGCCCACGGGGTCGGGCGTGTCGGCCGAGATGCCGGCCGCGGCGAACGCCTTCGCGTTGCCGGCCCCCAGGTGACCGGAGGAATCGACGATCATCACCGGCCGGTCGGCCGAGACCTGATCGAGCTCCTCGATCGTGGGCGTCCGCCCCTCCTTCATCTGCCGCGGCTGGTAGCCGAAGCCCACGATCCACCCGCCCGCCGGCGTGCGTTCGGCCTGCTTCTTCATCCGGGCGATGAGGTCGGGAACGTCGCGGCAGCCGAAGAGATCGGCATCGACCAGGTTCTTCCCGAAGTAGACGAAGTGGCCGTGGGTGTCGATGAAGCCCGGCAGCAGCGTCTTGCCGCCGAGATCGACCGTCTTCGCGGCCGGGCCGGCGGCCTTCTTCGCCTCGGCGGCCGGGCCCACGAACGCGATCGTGCCGTCGCGGACCACGATCGCCTCCGCGTA
>DHLZ01000214.1:0-4173 GCA_002405515.1 Planctomycetaceae bacterium UBA4655
ATCCCTTCGAGCTTGCGCTCGACGGGCCCGGCTCGACGACGCACTACCTCCAGGCCAGCCCCGAATCGCTCATGAAGCGGCTGCTCGCGGCGGTCTCGGGGCCGAGCTACCAGTTCGCGAGGGCCTTCCGCGCCGGCGAGCGGGGGGAGCGGCACGACGTCGAGTTCGTGCTGCTCGAGTGGTATGCACCGGGCACGTCGCTCGACGAGACCGCCGCCTTCCTCGCGACGCTCTGCCGCGAGACGGTCGGGGAAGTTCATGCCGCCGATGGGCGGTCCGCGGGGATCGAGCGGGTGACCTGCCGCGACGCCTTCCTCGCGCACGCGGGCGTCGATCCGCTCGACTCACCGCTCGAGGCGATGCGGGAGGCGGGCCGGCGGGCGGGGCTGCGGCTTCCGGAGTCGCATCCGGACCACTGGGATGCCTGGTTCGAACTCCTGCTTTCGGAAGTCGTCTCGCCCCGCCTTGGCCACGCGAGGCCGACCATGCTCGAGGCCTGGCCCGCCTCGCAGGGTGCGTTTGCGAGGCTCGATCCTGCCGATGACCGCGTCGCACGACGCTTCGAGCTTTTCGTGAAGGGGGTGGAGCTCGCCAACGGCTGGGAGGAGGAGACGTCGCGGTCCGGGCTCGTCTCGCGGATCGAGGCCGCCAACCGGATCCGCTCCGCCGACGGCCGCCGCCCGCTGCCGATGCCGCAGAAGCTCCTCGCGGCCCACGGCGACGCGATGCCGGCGGGCGTCGGCGCGGCGCTCGGCTTCGACCGGCTCGTCATGCTCGCCGCCGACGCCGACTCGATCGACGCCGTCCGCTGCTTCTCGTCGCGAACCGCGTGACGGTTCGCTGGGTTCGGGGCTTCCCGTATGCCGCTCGCCGGACGCTCGCTGCAGGTTCGGGGCTGACCATGCCCATCGCCGGACGTTCGCTGCAGGTTCGGGGCGGCCCGTGCCCACTGGCCGGACGTTCGCTGCGGCCTTCCAGGCCTCCGCTCTCTGCATGTCCGCGGCGCTTCGGCATCCTGCCTGCGCTTGCTTCCATAGCCCGGCTACGGGGCACGGGCCGCCCCGAACCTCGGTTGGAGCATTAGTGCAGCCGCATGCCGGGGAGGGCGCCGGAGTCGGGGGAAAGGAGGTAGACGCCCGAGGCGCCCGCGCCGCTTGCCGCCACCACCATGCCCTCGCTCAGGCCGAACTTCATCTGCCGCGGTGCGAGGTTCGCGACGACGACGACGAGCCGGCCGACGAGCGCGGCCGGATCGTGGAAGCCCTTGATGCCGGCGAAGACCGTCCTCGTCGCGTCGCCGCCGAGGCTCACCGTGAGCTTCAGGAGCTTCTTCGCCTCGGGCACCTCCTCCGCGGCGAGGATTCGTGCGACCCTGAGGTCGATCTTCGTGAAGTCGTCGATCGTGCACTGCGTTGCGAGCGGCTCGGCGGAGAGAGCTTCGCCCGAATCGGCGGATGGCTGCGGGCTGGGCGGTGTGGGCGGTGTGGTCATGGGGCCTCCTTCTTGGGGTGTGTGCTGCTGCTTGCCCGCCTCCTCTCTCGAGGCGGCGAGCATCGCGTCGATCTGCGTCTTCTCGACCCGCTTCAGGAGCGGTGTGAACCGGCCGACCGGCACGCCGGCGAGCGGCCGCTTCGACTCGTCCCACGAGCGGATGGGCCCGCCGACGAGCTGGCCGACCTGTTCGGCGAGCGTCGGCAGCACGGGCGTCAGGTAGACCGCGATCTGCCGGAAGAGGTTCATCGCGACGCTCGCCACGTCCTGCAGCCGCGCGGCGGCGTCGGGGCCGGCCTTCGCGAGCTTCCAGGGCTGCTCGGAATCGACGTAGGCGTTGGCCCGGTCGGCCGCGGCCATCACCAGCCGCATCGCCCGCGCGAAGTCGCAGTCCTCGAACGCCTCGGCGATCGCGTCGCCGTCGGCCGCGGCCCTCGCGAAGAGGCCGCCGTCGTCGGGGTAGCCTGCGGAGAGGCCGGTCGCCTCGAGCCACCGCGCCGTCCGGCTGGCGAGGTTCACGACCTTCCCGACCAGGTCGGCATTCACCTTCTGGAGGAACTCGTCGAGATCGAGGTCGATGTCGTCGATCCCGCCCGAGAGCTTCGCGGCGTAGTAGTAGCGGAGCATCGACGGGTCGAGATGGTCGAGCCAGGTCCGGGCGAGCAGGAACGTGCCTCGGCTCTTCGACATCTTCGCGCCGTTCACGGTGAGGAAGCCGTGCACGCGGACCTTCGTGGGCAGGGCGAGCCCTGCGGCCTCGAGCATCGCCGGCCAGAAGAGCGTGTGGAAGTAGGTGATGTCCTTGCCGATGAAGTGGTGGATCTCCGGCCGCGGGCCGCCCGCCGCGGGCCGCCACCACGCGTCGAACGACTCACCGTGCGCCTCGCACCACTCGCTCGTCGCGGCGAGGTAGCCGATCGGCGCGTCGAACCAGACATACCAGTAGTGGCCGGTCGCGTCGGGAATCTCGAAGCCGAAGTATGGGGCTGGCCGCGACACGTCCCAGTCGCGGAGAGGCTCGCCGAGGAAGTGGCCGGCGAGGTAGTTGGCGATCCTGGGATCGAGCGCGTCCGATTCCCTCGTCCACCGTGCGAGGAACTCGTGCATCGACTCGATCGTCACGAACAGGTGTTCGGCCGAGCGGACCTCCGGCACGGCCCCCGAGAGGGTGCTCTTCGGATCGACGAGGTCTGCCGGCGTGTAGGCCGCCCCGCACGCCTCGCACGAATCGCCGTACTGGTCGGCCGCGTGGCATTTCGGGCAGCCGCCGCGGACGAACCGATCGGCGAGAAACACGCCCGCGACCGGGTCGAAGAGCTGCTTCACGTCCCGGCTCGTCACGAGCCCCTTCGACCGCAGCGCCTTCCAGACCTCGCCGCACAGCCGCCGGTTGGCGTCGCTGTCGGTGGAGCCGTAGTGGTCGAAGGCGATCTGGAAGCCGCCGAAGTCGGCGAGGTGGGCCTCCCGCATGGCGGCGACCAGTTCCCGCTCCGAGCGTCCCTCCTGCCTCGCGCGGATCATGATCGCGGTGCCGTGGGTGTCGTCGGCACAGAGATAGATCGCCCGGTGCCCCCGCAGCTTCTGGAAGCGGACGAAGACGTCAGTCTGGATGTACTCGACCAGATGCCCGAGGTGGATGTGGCCGTTCGCGTAGGGAAGGGCGGAGGTGACGAGGATGCGACGGCCGGACGGATTCATCGGGCGGATTGTACTCCGTGCTGCCCGTCACGGCGAACCTGCTCTGCAGGGTTTGGTGCTGCCCGTATGCCCTCGCCGGACGCTCACTCCGGCCCTCCGGGCCTACGTTCGCTCGAAGCTGACTAACGCTGCACCATCCATGGCTTCGCTGGTCAGCTACGCCGTCTCGGGCACACGGGCAGCCCCTCACGGTCAACGCTGGTCAACTCTACGGGTTCGGTGCTGCCCGTATGCCCTCGCCGGACGCTCACTCCGGCCCTCCGGGCCTACGTTCGCTCGGAGCTGACTGGCGCTGCGCCATCCATGGCTTCGCTGGTCAGCTACGCCGTCTCGGGCACACGGGCAGCCCCTTACGGTCAAACGTGGTGTTGAATGATTCACACAGGCACTCTGATGCTGAACACCGGGGGAGCGGACCGGAGGAGCATCAGGCATATTACCCCGAGCACGATGTTGTTGACGGTGGTTTTCGGCTGACGGAGCGAGACCACGGTCCCACGGAAGCCCGAGTCGCGAGTTGCCCTGCAGGCGTTTGCTGGAAATGACCGGAAGCCCGAGGCGCGAGCCGAGAGGGGCGTTGACGCGGCCCCGTGCGTGGATGCCCGGTCATGAATCGCCTGGACGACGCCGCATTGCCGCCGGGGGAGCGGACGCATCGTCGCTACGGTGAGGATACACCTGATGCTCCTCAACGTTCCCCGTCCCCCCGCACACGCCCCCCCGGGAGCGTTCAGCATCGGAGTGGCAGATGGAAAGCTCCCGGGCACGGGCAGCCCCTCACGGTCACCTCTGGTCAACTCTGTTGGGTTCGGGGCCGCCCGCATGCCCTCGCCGGACGCTCGCTACGGCCCNNCCCGTCCCCCCGCACACGCCCCCCGGGAGCGTTCAGCATCGGAGTGCCGATCGGAACATGTCGAACACGGAATCCGTCAGCCCGGAAGCCGTCAGCCCGGAAGCCGTCAGCCCGGAAGCCCGAGGCGCGAG
>DHLZ01000214.1:4424-5961 GCA_002405515.1 Planctomycetaceae bacterium UBA4655
CTCGACGCCGCCTTTCTGAACCTCGTCAACTCTCCTCTCGGCTCGCGCCTCGGGCTTCCGGGAAAGTCAGCGGCCCGAGTTGCCTGCAGAATAATGTCAACTACTTCATGCTCCCGGTAGTGTCCTTGCCGTAGCGACGGAGTGTCCGCTCCCCCCGGCGACCATGCGATCTCCATCAAGTGCCTTTCTGCCTTTCATGACGCCGCGTTTGTAAAAACGTCCGTCCGACCTGGCGAACAGCGCAAGCAACGGCAGCAAACCGGGAGTTTGGAGCGGCTTCGCCACCGTGAAAGTGGTCTTGTTCCGTCCCGGGGGCGTTGCCAGTATCCGCGGCCCACGACCGGGCGAAAACGCCCGGCGCGATCGATGCGGTGGTTCGGAGAGAGAGCATGCCGGTTTCGCGTCCATCGTCCCTACTGACGCCGTTCGCGCTGGTCCTCGCGGTCCTGTTCACGGGGGCCCGAGGGGCGGAGTCGCAGCCGCCGCTGCAGCATGGCGATGTCGTGCTGCTCGACTTCGGCGCGGCCTGGTGCGGTCCGTGCAAGGCGATGGCGCCGGTCGTCGGACAGCTCGGGCAGCGTGGCTGGCTCGTCCGCCACGTCGACGTCGACCGCGAGCCGGATCTCGTTCGGCGGTTCGCGATCACGGGAGTGCCCTGCTTCGTGCTGCTCGTGAAGGGGGAGGAGAAGGGTCGCGTTTCCGGCGTCACGACCCTCGGTGAACTCGAGCAGCTCATGGCGAAGAGCCGTCCAAACATGATCGATGCGGCGTTCGCGAAGGCCGCCGCTGCTGCGGCACCGTCCGCGAACTTCCCGGGGATTCCACTGCCGACGACCGCCATCCGCGAGCCGCTCGCAATCGAGCCCGCGATGCCGGCGCGATACGACGGGGCCGACGCGACGCCGCCGGCCAAAATCACGCCCCCGGCCAGGATCGTCGGCGGTCCGCCCGCCCGCTCGCCGCAGGCACCTTCTCCGGCCGCGGTCCGTGCGGAAGCCACATCCCGATCGGTGGCGTCCCGTCCGGCGGTCGAGGCGAAGCTGATCGCTGCGACCGCGAGGCTCCGCGTCGAGGATGCCAAGGGAGTGTCGTGGGGCACGGGAACCGTCATCGACTGCCGGCAAGGGGAAGCGCTCGTCCTCACCTGCGGCCACATCTTCCGGGATTCGCAGGGAAGGGGACGCGTCGCGGTCGACCTCTTCGCGAGCGACAAGGCCCGCGGACTCGCCGGCCAGGTGATCGCGTGGGATCTCAAGCGGGATCTCGCGCTCGTGAGCGTCTTCACCGAAGAGCCGGTCCGGCCGGCCCGCGTGGGCGGCATCGACCTGCGGATAAGTCCTGGGGACGAGGTCGCCACGGTCGGCTGCAACGGCGGCGAGCACCCGACGATCCACCACAGCCGCGTGACCGGCATCGACAAATATCTCGGCCCCGCCAACCTCCAGGTGGCCGGCCAGCCGGTGCAGGGTCGCAGCGGCGGCGGGCTCTTTGCCACCGACGGCACCCTCATCGGCGTGTGCAACGCCGCCGACCCGGC
>DHLZ01000214.1:6013-12249 GCA_002405515.1 Planctomycetaceae bacterium UBA4655
AGGCCGACCCGCTCGCCGCGGTCGTGCCAAACATGCCCGCCGAGATGCCGGCAGTCTCGTTCGATCGACGCGACCGCGACGCCGCCGTGCCGACCGCCTCCACCGAGGCCGCCGCCCCGCGGTCCGACGGTGACGCCGACGGGCAGCCCGCCGCGGCGGCCGCGAGACCTCACGCAGGTGGAGCGTGCGCTGCTCGACCATGTCCGCCGCCATCGCGGTCAGGGCCGAGGTGATCTGCATCGTCCGCGGCCGCGACACGCCCGACGCCGAGAGCGAGGTGTTCGTGCTGCAGCCTTCTTCGGCCGGCCAAGCCCGCTGAGCGGCTTGCGGCAGGGCCCGCCGATGCGCAGGGAGAATGGCTGCATGCTGCAATTCCTGCTGCGACACGGCGAGAGCGTCTCGAACGTCGAGGGCCGCGTGCAGGGGCAGCTCGACGTGGACCTGACCGATCTCGGCATCGAGCAGGCGCGGCGGGCCGGCCGCTGGTTTGCCTCACCGGAAGGACCGGCGATCGAGGAGATCTGGTCGAGTCCGCTCCGCAGGGCCCGGCGCACGGCGGAGATCGTCGCCGCCGCGGTCGGCCTCGACGTTCGCGTCGACGACCGGCTCAAGGAGCTCGATGCGGGCATCTTTCAGGGGCTGCTCTGGTCGGAGCTCGACAGCATTCATCCGGAAGCGCATGCCCGATGGAAGTCGGGCGACCCCGACTACGCGATTCCGGGCGGTGAGTCCCGCCGATCGCTCGCCGGGCGGGGCGAGGCCGTGCTCACGGAGATCGCGAGGCGGCCGGCCGCGAACGTGCTCGTCGTGGCCCACGGCGGAATTCTCACCCACGCGCTTCGCCGCATGGTGAACCTCGACAAGGCGATCGGCGGTGGCGAGGACGGTCGCCGGCCGGCGATGGCCAACGCGGCGGTGAGCCTGCTTGCGTGGCCGGGGCCGGAGCTCGTCTCGTTCAACCAGACGGCCCACCTCGATTGAACGGCGGGGCCGTGGAAATCGGTTTGGCTCACGGCAGGAGCCGCACGCCGACGGCGGTGTTCAGTTCGAGCATGCTCCGGCGGTGGCGGACGACCGCCTCACGGTGGCTCTGTGCGACCGTCGCCGCCTCCTCGGAGGCGTTTTCGAGCGACTCGGCGTCGATCGCGCCGCGGGCGAAGGCCTCGACGTTTCGTCGAAGCGAGGCCGCCGCAAGCGGCAGCAGTCCATTCTCGATCCGCTCGAGTCCCCTGAGGCTCGTGCGGTACTCACGTTCGGCGAGCCGCACCTCCGACTCGACCCGCCGCTCGGCGGCGGAGAGCTCGTTGCGTGTCTGGCAGACGTTCGTGCGGGCCCGCGCGACGTTCCCCTGGTTGCGGTTGAACAGCGGCACCGAAACGGTCAGCCCGACGGCCCACGAACTCGCGTCGCTGCGGTTGTAGGGGCCGAAGTCCTGGACGGTGATCGGATCGTAGAAGAGATAGACGTCGTCGTAGGCGTTCGCCTTCTGGAGATCGACCTCGGCCTGCGCACGCCCGACCCCGCGACGTATCGCGACGAGGTCGGGACGGCATTCGAGCGCGAGCCGGACGAGTTCGTCGGCCGGAGGCGGGGGGGCCGCGGTGTCCTTGAGCGTTCCTCTCGGTTGGATGCCCGCCACCCGATCCGCCGGTTCGTTGAGGAGGACGGCGATCGATTCCTGGGCGTCTTCGAAGGCCTCGGTCGCGTCGATCGCCGCGAGCCTGATGCGTTCGAGGGTGAGCGAGAGCCGCTCGACCCGCTCTTCCCCGGCGGGCGGGACCTGCGCGGCACGCGTCTCGGCGACGAGCCGCTCGCAGCGGGCGAGGGCGTCGCCGGCGGCGAGGACCTCCAGCCTCGCCGCCTGGAGATTCACGAACGCCCGCGAGACGGCGTCGATCTGCCGTCGGACGAGGTCCTGAAACTGCGATTCGACCGCCGACCTCGCCATGCGTGCCACGACGACCCTCGCCTTCCGCTTCTGTGACACGTCGAGCGGCAACGTGATGTTGAGGTCGTATTGCGTCGGTCCGCCGGGCCGCCTGTCGTTGAACGTGCCATAGGGGATGAATTGCGAGTCGACGTAGACGAGCGGGTTGGTTCGCAGCCCGGCGGTGAGGATGTCGGCATCGGCCTGCGGCAGTTCGTGGCGAATCGCGCGGATGTCGAGGTTCGCCGCCATCATCCGCTCGATCGCGTCGTCGAGCGTGAGCCCGTCGGGCGAGCCCTCGTCGTCGGCAAGCGAGGTGTCGATCGCCGTCGTCGGCACGGCCGCCGTTTCGACCTGCGTGGCCGCGCCGGCGGGAGACGGCCGCCTCGGCGGCTCGCCGCGGTCCGCGGCCGCGGCCATCCGTTCGCGACCTGCGACGCCCCGCGGCAGGATCGACGTCCGCCGTCGTCCGCCGATCACGTTCGGCGCCGCGGTCTCCATTTCCGTGCCGAGGCCGCCCGGTGGCGGGCCGAGCGGCGAACCGCCGCCGCCCGGAACCGGGCCGAGATTCGGAAACTCGATCACCCGCGGCGACCGTGGGGCGTCGAAGGCGTTCTGTGCGACGCTCGGCGGGCATGGCCACAGGAAGCCGACAGCCGCGATCGACGCGATGAACGGCAGGTTCGTTCGCATCGTGCGGCGCATGGCGATACGTTCCCCGCGAGAAACGCCCGTGCCGCCCGTCGGCCAGGCCGCTCCTGCGGCAATTCTGATCGGGAGGAGGCTGAAGGTCGGTCCAGCTTTTCCGGCAGGACGAGCCGCGGCACGTTGCCGAGTCTTCCCAGGCTTCCCGGACCTACTTGCCGCCGACGACTTCCACGGTGACGGGGGCCGCGTTCACGCTGCCCGGGGAGCCTCGGAGCTTGCGTCCGGTCGCGCGGAG
Organism: Planctomycetaceae bacterium UBA4655; assembly: GCA_002405515.1. Lineage (GTDB taxonomy): Bacteria > Planctomycetota > Planctomycetia > Pirellulales > UBA1268 > UBA4655. The sequence continues at coordinate 8,884 of DHLZ01000214.1, forward strand.
GGTGACCTTGCCGAGGCCGAGCAGATCGGACGGCACCTGGATCGTCGACTCGGAGCCGCTGGCTCGCCCGAGCACGCGGCCCATCGCGTAGACGATCGTGCCGTCGATGTCCTCGCCGGCGACCTTCACGGCGATCGTGTCGCCGAGCTTCGCGCGGGCCGGCGACGCGGACAGCGAGAGGGATCGGCCGCCGTTGGCGAACGTGACGGAACCGCCCCACCGTCCCTGCGACTCGATCGGCGACGACTCGATCGCGACCACGCGGATGTCGTGGTGACCGTCTGCCAGCTTCGTCGTGTCGAGCGTGAATCGTTCGCCCGCGGAGCACGTCGCGTACCGCAGGCCGTCGATGAAGAGTTCGAAGCGATCGACGTCGCCGCCTCCCGCCACCGTCGCCCGCGGCACGATCTCGACAACGCCGCTCCAGGGCTTTCCCGGGTCGATCCCGCCGCCGTCGGGCCCGATCGTCGCGTCCACCTCGAGGATCATGGCCCACGGCCGGCAGAGCGGATCGCCGACGACGAGCAGCTGGTAGGGAGAATGGACCGACTGGTAGAAGGCCTCCGCGAGGGTGGCGCCGCGGGCGTAGTGGAGCTGGATCGCGGCGTGCGGAAACTTCGCCTGCAGCGCGTAGGGCTCGATGACCGTGCCGCTGGAGCCGGCGGCCCCGGCGCGGAGAAACTCCGACAGCGGCGTCTGTCCCGCCGACCGCGTGAAGATCCCGCCGTAGCTCGTGAGGTTCTCGCAGATGGCCCCCGGCACGATCGTGCTGTTTGACCGCGGCCAGTCGAAGTCGGCCGTGCCCGTCATGAGCCCGGCCACGTCCCGCTTCGACACCGGGAGCGTGCCCTTGACGATCTCCGCGGCGACGCCGAGCTTCGCGAGGGAGCGGACGGCCTGGTCGAAGACGCCGCTCCGCGTCTTCGTGCGGACGTCGCCATTGGTCACGAAGTAGATCGTGCCCTTCGGGCGGGTGCCGTCGGCCGCGGCGGCGGTCGAGAGATACCGGATGATCTCCGGCACCGTGTTGCCCCGCCCGTCCGTGACGCCGAGCATCGCGGAAAGCAGGTAGCGAACGCCACCGGCCTCGAGGAGCTCGCCCTGCGGACCCCATCCATACCAGCCGCGGAAGCCGACCGTTTCCCGGGGCATGCCGTCGCCGTCGAGCGGCCGCCAGTAGCGGTTGCTCGCGGGGTCGAGCCATGCCGGCACGCCGCTGTCGACCGCCGCATGGAGCATCGTCATGCCGGTGAGCGAGCCGGATGGAAACTTGTCGGTGGTCGCCAGCTCCTTGGGGAGCTCTTCGGCGAAGTCGATCCGCCAGGGAAAGTCGCAGGAGTAGACGACCATGTCGATCTGCGGCGCGAGCCTCCGGGCTTCGATCGCCGACTTGATCGGTCCGAGGATCGACCTGCGAAATTCGGCGATGCCGACGTTCTGCCGGCTCCCCTGCCAGTCGAGGAAGAGCACGTTGATCGGCGGCACTCCCCGCAGCGAGGCGTAGGCGTTCGCGACCGCGATGCTTTCGGCGCTCGCCGCGTTCACGACGAGCAAGAGGTTTTCGGCACCCCCGCCCCCCATCGCCGAAGGCTGGAGGCCGACTGCGAGCAGCCCGCCGAGCAGAACGCTCAGCAGGGCGGTCGCCATCGACCACACGCGGCGGGCTCGGTTATGGAAGGGCATGGCGGTGTGGCTCGGCAGGATCGGTGGCGAGAAGGTCGTCCCGCCCGAACTGATCGTAACGCGGCCGGTCGCCCGCGGCGAGACGATGGGTATCACGGCGTTGTCCATTCGCAAGCCTGCGGCTCAGTGGTCGCCGACTGGCCAGAGCCGCGGTCCGTCCGGCGACCCGCGGTGGAGCGACTCGCCGTCGGAGCCGAACACGGGGGTGTCCAGCGGGGAGTAGCTCCGCGACACGACGACGCAGCGGATGCGGCCCCGTTCCACGTCCCACAGCGACCACACGTGCAGGCGGTTTTCCACCAAGTACAGGCGGCCGTCGGCGGAAAACGTGCCCGCCACGGCCGCAGCCGCGGGGCCACACTGGCTCCCCAGTCGCGTGCCGCGATCCACGTCCCAGGACGTGACCAGTTCGACGTGGTCTGCGTATGACTGACCCACGAGCAGCCGGCGCCCATCGGGCGTCGCACGACACCAGTGGACGGGGAGATGATTCTCCAGGGTGCGGATCACCTCCAGTGAACGCGGATCGCGAAGTTCGACCGCCGACCGCGAGGTTCGGTGCGTCACGATGAAGCGGCCGTCGGGACTGTAGGCCGCGTGCAGCAGCGGGGCTTCGATCCGGGCGAGTTGCCGGCCCGTCGTGAAGTCGCGCAGGTCGAGGACGTCGTTGTTGATCTGCAGCAGGAGCGTGCGGCCGAGCGGGTCGATGCGGGCCGCATGCACGTTCCAGGCGGCGAAAGGCTCGAACGTCCGGGTCGCCAGTCCGGTGGCGGCGTCGTAGACCGTGAACTGGTAGCGGCCGTCGGCCCGAGGCCGCGGTGGCGCGGCGACCCGACGCACGATGACGAACGCATCGCCCACGGGCGCGATGGCGGCGGCCTCGCCCCCGGCGAGATGGGCGTCCACACGGGCGAGAACGCGGTCTCGCTCGTCCGCGACGAGGATCGACCGCCCGCGGGGGGGCGGGGACTCGAGCAGCCGGCGGCGGCCGTCGCCGCTGGTTCCAAGCAGCTGATGGCCGGGGAACGACGGCGGAGCGGCAGTCTCCTGTGCGACGGGCACCGTGGCGACGGTCTTCGCGTGCTTCAACCAGAATCGGTCGATCCGGTCGTCCAGTTCATCCCCCACGCGGACAACGGGCCAGCCGACCCGGGCGGCGGGCGGGGACGGGACAGAGTCACCCCAGGAGGCAGGCAACACCTTGCTCGCTGTTGCAGCGGGCCCACCGGCATTGACTGTCTCGACGACCTGAAACGTTTTGGCAAGCGTTGCCGGCGGGATCGCCGGATCGACGACGCCGGCCAGATTCCACATCGCGGCGCCGTCGTCGGCGGCGGTGAGGAGGCGGTCGCCCCGCGGGCTGCAGGTGATCCGGCGGACGGGGCCCCGATGCCCCCGAAAACAGCGAATCTCCTCGCCCGAGGCCGTCGCCCAGAGCCGGATCGTCGTGTCGAGTGATCCCGTCGCACAGCGGCGGCCATCGGGGCTGAAGACCCCCGTGGTCACGGGCCCGGCATGCCCCTCGAGCGCGGTGGTGCGGCCCGTGGCGGCATCGATGACGACCACCCAGCCGGCGTCCTCGGGCGTGATCGGCTGGTTCACGTCGTCGTGCCCGCGAACGCCGCCCACGAGGATTCGCGAGCCGTCCGCGGACCAGGCGATAAACAGGACGCGGCCCGGCGG
>DHLZ01000214.1:12449-17631 GCA_002405515.1 Planctomycetaceae bacterium UBA4655
GACGCTGCCAGGACCGTGCGGGCATCCGGCCGGACGGCGACCGCCGTGGCGTGGCGGTGCAGCACCAACGGCTCGTCGGGCCGTGACGGATCGAGCACGATGAGCCGCGACTCGGTCCCGTACTCGATGTTGGTGGCGATCACCAGCCGGCGGCCGTCCGGATCGGCCGCGACGTCCCGCGGCCCGTGAAACCCATATGGCCCCATCCGCCACGTCGTGATGCCGGACGCCGTGTCGGTGATGAAGACACCCGTGCTGCACGACAACACGGCACGGCCGCTGCGGATGGCCGTATGCGAGCCGCGGTGGGAGTAACCCGGAAGACGCCACCGCCGCTGGTGTCCCGTCACCCCGTCGGTCAGCAGGTCGTCGATGAGGAAGTGATCGTCGTCCAGGAAGGCAACGGTCGAGACCGAGGCAGGATGGTCCGGGATCGTCTGGACCGTCTTGCCCGTGTGTACGTCGCGGATCTCGGTCTTCCAGCCCGCCGCCATGTCGATGAAGCGGTCCTGCTTCGGCAGGAAGACCACGTGCTTGAACGAATTGACACCCACGACGACCCTGTCGATCGGCAGCCGCTCGTCCGTGGCCGCGTCCCAGCCGCGGAGCAGATACTCCGCGTCGTCGTCCACGCCGTTGGGCTCCTCGATCGTCGCATACCGCCGCCGCCCATCGGGGGCGTAGGCGACGCTGGCATGGGGACGGCCGTCGTCGACGTCGAAGGTGACGACGAAGTCGCCGCCGATCATGGTCATGTCCCACTCGACGACCCGATCGCCGACGGCCGCCAGGAGTCTGGTTCCTCGGGGATGCCAGACGAGATCCGTGAGCGCCGCGGGGTCTTCGAGGACGCCCAGCTGCCTGCCGGAGTCGATCTCGTGGATCGCCAGCTTCATCGCCGTGGGCCGCTCGTCCCGGAGACGCCAGGGGGTCGGCCAGCTTCTGCCGACGGCGATCAGACGTCCACCGGGCGTGCCGGTTGCGATTTCGCCTCGCGGGAAGGCATGGATGCATTGGCCGGTCTGTGGGTTCCAGAGCTCGTAGCGAAAGTCTCGTCGCTGCTCCTCCACGCTCGCGTAGGAAAGCAACAGCCTGTCACCCCGCAGGAACTCGGCAGAGGTGATCGCGGCATCCTCGGGAAGCGGCAGCGTGTGCCGCAGCCGCCCGTCGCCGTCATACAACAACATCCCGGCCGGCTCTCCGCGGTCGAAGCATCTCCGATCGTTGGGAATGGCGATCAGTTGTGTGTCATCGCTGATGGCCGGCCGGGGCCGGTACGATCCGGAGGTGGTCCGCCCGTCCGGCGGGTTGCCGGTGATCCGCACCCGCTCGCCGAAGTCCTCGGTGTCGCACAGCGTCACGCGGTTCCGGCCGGTGGCCAGGAGGAATCGGCCATCGCGGCTGAACTGCACGACGCTCGTCCCGTCGTTCCAGCGGTGCCGTTCCGCATTCGTCTCGAGGTCGTAGACGACGCACTCGCAGGACGTGCGGACCGCCAGCAGCCGACCGGCCGCATCGACCGCCAGCGGCATGGGCGGCCAGGTCTTGAAGGACAGCCGCCGGACATCGGGGGTGGTGTCATCCCGGGCGGCGGCGTTCCAGCCGGCCACGAGCATGGCGATCACGAACAGTGGGCCAAAAGATCGCATGCCTGAGACTGTAGCCCGGTCGATCCGCGGTTCGCAAGCGATGCAGGCCGGCCAGGCTGCCGGTCGTCGGCGCCCGTCAAGGGTGTGGCGTGATGGCGAGTACCGTGATCTGGCCCGCTTCAGGGCCGTAGCACCAGAAGACACGATAGGCGCCCGGGGTGCGATTTTGGACGTAGGGCTCGAAGACCTTCTCCTGCGGATTGAAGGGATGCGGGAGCGAGTGGTACTCGTGCGAATGCAGGCCGGGATGACGGGGATTCTCGGTAAGCAGTGACACGCATTTGTGCAGCTGCTTGAACAGGCCGTCATCCCGCGAAGTCTTAACGCGAGCCTTTTGCCGCCGCACGCCCAGTGCAGTTTCGGCCGTCGCCTTGAGGCGGGCATATTCCGCGGACGCGGCCTCGGTCCAGCGAAGGACGAACACGCGTCAGTCCTGGAGCTGGTCGGCAACCGCGGCGTCGGCCGCCAGGTCGGGACCCACGGACGTGAACTTCCCCGCGCGGGCGTCGGCGAGGCCGCGACTGACGGCCGCTGAAGCCGCCCGATTCTCGTGGAGCCACATCTCGCGCTCGGGCACGACTCGTGCCAGCGTGATTCGCACCTCGGTGTCGTCGATCTCCTCGACGATCACCGTGCGATTGGCAAACCGCTCCCCGAGGGTGAGCCGGCCTTTATTGTCGGTGGTTTTCGTGGTCATGGCACCCGGAGTTGCGCCTCAAGTGGGCAAGTGGGAAATGCCCACTCTTCTTCGGCCTTTTCCAGGGGAAAATCCAGGATGCCAATGAAATTTTGGTCGATGGCACTTCCTCAAGCATTTCGCGGTCGCGGATCGACTCGTCGACCGCTGGACCGTGGCTCCATGGAGGTCGTTGCCGCAGCGGCCCTGCACGGTGAAGAGGCTGGTGGTTTTCCCGACGAGGTCTTGCGGCAACTCGGCGATGAACGGCACGGAGGGAGGCGGGACGACTGCACGCGGGGGAGATGTCCGCCACCAGCGGCAAGTGGCCCGGATTGTCGGTGTGCGCCGGCCGTCAGCTTGCCAAACGTCGCAAACAGGATTGCAGCAAGGCGTGATCTTGGAATGCGTGATGCTCGCCAGTCCCGCCAAACCCTGGCACCCGCAACAATCCACGCCTGATCGAACAGCATGCCCTTGGAGTCAATGTCGTTCGAGGCCATGTTCATGATCGCCCTCCCTGCGGCGGCCGCTCGCCACCACGTGCCTTTCGGCATTCGCTCCCGAGATCATTTTCCGCAGCCGATCAATGTCGGCCGTCGCGGCAGGGAGCGGCGGATCATCCTGACAGGGCGTGAGGGCTCGAGTCCCAGCTCCGGCGTCGCTGAAAAACAACGGGTTTGCAATCCAACGCGTGTCCGCGCTGTCATCACCGCTGCTGGGGCTGCTCCTGCTCTGCTTTTTCTGGGCAGCTTGCATCCTGATAGAGAGGCAGGTGGCGGTCGTAAACCTCGGGAATCATGGTCGCCAACGCCGCGGACTGGAGGCACCCGCCGCCCGCCACGCGGCTTTTGAAGGATGGCCCGGCCAACGCGACGATGGACGCGATGGAATAATGGCGGGTCAGGGTTCCGAAGGGACTGCGGCAACACAGTGTTCTGGGAGCGAACCGTATGCTCCGGCGATCATTCATCCCCCTGGCCATCGTCGCGGCTTGCTTCCTCGCCCCGAGGGTTGGAATGGCCTGGTTGTTGCAGCCCGACTTCATCGGGTCCGTCCCCGCCGAGCTCCAGTTCAGCTGCGGTCGGTCGGGCAACAGTCGGGAATCGAAGCTGGCTGACACCCTGTCAAACGGCCAACCAGCCGAGCGGCTGGCCGCGGCTCGACAGCTCTGGGAAGGTCACAGCCGCTCTCACGCCCGCGACGTCACGAAGCTCGTCGAGGCCCTTCCCGCAGGAGTCGACGGCGTCCAGGCACTGAAGCGACGGGTTGATGGCGACCTCCAGCCCGAAGCGATCGTCCGCGAGCTCCGCGAGGGCGATTACCGGTGGGGAGCGTGGCTCGCCTGCCTCCGGCCGTCGAAGGAAGCCGTCCCGGATTTGCTGGCGGGTCTCGAGGGGAAGCCGGACTATCACGCCGAGACGCTCCTGGCGCTCGGCGCGTCCCGCGACCCACGGGCGATCGAACCGCTCCTCGGAATACTCAAGAGCGGCGAGGGCCGAGACGTCGGCGACGCTGCCCACGCCCTCGGCAACTTTGCCTCGCCGACGGTCGAGGCAGAACTCCTCGCGATCGTATTTGAAGACTCCGGCTGGGCCAGACTGCGGGCGTGTGGGGCCCTCGCCCGCGTTGGCACGAAGAAGTCACTGCCGGCCCTCGAAGCCATTGCCAACTCGACAGACTACACCGGAGCACTCGACATCAGCGGTGTCGCGATGCGGGCCGTCGTCGCCATCGAGCGGCGGGAGTTGCCGGCCGTGCCCGCCGTGCCAACGCAGACCCGTCCGCGGGCCACCCTTTCGGGCCACGAGGGACACGTCTGGGAGTTCGCTTTCAGCCCCGACGGCACCCTTCTGGCGTCCGCGAGCAATGATCGGACGGTCCGGGTGTGGGACGTGAAGTCAGGGAAGCTCGCCGCCGCGTTCCGCGGTCATTCGAGGCAGATGAAGAATGTTGCTTTCGTCAACAACGGGACCGTGGCCGCAGGCGGGTGGGGCGGCGACGACGCGGTGAGGCTGTGGGACACGAAGACCGGCGAAGTCGTTTCCGTCCTGACTGTCGGGTGCAGAGGCCTCGGCTCCCTCGCCGTCTCCCGCGATGGGACGCTCGTCGCCGCGTCATGGCTCAACGAGAAAGGCTCTGCGGCAGGGGTGGTGAGGCTGTTCGACAGGTCATCGGCGAAGCACGTGGCCGATCTCGCCGGGACGACGGGGGTGCTCGCGTTCCGCCCGGACGGCAAGATGGTGGCGACGAGCGACGGGGCAGACGTTCAGCTCTGGGACGTGGCCGGTTGGACCCGGACGGCGGCGCTCAAGGGGCACACGGAAGCGGTCTTCGCAGCATCATTCTCCCCGGACGGCCACACACTGGCCACCGGCGGAGACTGGACGACACGGGTGTGGGACACGGCGACCGGCAAAGCGAAGTTCGCCGTTCGCGGCACGTCGCGGGTGCGATCCGTCGCATTCAGCCCCGACGGCCGGCTCGTGGCCGTCGGCGAGTCGGAAGATCCGGTTCGCGTATTGGATGGGGCGTCCGGCCGCGTGACGATGGAGTACGCGGGCAGAGGGTGGGTGGCGTTCAGCCCTGACGGGAAAGTGCTGGCGACCGGGGCCAAAGGGTCGGACGACATCCTGCTGTGGGACGCAGCGGCGGATGAGCGGTGAGCGGCGAGCCGCCCCATCAGGAGCACGTACTACCCCGAGCACGATGTTGTTCACGGTGGTTTTCGGCTGACTGAGCGCCACCACGGTCCCACGGAAGCCCGAGGCGCGAGTTTCCCTGCAGGCGTTTGCTGAAAATGCCCGGAAGCCCGAGGCGCGAGAATCCCTGCAGGAGTAAGCCGACAATGCCGGGA
>DHLZ01000077.1 GCA_002405515.1 Planctomycetaceae bacterium UBA4655
AGGTGGCCCATCATGCTCTTCGTGCTCGAGACCGGGATCTTGTAGGCCCGCTCGCCGAACACCGTCTTGATCGCCAGCGTCTCCACCTTGTCGTTGACGTCGGTGCTCGTGCCGTGGGCGTTGATGTAGTCGATCGAGTCGAGGCCCAGGCCGGCGTCGGCGAGCGCCATCCGGATGCAGGCGGAGGCCCCCCGTCCCTCCGGGTGCGTGTCGGTGATCCGGTAGGCGTCGGCCGTCGAGCCGTAGCCGAGCAGTTCGCCGAAGATCTCCGCGCCGCGGGCTCGGGCATGGTCGAGCTCCTCGAGGACGACCATCGCCGCTCCCTCGCCGAGCACGAACCCGTCGCGGTCGCGGTCGAAGGGCCGACTCGCCCGCCTCGGCTCGTCGTTGCGGGTCGAGAGGGCCGTCAGAAGGTTGAAGCCCGTGACGCCGAAGGGGTGGATCATACTGTGCGTGCCGCCCGAGAGCATGACGTCGGCATCTCCGCGGCGGACGAGTTCCGCCGCCTCGCCGATCGCCTGGCTGGAGGCGGCGCAGGCGGTGAGGCAGTTGAGGTTGGGCCCCTGGGCGTCGAAGAGGGCCGCCAGGTGGCCGGCGGGCATGTTCGGCTCCTGCTCGAGTTCCGCGATCGGATGGAGCGTTTCCAGCCCGATCTTCGTGAACTTCGCGACGTCGAGCTTCTCCCCCTGGATCGACGCCATCATCATGCGGGTGAAGGCGTCGAAATCCTGCTGCCCCTCACCGCTCCCGAGATAGACGCCGAGTCGCGTCGGGTCGGCGGGCAGGCCCGCGGGCAGCCCGGCCGACAGGCCGCTGGTCAGCCCGGCCGACTTCATCGCCTGGATCGCCGCCCCGACGGCGAACCGCGTGTGGCGGCCGCAGTGTTTCCAGGCGGCGACGTCCTGCCCCTCGTGGGAGAGGTCCCAGTTGCGGACCTCAGCGGAGATCTTCGTCGGGAACCTCGATGCGTCGAAGATCGTGGTCAGCCCGACGCCGCTCTTCGCCTGCTTCAGGTTGCCCCACAGCTCCTCGACTCCGAGGCCAAGGGGCGTGACGCAGCCGATCCCGGTGATCACCACTCGCCGCCTGCCAGCCACCATCGCATGCCCTCCCGGAAGACTACTTGAACGCGGTCGCCCCGGCCCCGGTAAGCCCGGAAGAAAGAGCGAGGCCCGACACAGCGGCTTCCGTGCCCCACGGCGGGTCGAGGCGGTTGCCCTGTTCATCGACGCCGATGTCGTACATCTTCATCTGGGTGAGCCACCGGACGAACTGCTCCGGCTCGAAGAGAAGCGGAACACCCTCGCCCGGATCGATATGGGCGAAGAACAGCTCGGCCTCCCCCTGCGGAAAGCCTTCGCCGTCGCCACCGCGGTCGGCGATCCGAGTCGTGACGTGCACGAGCGACCCCGCGGGCTTGAGATCGAGCACCGTGGCGTCGAAGAGAATCGTGTCGCCCGGAACTGCGTCGCGGTGAAACTGGGCCGCGGCTACCTTCGCCAGCACGACCCGCTTCTGGAAATTGATCGCGTCGGCCACGATGAGGCCGCCCGTCTGGGCCATGCCCTCGACGACGAGCGAGTTCGGCATGACCGCATAGCCCGGAAAATGGTCGTGGAGGTGGTCTTCCGACAGCGACACGTTCTTCACCGCGGAGCCGGACTTTGCCCGCACGAACGCGTCGAAACGGTCGATCCAAAACCAACGCATCGCCAGATACGGCCGCCGCCGTCCTCGTTGTTCCGCCCGAAGTTGAACATGCCGGTCGGGCGGTCACCCCGTTCGCCGGTCACCTGCCCGCCGGTCACCCATCCACCGGTCACCCATCCACCGGTCAATTGGCGGCGAGCTTCATCTGAACGTAGCGGACCATGTCCTCGACCGTCAGCGTGTTCGCGAAGTTCTGCACCATCGGATTGGCCTCGAACTTCGCGAGATCGACGAACGGCATCCGGGCCTTGAGGGCCTCGATGCCGGCCGCGTTGACCTTGCCGTTCACGACGAAGTCGGCGCTCGAAAGCACCTCCTCCGGAAACAGCTCGCCCCTCGGGATCTTGATTCCGAAGGCCTTCTCGAGACGGAAAACGATGTCGAGGAAGTCGATCGACTCAGCGCCAAGGTCTCCGACCATCGTCGCCGATGGGGCGACGTCGTCCTCGTCCACTCCGAGGGCATCCACGAGGGCCGTCTTCACTTTTTCAAAAATCTCGTCTCTGGAAGGCATCGCCATGGCACCTGACGTTTGAGGTCCGAAACCCGGCGAACCACTGCGGCCCGCTCGGCCCGGGGAGCCGCTTTTATAGGTCCGAACGAGGCGAATGGGAACCCCGGACCGGCCCGAGTCAGACCGCCCGGGTCACCCGGGTCATCCCGGCAGGCTAACCCGGGTCATCCCGGCAGGGTAACCGGAGCCGGTTCGGACGTGGCTGCGGACGGGTGGAGAATGGCCCAGAATCGCCTCAGGTCGGCCCGGACCATACGGTCGAGAAACGCCTTTGCGGGGTCGGAATCGGCCAGGTTGTAGCGGTGGAGCTTGAGCCGGGCCGTGAGGCTCGAGCGGCCGTCCACCGTGCCGCTCGCCTTCACGCTCGTCGTGGAGTCGTCCTGGTCGAGCACCTCGGCAGTGACCGTCAGCACCTTCCCGGGCTGGACAAAGTCGCCGTACTTCACGTTCCGCGCCGCCCGCAGGACGACCATGCTGTGGGCGAAATCCTCACCGACCCGGATCGTCCACGCGGCCGCTTGGGTCATCGCCTCCAACATGAAGACGCCGGGCAGGACGGGAAACTTCGGAAAGTGGTCTCCGAGGTACTCCTCCGCCAGAGAGACTGCCTTCACGGCCGTGATGCTTTTGCCGGGCTGAAGATCGATGACGCGGTCGAGAAGCGTGAATCGCATGGTCTGCTGGCGGGGTGATGGTCTGCTGGCGGGGTGATGGTCTGCTGGCCGAATTTGGAGCCGACACCGCGCGGAGTATACGGATTCGCTCCCGGGCAACAACGTCACCGCCGCCGGTTGGACCAGCGGTCACCCCGGCCTCTGGCGAGGCCAGCGGGGGTGTCATCACGGCGTGTCGCATGGCTGCCAACCTGACAGCCGCTCGCTGTTGCAAGCCCCATGTCGTGGTCGTGCCAGCCGGCCGACGCCCCGTTCCACGCGGTTTTCCTCGGTCGCGCCGTACGGGCGACCGTCGCCCAGTCATTGGCACGCGACTTGCAAAAGTTGTCGGTTCGCCGGGATGCGAGTTCCTTTGAGCCCGAGGCGTTTGTTTCCGGCCACGGGCGGGGGGAATCATTCCCGGTTCCGTGAACCCGTTCGAGAAGAAGCATCACCGAAGAGAACAAAAAAGGAGGCACTTCCATGCATTCCGATCCGACTCCGTCGACACGCCTTTCAGCCCGCGCCGCCATCGGCCCAGCGGCCCTGCCCCGACGAGCCCGACGATTCGCGTTCGCAAGCCCGCTCGAGGAGATCCGCGACGAGATGGACCGTCTCTGGAGCGAATTCACGTCGTCCGCTCCGGCAGCGTGGGGACCGGTTCTGGATTGGGCCTACACGCCCGACGGCGGACGGCCTCTGCCCGCCGGTGCCGCCGGATTTCCGGCGGTCAACATGGGCGAGACGCCCGAGGCGATCTTCGTCGAGATGGAGTTGCCGGGCGTGAACGCGGCCGATCTCGACGTGTCGGTCGCCGGGGACGAGCTTGTCATCAAGGGGCGGCGTCACTCGCTCGAGGAGCCGGCGGAGACGACCGCGGGCGAGCGAGCGACCTGGTTGAGGCGCGAGCGTGGCACCGGCGACTTCGAGCGTCGGATCGAGCTGCCCGTGGCGGTCGATCCGGCGCAGGTCGAGGCAAAGCTGTGCGACGGCGTGCTGACGCTCTCGTGCCGGAAGGCCGCCGAGTGCCAGCCCCACAAGATCGCGATCCGTTCCTGAATTTTTGTCCGGCAGCCGGAGACTTTCCACGCAAGCATGAAGGTTTCCCGGAAGCCCGAGGCGCAAGTCGGAGCTTTCCACGCAAGCATGACGGTTTCCCGGAAGCCCGAGGCGCAAGCCGAGAGGTGAGTTGACGGTGACTTCAACAAGAGCCCATTTCCTCAAATCCTCAAAGGAGTACCCACCATGACGACCGAAACCGTTTCCCCCGAAACCGCTCCGGCCGAAAAGGCCGCCCGGGCCACGTTCCGCCCGAACGTCGACATCACCGACTTCGGCACGGAGGTCGTGATCCACGCCGACCTTCCCGGCGCCCGTCGCGACGGCATCGACGTGACGTTCGAAGACGGCGTGCTCTCGCTCGCGGCCGACGTGCCGCCGCGGGACGTGCCAGGAACCGCGATCCGACGGGAGTATGGCGTCGGCGACTACCGACGTTCGTTCCGGCTGGGCGAAGGCTTCGACGCCTCTCGGATCACGGCCGACTACCGGGACGGCGTCCTGACGATGAAGGTGCCGCGGCTGGCGGCCGTCCTGCCGAGGAAGATCTCGGTGACGGCCGGCTGAGGCGCCGGGCCTGGAATCCCCCGGGGGACCAAAATCACCGGGGGCCAAAAACACCGGGGAGGCCAAAGGGGCGGCGGTCGCCCCGCGGCCCCTCGGCGCGGAGTGTTCGTGGACCGAGAAAAGTGGACCGAGAAAACCGAAACGAGAAAAACAGAAGAAAAGGAGCCTTGCAATGAGTCTGATTCCTTTTCGCACGAAGCGGGCAAGCGGCATGGAGCCTGGCAGCCTGGCCACGTTGACCGATTTTCGAAACGAGATGAACCGGCTGTTCGAAGGGTTCTTCAGCCGGCCGCTCGAGCCAATGCCGGCCTGGTTCCCGCCGGCGTTCGGCGGGCCGTGGCTGCCGGCAATCGACGTCTCGGAGACCGACACGCTCGTCCGCGTGCGGTGCGAGCTGCCCGGCGTCGATCCCAAGGACGTTGATGTGAGCGTGTCGGAGGACCGGCTCGTGATCGCCGGCGAGAAGAAGTCCGCCGCGGAGACCACCACCGACGGGATGACCCATCGCGAGGCGCACTACGGCTCGTTCAGCAGGGCGATCCCGCTGCCCGAGGCGGTCGATCCTGCGAAGGTTTCGGCGAAGTACGACAAGGGCGTGCTCATCGTCGAGATGACGAAGTCGCCTTCGGGAACCTCGCGGAAGATCCCGGTTCAGGCGGCCTGACCGAGCGTCACCCGAACGAGCGATCGCGCGGCCCGTCAGCGGATGGCGGGTCCGCGATCGCCGGGCGGGCGGGGAAACCGGTCGGGAGGTAGACTTTCTCGAGTCATGCCGCTCGTGCTCGTCCCTTCGTTCGACCATCTTCCGAGGCCTCCCCGTGCGGTGGACCTCTCGGGCGTCGTGCCTGACCGTCTCTCCGCGGCCTCGTCCGACGCGGTGAAAGGCATCACGGTCCGTGCCGACGGCCGTGAGACCCAGCTCAACGACCTGTTCGAGGTGCGGGGCGACGCCTCCGACGGCACGATCGAATGCGTCGGCGATTTTTCTCGGGTCCACTTCGTCGCCGCCGGCATGGCCTGGGGACGGTTCGTCGTCCGCGGCCCGGTGGGAAGGCATTGCGGCGAGCGACTGGTCGGCGGACGGATCGAGGTCGAGGGGAACGCGGGCGATTGGCTCGCCGCCGAGATGACGGGGGGTGAGATCCACGTCGGCGGCGACGTGGGCGACAACGCGGTCGGCAGCCTCGCCGGCAGCCCCAGCGGCATGGGCGGCGGACTGGTGACCATTCGCGGCTCCGCGGGTCATCTCGCCGGCTCCCGCATGCGGAGGGGCATCCTCGCCATCGGAGGCGACTGCGGCGAAGGGGCCGGATTCGAGATGCGGGCGGGAACGATCGTCGTCGCCGGCGGCCTGGCGGCCCACGCGGGGCTCGGCATGCGCCGCGGTTCGATCCTCGCGCTCTCGGCGGCCCCCTCGCTCGGCTGCGGGTTTTGCCGGGGAGCGACCTGGCGACCACCGGTGCTGGCGATGCTGCTCCGGCGGCTCGCCGAAGCCGGATTCGGTCCGGCCGGCGGAACCGCCCCGTCTGGTCGGTCTTGGGTGCAGTGGCACGGCGACCGGCTTGCCGGAGGACGGGGTGAGGTGTTCGTGGCCGCAACCTAGCGGACCGCCCCGGCTGCCGGGAAAAAGTCCAGGCCCTTTTTTCACGGCGGGCTTTCGACTAGTCTCTAGGACTCGGAAAAACGTAGTTTCCCGTCTCCCCGTTGGTTTTGTATGCCCACGATCTCCCAGCTCGTCCGCAGCCGTCGCCGTCCGAAGCGGAAGTTTTCCAAGTCACCGGTGCTCGATCGCTGCCCGCAGAAGCGGGGCGTGTGCCTCCAGGTGAGAACGATGACGCCGAAGAAGCCCAACTCGGCCCTGCGGAAGATCGCCCGAGTGCGGCTGTCGAACCAAAAGGAAGTCACGGTCTACATTCCGGGCGAGGGGCACAACCTCCAGGAGCACTCGATCGTGCTCATCCGCGGTGGTCGAGTTCGCGACCTGCCGGGCGTTCGTTACCACATCATTCGCGGTGCCCTTGACACGCTCGGAGTGTCGGGCCGCAAGCAGTCGAGAAGCCTTTATGGAGCGAAGAAGGGCTGACAGCCCCTCCTGACGTCGAACGATGGGAAAGATCACAGCCAGTCGCGAGAAGCTCTCCCCCGATCCCCGCTATGGGTCGATTCTGGCGAGCAAGTTCATCAACTGCCTCATGGAAGACGGCAAGAAGAGCATCGCCCAGCGGGTTTTCTATTCGGCGATGGACATCGTCGCAAAGAAGATCACCGACATGGAGCCGATCGAGGTCTTCAACCGGGCCATCGAGAACGTGAAGCCCTCGGTCGAGGTGCGGAGCAAGCGGGTGGGCGGTGCCGCCTACCAGGTGCCGATGCAGGTCAACCGCAACCGGCAGCAGTCGCTCGGCATTCGCTGGATGCTCCAGGCCGTTCGCGAGAAGAAGGGGCGGGCCACGCACCAGAAACTCGCCGAAGAGATCATCGCCGCCTTCAAGCGGGAAGGCGCCGCCGTCACGAAGCGGGAAAACGTCCACCGCATGGCGGATGCGAATAAGGCGTTCGCGCACTTCGCCTGGTAAGGCGAAGTGCATG
>DHLZ01000071.1:0-4486 GCA_002405515.1 Planctomycetaceae bacterium UBA4655
AGATTTCCAATATCCGCCTGCAGGGAATCTTGCGCCTCGGGCTTCCGTAGATTTCCAATATCCGCCTGCAGGGAAACTTGCGCCTCGGGCTTCCGTAGATTTAGGGCCGTAGACGCGGGGCGTTCCGTCATCTCCTCACCACAGCCGGAAGAGGATCTGCGTCTGGATGAAGGCCAGCACGTCGTGGAACCAGACGTAGCCCAGCGGCCGCTTGCCGCAGGCAATCCTGGCGGTGACGGTGGCCCCGGCGCCGAGCTCCTCCTCCTCGTGCTTCTCCGTCTCGATCTCGACCCGAACGAGCACGGTGTTGCCCTTTTCACCGCGGACCTCGGCCTGCTCGTGGATGTCGCGGACGACTCCCCGATGCCGCGTGCCCGGGTCGGTGGCCACGATGTAATCGACCTCGAGCGGCCGACCCGCCTTCTTTGCCTGCTCCCAGGCCCGGTTCACATGGCCGAGCCGATCGTCGGGCAGATGCACCTCGAGCTCCCACGGCCCCTTCACGTCGGCCACGCTCATGAGGGCCTGCCCCGTCTGCACCGGCCGCAGGAGCAGCTTGTCGCGGACCTGCCAGGTCGTGATGACCCCGGTGATCGGGCTCTTTACCTGGAGGTCCTTCTTCTTGGTGTCGTAGAGCCGGATCTGCGACTCGAGGCTGCCGATCTCCCGCCGCAGCTGCGCGGCCCTGCCCTGGAGCCGCGTCCGCTCGTCCTCGGAGAGCTTCGTGTCGGCGAGGAGCGAACGCTGGGTCGCCACGAGCTGCTCCTCGGAGCTCGTCTTGCGACCGAGCACGTCGGTGATCGCGACCTCGAGATCGGTGTTGCGGAGCGTCGCGAGCAGCTGCCCCTCCTCGCCGGTCTCGCCGTGCTCGACCCCCTTCTCCACCCGCTCGACCACGCCGTCGATCTTCGCGAACACCTCCTGGTGGTGCACCGGCTCGAGCGAGCCCATCGCCTCGAGCCGCAGCTCCGCCGGCACGAACACGAGCGCCGCCACCGCGGCCGTCGCCGCGACCGCGGCGAGCACCGTCTTCGGCAGGTTGCGGGCCGTCGTGAGCAGCTTCGACTTCCCGAGCAGGTTGATGACGCCGTAAAAGGGCAGCGACGTGTGGGCCAGCGCGTTGGCCACCGCGATCTTGCCGTGATCGGCGACGAGCTCCACCCGGGCCCGCCTGCCCCCCTCGAACGAACTCGACTGGAACCACTCGGCCACGACCGCCCCGATCGGCTCGGGAGCCTGCCGCGGGGCGGCCTCCGCCTTCGCCACGGCGACCGCATCCACGCCCCCCGGCTTCACGACCGGCGTCGGCCGGGGCTTTTCCAGGGGAATGATCGCCAGGGCCGTCGCATGCGACTCGTCGATGTAGGCGTCGAGTTCCTCCTCGATCTGCGGCGGCAGCTCGCGGCCCGGCTCCGGGTGCCACAAGGGCTCCCCTGCCCTCGCCACGACCCGCACGAGGGCTTCGAGCGACTGCACGGCGGTGGCCCGCCGCTCGACCGAGTCCTGTCCGCTCACCGCCTCGATCCGCAGCGTCCGCCCCCGCTTGATCAAGACGCTCACCCGGTCGCAGCCGATGATCCGCCTCGCCTCGTTGGCGAGCACGAACGCCGTCGCGATCGGATCGAGCGTCTCGTGGACCGAGCGGCTGAACTGATCGACCTGGGCGAGGGCCGTCTGCTGAGAGTCGAGGAGCGTGAGCTGCCGCTTCTCGAGGTAGCCCCCGGCGATCGCCGCCACCTGGTCGAGAAAATTGAGGTAGCCCCGCTCGACGTCAGCCTGGTTGGGCTGGTGGAAGATCTCGATGAGCCCCTGCCGCGCGCCGGAGCGGTCGATCGGCGAGGCGACCACGAGGAGGCTCGTGGGGTTCGTCGCGACCGTCTGGCCGTCGGGGCCGTTCAGGCTCGCGCCCGGCGGCACGAGCAATCCGGTGGGATTGCCCATGAGCGTCTGCACGAGCTTGCCGTGAACGGCCTGACCGTCGGGGAGGCTCGAAAGGCCGGTGTGCTCGACGCCGAGGTGGCAGATCGGCTCCACCCTCCCCTGCTCCCCCGCGAGCCAGACGAGCCCGGCGGCCCCCTCCATCGCCTTGAGCGTGCGTGCGAGGAGGCCGGAGAAGAACTCCGCCTCCTGCACGTCGCTTCTCGCGAGCTGGCGAATCTCGTCGAAAAGGCTGCGGATCTGCTGCCGCGCCCGCTCGATCTCCTCCGATTCGTCATAGCCCATGGGGACGTCCTGTCACGCCGACCGAGCCACGGGGATCAAGCCTTCGCCTGCTGCACCACCCGCCGCTGCACGTCGGTCTCGAGCACGCCAAAGGCCTGCTCGTGGCGGTTCACCGCCATCGCCAGTGCCGCGGCGAGCCGCTTGGCCGTGAAGAAGTTCACGATGATCCGCTGGGTGAGCTGGATCGGCTCGGGCGTCGTGCCGGCAACCTGCTTGTTGAGGCCGAAGTCGACGATGAGCTCCTCGGGGGTGCCGGTGACGCGGCAGAAGTTCGCGTAGTGCGCGACGATGTGCGTCTCGTCGACGGGCACCTGCATCGGCTCGGGGGCACGGGGCGGCTGGGGGCGGGTTTCTTCGGCCATGAAAGGCTCCTTGAAAGTGGAAAGGTCCAGGATCAATCACTGTATACTCCCCCTCCGAAGAGTACCAGCGGTCCACCGGCGGACGGCTTCAACCGTCCGCGGCTTTCGTCGTCCTGACGCCGTGACGACGGAGCCAGGCCCGAGACACGAACCGTCGCATGAGGCTCTCGAACACCCGACCGGCCTGCGGCCGCCAGGCGTCGTCTTCGGGGTCGCCGCCGGCCTCGAGGCCGGCGAGCGAGAGCCGGCAGGGCCAGCCACGCGACTCGGCGGTGGCGTTGAATCGTTCGGCGATCCGCAGCGTCCAGGCCGAGCCGATCGTGTCGCGGAGGGCGATGAAGGGGGTCGAGATCGACTCGGTGGTGGCGGGCTTTGGTGGCAGCATCGCCGTCACCGCCCCTGCGGCGGCTGCCCCGGCGCCGACGATGTCGGCCCACGAGGCCGACATCGCCCCGGCGGTATCGACCCCCGGAAGGAACGGCCTCGCGAGCAGAAGCAGGCCGAGCGTGAGGAGCGTGGCCGCGGCGAGTTTGGACGTGCCGAGGAAGTTCACCCAGCCTGCCACGACGAGCACGAGCAGGAATCCCCGTGCGAGCAGGTGAACGTCGGGAAACGAGCCCGGCCGGACGACCGCGGCCGACGCGGCCGGCATCGCGATCACGACGGCCAGCGAGGCCACGATCACCTGCCAGACGCCATGCTGCGGCCGCTTCGCCCCGAGGAGCGACATCGCCGGACAGACCGACAAAGCCACCGCGACGAGCCTTGCGGATGCCACCGCCGAGAGATCGGCGAGCCCGCCGCGGGCGGCCCATGCCTCGACGGCCATACAACACGCAGCCGCCGCCACCGCCCACGCCGCCGCCGGCACGGCCGTCGTGCCCCGCACCCGCCACGCCCCGACGCCGGCCGCGACCACCACGACCGCCGCAAGCGTGGCGACGATCGCGTGGGCGACCGAGGGCGGGAGATCTGGAAAAACGGTCATGACCTTCGCAGTTTACCGCGTCTCGATTCGGGCATCGACTCAGGCATCGACGCCGCCTCGCCAGCCATTGACAGAAGTGTGTACGTGAGTACAGTACCCGCCGCAGTTCTCGGCGACCGCCGTGACAGGGTACGATTTCGTCACATCGGACCCCTCGGAGCGAGAGCAAAGCCGTGGCCGTCGAACTGGGCGAATTTTCCTGGCAGAGGATGATCGAGGCCGTGCAAGCAGTCCGTGAACGGGCACTGCGGGCGACCGCCGCCCTTGAAAAAGCCGGGATTCCCTATGCCATGGCCGGTGGCAACGCCGTGGCAGCGTGGGTATCTCGCGTCGATCGGGCCGCCGTGCGAACCACGCAGGATGTCGACATCCTCGTCCGCCGCAGCGACCTCGAGGCGGTGACGGCGGCCCTCGAGGGGGCCGGGTTCGTGAGGGCCACCGTCACGGACGTCGTCTGCTTCATCGACGGCGAACGGGGCAGCCCGCGGGACGCCGTGCACCTGCTCTTTGCCGGCGAGAAGGTCCGTGAGTCGTACCCGGTGGCGACGGCCGACGTCGACGAACGTGTGGAGGCCGACGATTACGCCATCGTGTCGCTCGAGGCGCTCGTGCGCATGAAGCTCAATTCATTCCGCCGCAAAGATCAGGTCCATCTGCTCGACCTCATCTCGCTCGGCCTCGTCGATGCTTCCTGGCTGCCCAGGCTCGTGCCCGACCATGCCTCGCGGCTTACGCAACTGCTCGCCGATCCCGATGGCTGATTACTACCCCGAGCACGATGTTGTGACGGTGGTTTTCGGCTGACTGAGCGCCACCACGGTCCCCCGGAAGCCCGAGCCGCAAGTTGCCCTGCAGGCGTTCGCTGAAAAATTCCCGGAAGCCCGAGCCGCAAGTTTCCCTGCAGGCGTTCGCT
>DHLZ01000071.1:4720-4991 GCA_002405515.1 Planctomycetaceae bacterium UBA4655
AGTTTCCCTGCAGGCGTTTGCTTTAAATTCCCGGAAGCCCGAGGCGCAAGCCGAGAGGGGCGTCAGGGTCGCGCCAAGAGTTGGGTGATTTGGCAAAACAGTGTCCCTTCCGAGCGTTTTTGAGTGACTCGACGCCGCATTTCTGCACATCGTCAACTCCCCTCTCGGCTTGCGCCTCGGGCTTCCGTACTGGGCAACTGTTCGCCTGCAGGGAAACTTGCGCCTCGGGCTTCCGTGCTGGGCAACTGTTCGCCTGCAGGGCAGCTTGCGC
>DHLZ01000197.1:0-4086 GCA_002405515.1 Planctomycetaceae bacterium UBA4655
CGGCGCCCTCTCTCCGCCCTCCTCTGCCGCCGCCCCCTCCGCCCGCGCCCCGCCTCCCCCCCCCCCGGCCGCCCCCCCCCCCGCGCCCGCCCTCCGCATCCGGGCCCGCCCCGAACCCAGCACGCTCGAGATGCACGCGGCGGCGGGGGCGTCTAGAATGCCGGGATCGCAGGAGCGGAGCGTCGTGTCGTCGCTTTTCATCATCCAGGGCCGGAACAAGGGGGCCCGCTACGATCTCGCCATCCACGACGGCGCCATCAGCATCGGCCGCGAAGCGGGCAACTTCGTGCAGCTCGACGACAAGGAGGTCTCCCGTCGACACGCGGAGATCCGACGGGTCGGGGACCAGTTCATCCTCGGCGACCTCGAGAGCTCCAACGGCACCTACGTCAACAGCCAGCGGGTCGAGCGACGGGAGCTCGCTCCCGGGGACCAGATCCAGATGGGCCGCAGCGTGCTCATCTTTTCCGGCGACGGCGACGACGAACAGGCGATCGAACTCGTCGACATCCTGCCCGCCTCCGACGACACCGGCGGCTCCCGGATCATCCGGTCGATGCCCGGGGATGACGCATCGGAGATCGTGCTCTTCGATCCGGCCGACACGCAGAACCGCCGGCTCGCGAGGGCCCGCAGCAACCTGCAGGTGATGTACAGGACGGCCCTGGCCGTGAGCCACACGCTCGACATCGATGAACTGCTCGGGCGGATCCTGCAGCTCGTCTTCGAATGGGTCGGCGCAGACCGCGGCTGCATCATGCTGCTCGACCCGGACACCCGTCAGCTTCATACGAAGGCCAGACGCGACCGCCTGGCCGGTGCGACGTCGAGCTCGATGGCCATCAGCCGCACGATCCTCGACTACGTTCTCCAGCGTCACGAGGGCGTGCTCACGAGCGACGCGCAGGACGACGATCGCTTCTCGTCCGGCAACAGCGTGGTGCGGACGGGCGTGCGGGAGGCGATCTGCGTCCCGATGCAGGGCCGCTACGACACGGTGGGGGTGATCTACGTCGACACGAGCGTGCCGCTGTCGGAGGCCATCGAGCAGGGAAAGCGACGCTTCAGCGACGACCACCTCAAGTTCATGATGGCGATCGGGCATCAGGCGGCGCTCGCCGTCGAGGATACGACCTACTACTCGGCGATGGTGCAATCCGAACGCCTCGCCGCCATCGGCCAGACGATTGCCACCCTCTCCCACCACATCAAGAACATCCTGCAGGGAATCCGCGGCGGCAGCTCCCTCGTCGAGATGGGCCTCGGCAACGGCGACCAGGCGGTGCTCCGCAAGGGCTGGCAGATCGTCGCGAGGAACCAGAACAAGATCTCCTCGCTCGTCATGGACATGCTCTCCTACTCGAAGGAGAGGGAGCCGCTGTCGGTTTCCGCCAGTCTCGTCGACGTCGTTTCGGACGTCATCGACACCGTCCGGCAGCGGGCGAGCGATTCCGGCACGTCGATCGAGTGGGAGCCGCCGGTCGGATTTCCGGAGCTCTGCTTCGATGCGGAGGGCATCTCGCACGCGGTGCTCAACGTGATGACGAACGCCCTCGACGCCATCGCCGAACGCCGGGCCGGTCGGGATGTGGACGAGCCCGCCGCCGATTCGGGCCACGCGATTGATTCGGGCGGCGAGCCGCATGATTCGGGCGGCGAGCCGCATGAGGCGGACGACCCCGGACGCACGCTCGTGCTCGGCGGCGGCGACGAGAGCTTCGCCGGCATTCTGACCGTCCGCGTCGAGGCCGACCGGCAGAAAAACCTTGCCAGAATCGTCGTCACGGACAACGGATGCGGCATGACCGCGGAGACCCTGTCGAGGATCTTCAACGTGTTCGTGTCGACGAAGGGATCCCGCGGCACCGGGCTCGGCCTGACGGTGAGCCGAAAGATCCTCCGCGAACACGGCGGCGACATCTCCGCAAGGAGCACGCCGGGCCACGGCAGCTCGTTTGTGCTCGAATTCCCCATGCTTCAGCCGGAGGGGGAAGGCCCCCGAAGAACCGCTTCCGCATGATGGGGCATTCGGCATGACCCGCGCATTCAATTGACACGCCTATTCAAATGCCCCCCCGCACGCGGCCGATCTCGTTGGTTGTGATCACGCTCGACGGAGCGAGGCATCTCGGGAGCGTCCTCGAATCCGCGTCCTTCTGCCAGGAAAGGCTCGTAGTCGACTCGGGCTCGACCGACGACACCCTCGCCATCGCGAGGGCCGCCGGCGCCAGGGTCGAATTCCAGCCCTTCCTCGGGTATGGCAGACAGAAGCAGCGGGCCGTCGAACTCGCCACGCACGACTGGATCCTGTCACTCGACGACGACGAACCGCTCGACGTCGAGGCGGCCACCGCGATCGCCTCGCTCGATTTCTCCGATCCATCGGCCTGCTGGGAGATCCGTCGCAGGACGTTCGTGGGAAGCACGGAGGTCCGCCACGGCGCCTGGGGAAAAGAATACGTGCTGCGGGTCTTCAACCGCCGCACCGCAGGCTTCGTGCCGCTGGCGGTGCACGAGCAGGTCGGCTCGCAGCGGCCGCCACGCCGGCTTCCCGGCAGCATCCGGCACTTCAGTTTCGAGACCTCCTCCGAGATCCTGGCCCGTTCGATCCGCTACGCCCGCCCCAAGGCCTCGATCATGGCGGAAAGGGGCCAGCGGACGAACGTGATGGAGATCGTGGGCCGCGGACTCAACGGATTCCTGAAGAGCTACCTGCTCAAGCGCGGGTTTCTCGACGGGCCGCTCGGCTTCGTGGTCGCCCTCTCGCGGGTGATCGACGCCTCGCTGCCGCGGGTCATGCTCCTCACCGGCGAAGTGAAGGCGGAAGGCCGCCCGCCGCCGTCACCGTAGCCGTCGGTCACGCCCCCCTCCGAAGAACCTCGAGCACGCGTTCCATGTCGGGGGGCACGGGGGCCGAGAAGGTGAGCCGCTCGCCACTGACGGGGTGATCGAAGGAGATCGAGGCGGCGTGAAGCGCCTGTCGCTTGATGAGAGGCGGAGAGGAAGGATCGGCGGGCTCCCCGAAGAAACCCGCCGGAATCTCGACCCGGCCGCCGTAGAGCCCGTCGCTCAGGACGGGGCACCCGATCGCGGCAAGATGCACCCGGATCTGGTGCGTGCGGCCGGTTTTCGGCGTCACCCTCACGACCGCCGCGGCCCGAAAACGCTCCAGCACCTCGTATCGCGTGACGGCCGAGCGGCTCGTGGGGTGGTCCCTGCGAATGGCCATCTTCTCCCGCTGGTAGGGATGGATGCCGATCGGCAGGTCGATCTCGTCGCGATCGAACTGCGGGGATCCGTGCGTGATCGCGAGATAGACCTTCTCGACGGAGCGTCGCTCGAACTGACGCGCCAGCTGGTGGTGAACCTCTTCCGAGCGGGCGACCACGATCGCCCCGCTGGTGTCGCGGTCGAGCCGGTGCACGATGCCAGGACGTGTCGGCCCGCCGAGCAGCGAAATGCCTTCCCCCGCCCGCCCCGACGCGGCGGCCTCCCCGCCGTCCCTTCCGAGATGCCACAAGAGGGCGCCGGCGAGGGTGCCTGTCCAGTTTCCCTTTGCCGGATGCACGACCATGCCGGCGGGCTTGTCCACGACCGCGAGCCACTCGTCTCGATGGAGGAATCGCAGCGGGATTTCCTCGGGCTGCGGACCTTCCCGCGGGGGCTTGGGGACGACGAACCGCACGGTCGATCCCTCGCGCACCTTCGCTGAACCGCGGGCGACGACACCGTCGATCCTCGCGGCGCCCAGGTCGATCGCCCGGGCGAGCGCCGACCGGCTCTGCGAGGGGAATCGTTCGGCAAGAAACCTGTCGAGTCGCGTCGCGGCGGCATCGCGATCGACCGTGAACACGACCGTCTCACCCGGCTGCGGCGATGACACCGGCGGGGAGGAAGACTCGCGGGATGGATCCTGCTCGGCCACGATCCATGAAGACTACCACGGCCCGCGGCGATCGCGCTGGCCGACGGTTCGCCCGGCTACTTCGCAGGCGCCGCGGCCGCGTCAGCCGGCTTGGTGTCGCCGCTTGCCTCGGGAGCCGCAGCAGCGGTCTTCTCAGCTGGCTCTGTCTTGGCCGGCTCTGT
>DHLZ01000197.1:4297-9089 GCA_002405515.1 Planctomycetaceae bacterium UBA4655
CTGTTTCGGCCGATCCGGCGGGCGGCTTCTTCGCGGAAACGTCCTGCGACTCAAACCATTCGTACCAACGGCGAGTCGCCTCATTGCCGAGCGTGCCGGCGTGCGCGGCGGCAAGTTCAGCCAGCCCGCCGAAGGGATGCTCCCGGGCAATTGTTTCGTAGCCCCGCCTGGCCTCGTCGAGCATGCCGAGCCCCTCGCGGGCCTTGGCCAGACCGAAAACGGCCCGCTCCGCGACGAGCCCCTTCGGCTTCCTTGCGATCACCATCCCGTAGAGCTGCGCGGCGACCTCGAGCCTCCCCTTCGACCGCTCACGGTCGGAGAAGGCGAGGTCCGACCCCTCCCGGAGGGCCATCTCGGCGAGAACCAGCCTCGACCAGTCGGAGGCCGCGGTATCAGGGTGACGGGCGATGACGTCCTGGAAACCGGCGGGATTTCCCGTGGCGACGGCGGCGAGGTAGGAATCCCAACTCTGGCTGCGGGTGGCGGCCGACTGGGCCGAAACGAGAGACCACGCCGCGCCGGCGACGACCACCGCGGCGAGGCCGGCGAGAATCGAGGCCCCGTGCGGACGCATCCGCTCCATGAGCTGGACGATGCGATCCGAGAGATCGTTGCCGTCGTCGATCGCGTCCGCTGGAATTTGAGCCATGAAAACTCCTTCTCGCTACCGAGGCCGAGCAATAGAAACGCCCCGACGACGGGCGTCAAGGCGACCATCGCCACCGTCCGCGTTCCGACCATCATCTGCTACATTCCAGACGATGTCCGCTCCGACCGAAATGCTGCCGAACCGCTCCCGTACCGTCGCCCCCTCGGCCGCCGGCGGAGGCCGGCCCGCGGCCTCGGCCTCGGGGCTCAATCCTGCCCAGCGCGAGGCGGTGCTTGCGGCCCCGGGTCCGCTCCTCGTGCTCGCAGGCGCCGGCACGGGCAAGACCCGCGTCGTGATCGCCCGAATCGCGCACCTCGTCGCCCGCGGCACGAAGCCGTCGCGAATTCTCGCCGTCACCTTCACGAACAAGGCAGCCCGCGAGATGCTCGCCCGGGCCTCGAAGCTCTCGCGACAGCATGGGGCGGCGCCGCGACGGCCCGGCGGCTCCGAGCCCGAGACGCCCGAGATCTCGACGATCCACTCGCTCTGTTCGCGGATCCTGCGAAGGCATGCCCCACGGCTCGGCTACCCGGAACGCTTTGCGATCATCGACCGCGGCGAGCAGGAGTCGCTCGCGCGGCGGGTGCTCAAGGAGCTGAAGGTGGCCGAGGCGGCGTTGAAGCCCGGCGACCTGCTCGACCGGATCGGCCGGTGGAAGACCGCGGGGGTGCGGCCGGCCGAGGCGATCGAACAGGCCGAGGCCGACGCCTGGCACCTGGCGGCGTCGGGCTACCGCCGCTACCAGGAATCCCTGAAACGGACCGGGGCGATGGACTTCGACGACCTTCTCATGCTGGCCGACGAACTCTTCGTTCGCCATGAGGACGTCCGCCGACAGGAGGCGGGCCGATTCGACCACATGCTCGTCGACGAGTACCAGGACACGAGCCGGATCCAGGACCGCATCCTCACGGCGCTGGCGAGGGACCACGGCAGCATCTGCGTCGTGGGAGACGACGACCAGTCGATCTACGGCTGGCGGGGGGCGGAGGTGTCGCACATCCTCGAGTTCACCCGTCGATGGCCCGAGGCCCGGATGGTGCGGCTCGAGGAGAACTACCGCTCGACGCCCGAGATCATCGAGGCGGCCAACCAGCTTATCGCCCACAACGGCCGGAGGCTCGGAAAGAAGCTCGTGTCGACTTCCAACGCGGGGTCGCCGATCGTGATCGTGCAGGCCTCCGACGAAGCCGACGAGGCGAAGCGGGTGGTCGGCGAGGTGGCGGATCGTCTGCGGCTGCAGGAGATGACGCCCGCGGAGTCCGCGATCCTCGTGAGGACGGGCGAGCAGACCCGGCTCTTCGAGCAGGAGCTCCGGCGGCGCGGAGTGCCGTACGAGCTCGTCGGCAGCCGTTCCTACTTCGACCGCCGCGAGGTGAAGGACGTGATGGCCTTCCTCCGGCTGATCGTCGATCCCGACGACGACATGGCCTTCGTGAGGGTCGCCAACCTTCCCCCGCGAGGGCTCTCCTCGCGGGTGATCGACGAGGCGAGGACCGCGGCGGCGACGGGTGGCGGCAGCATCTGGCGGGAACTCACGGCCGCACGCGAACGCGGCTCGCTTCCCTCGGCGGCCGCCGCCGGCATCGACGAGCTGGCCGGCGCGATCGCGGCCGCACGCGCCGCAGGCACGGCCGCGGGATCGGCCCCCCGGCCCTCCGACGCGCTCGTCGTGCTCCTGAAGGCGGTCGGCTACCAGGCCCATCTCGAGAAGGAATACGACGACCCGTCGGAACGGGAGGCGCGGGTGGCGTGCGTCGAGGAGTTCGTCAACTCGCTGGCCGACCATGCGAAGTCGCCCCGGAAGGGGGAGGATTTCGAACGTCTCGCGACCAGGTTCCTCGACGAACTCGTTCTCGAGGTCCGTGAGGCGGAGAAGTTCCGCAGCGAAGCGCCGAAGGGGGAAGCCCTCAAGCTCATGACGCTCCACGCCGCCAAGGGGCTCGAGTTCGACGCGGTCTGGATGGTCGGCATGGAGGAGGGCTACCTGCCGCACCACCGCTCCATCGGCGAGGACGGGGCGAACCTCGACGAGGAGCGGCGGCTCTGCTACGTCGGCGTCACGCGGGCGAAGAAGCGTCTCACCCTCTCGCTCTGCCTGGCCCGCATGAAGTGGGGCAAGCTCCGCCCCAGCCGCCCGAGCCGTTTTCTCTACGAACTCACCGGCCAGCCGGAACGTTTCAGCGAGGAGCCGACCCGCGACAAGCCGAGCGGCAAGGCACCGCCCCGACGACGCGGCGGAAAGCGTCCCCGAAAACGCTGACGGCATCTGACCGTCGTCACGGTGATCTGCGGGTCATGGTGACCTCCGTCGCTTCGATGACGATACTAAGGCGGCGACAAAGAGTTGACATTTTCCGCAGGGAGCTCAGCCTGACGCCCCTCTACGGAAGTCCGAAGCGCGAGCCGAGAGGGGAGTTGACGATGCGTTCCGTCGGACGTCATGTGCGTCGAAAAAACGCTTCGGGGGACGGGGTTTTCGAAAACTCTTCGTTGCGTTGCTGACACCCCGACTTCCCTCTCGGCTCGCGCCTCGGGCTTCCGTGTGTTTTGCAACGAAGCATCTTGCGACGACGCCCGAGGCTCATCCGCGTTTGCTCCCCCGTCGGTCTGCATCAGAGTGCCTACGAGAAGACCGCGAGGGGCTGCCCGTGCCCAGGCACTACGAGTTGACTGCGAGGGGTTGCCCGTGTGCCCGAGACGGCGTATGCAGACAAGCGAAGCAAGGATTGCGGAGCGCCGTCTGCATCCGAGCGAGCGGAGCACAGGATGTGCGCTGCGAGCGTCCGGCGAGCGGCATACGGGCAGCCCCGAGCTCAGCACGTTTGATTCACACGATGCGCCACAACGCGTCAGCCCGCGACCCGCAGGTTCGGCAGCATGCGGGCGATCGAGAGGAGGCCGCCGCCGTCGTAGAGCCGCACGACCTCGCGGGCGAGCGGTGCGGCCCGTGGGTGCCAGGGCAGGAACGGCGGCAGCAGCCGTGAGGCGAGCGGTCCGCGGACGATCGAGTTGTGCACGAGCGGCAGGAGGAGCGGGTCGTGCACGAAGCCGATGCCACTCTTCGGTTTGGCGCGGGTCGCGGCCGGAAATCCGCCCCAGGGGACGCCCGCCATCGCGTAGGCGACCGCCGACCAGCAGTTCACGGCGACGACGCCGAAGGCGAGGTGCTCGACCAAGGCCTCGGCCCGGCGGAGATCCCGCGGGTCGCCGCGACCGGGCATCGTCACGCTCGCGGCGAGCGAGCCGGGCAGGGAGCCGGCGAGCTCCGAGGCGTTCACGCAGAACTCTTCCATCGAGTCGCCCCCGATCGCGATCTCGGCGCAGGCCGGCAAAAACCATTCGCGGCCGACCCAGTGTCCCTCGGCCTCGCGATCGAGGCCCGTGCGAAAGAGCCAGGGCAGCGTGCCGTCGTCGGGCGCCGGCCGTCCGGCAAGCGTCTCCCAGTTCGCAACCACGCCGGGGAACCATGCGGGGCGAGGCGGGGCCTCCGCGAGCCGGAATCGGATGCGGTCGAGGAAGGCCTCCCGCTGTCGCCACGAGCGGCTCGTGACGACGAGCTTCGTGGCAATGCAGTTGAACGAACCGTTGTTGATGATCGAGCCGGCCACCGCGTCGGCCTGGAAGGCGAGTTCGCGTGGCGAGTACTCGCCCGGCACGACGATCCAGGGCGTCACGCTGCCAAGCTCGCAGGTGATCGGCTTCGAGCACGATGCAGCGATCGCCTCGTAGGTGGCCGTGCCTCCCGTGAGGTGCACGTGGGTCGCCGATGGCGAGGCGATCGCCCGGGCCGCCACGTCCGCCCCGCCCACGACGAAGGCGACAATGCCGCTCTCCACGAGCGGCGCAAGGGCCCGAGCGAGCATCGCGGTGAGCGGCTCGTGGAGCGGATGGAGTTTCACGAGCGCGGCTCGTCCGTGCTCGAACACCTGGCAGATCGCGTCGGCCGCCGCGAGGCCTGTCACGTTGCCCGCACCGAGCACGACCGCGACGCCGTCCACGGCCGGTCGGCTCGCCACCTCCTCCCGCCAAACCGCTCGGAACCGGTCGAGTCCGCCTGGATCGCCGCACCGCACCACCGCCGAGAAGCCTCCGAAGATGACTCGGTCGAAAAGGCCGGGGGCGGGCAGCACGGGCACCTCG
>DHLZ01000197.1:9226-11070 GCA_002405515.1 Planctomycetaceae bacterium UBA4655
GTCCGTCGCGATCGACGGCTCGCAGAGCCGACGCCGTCAGCGTGAGAAGGCGAAGCGTCACGAGCGGCCCCGTTGCGATCTCCTCGGCGAGGCTTCCCGGGACTCCGCCGCTCGGCACGGATTCGGTGCCGCCACCGATGCCGTCGTTCGCGACGGCACGCGATCGCAACTTGATCACGGCCGCGGTCTCCGCCCACGCGTCGGTGGCGGCGGCGACGCTTCTCGCCGTGGCCTCGGCGAGGTCGGCCCGCTCCCGAGGCGACCGCGCGGCATGCCGCGCGGCGGCGGCGGCGAGCGACGCGAGGGTCGACTCGAGGTCGGAGGGATCGCCCGGATGAGCGGTTGCGGACGGGGCGGAGGGATTCATGGGCTCGCGATCACTTGCCGATGCAATGCCGCGAGAATATCCGGTCGAGAATGTCCGTGCCGACCTCGCGGCCGGTCACCTCGCCGATCGCCGCCACGGCCCGCCCCACGTGGCTCGCGACGACCGCCTCGTCGAAGTCTCCGGCCCCCGAGGCGGCGGCGATCGTCGCGACCGCCTCGGCGATCGCATCGCGGGCCCGAGCCATCCCCTCGGAGAGCCGCTGCGTCGCCGCGGAGTCGCGTCCAGACGCATCGGCCGCGGCGGCCGCGATCGCCCGTCGCAGCGTCTCGAGCCCGCGGCCGTCGACCGCGCTCGTCAGGATCGCCGGGGCTCCGTCCGGCGGCGGTGTCTCGCCGGGGCGGCCCGCGAGCCGATCGCACCGGGTGACGACGTCGATCCGACGCGGGTGCGGGATGGGCGGGTCGGGATCGGCCGCGGCGTCCGCGCAGGCGACGAGCACGTCCGCGGCGGTAGCCTGCCGGATGGCAACGGCCATCGATGCCTCCCCTGCCGGAGACTGCTGCAACGTCGACTCCCGCATGATGCCGACGGCATCCACGCCCGCCACGTCAACGACCACGCACTCGACATCGCCGAAAGCCATGCGGGCTTCCACCCAGTCGCGGGTCGTGCCCGGTTCGTCGGCGACGAGCGCCGCGTCGCGGCCGACGAGGGCGTTGAAGAGGCTGCTCTTGCCGATGTTCGGCCGGCCGACGAGGACGACGCGGGGCCGCTCGCTCGCCGCCGCCCCACGGCCCTCGAGGTGGGCGGCCAGCTCCCGCACCGAGCGGCTCGCGGCCTCCAGCCGCTCGGTGACTGCCCGCGAGTGTTCCCGCACCGCCCCCTCGCCGAGTTCGTCGCCGAAGTCGATCATCGCCTCGATGTCACCGGCAAGATCGAGCAGGGTCTCTCGGACGGCCTCCAGCCGACGCCCGACGCCCCCGGCCATCCGGTCGAGAGCCGCGGTCAGCTCCGCCGGCGACCGGGAATCGACCACCGCGAGCACTGCTTCCGCCTGGAGGAGGTCGATGCGGCGGGCCAGGAACGCCCGCAGGGTGAACTCACCCCCTCGCGCGAGCCTCGCCCCCAGTTCGATCGCCCGGGCGACGAAGCGATCGACGAGCGGAACCGACCCCGGCAGCTGGATCTCCGCGAGCGGTCCGCCGATCGGGCCGCTGCCGTCGGTCCACTGCAGGAGCTCCACCGGAAGCGGACCGAATTCGGCGACCAGCCGCTCGTCTCGAAGCCGTGCGGCGACGAGCCGCGGGGCTCCGGCAACTTGCCTCGCGGCGAACAGCCGCTCCAAAAGCCCGTCGAGCCCGCCGCCGGCGATCCGGACGATCGCCCGAGCCGCACCGGCCCGCACCGTGGCCGGAGCGACGATCAGGTCATCGGGATTCCACATGACGTAACTCGCGGTGGACCGCTGTCGGCGTTACTACCGGGAGCATAAAGTAGTTGACTTATATCATAAGAC
>DHLZ01000028.1 GCA_002405515.1 Planctomycetaceae bacterium UBA4655
TATCGCAAATGAAATGTCAATCCGCCCATTAGAAACGTGGCACCAGGTTTTCTGCTCCGGACGAACCTGAACCTCGAAATTCACGAGAGAAACAGCAGTTCGCGGTGCCGAGAGGGCCTCCAACTGTAGAAGATGGGCGAGAGGGGAGTCGGGGTTGCGCGAAGAACCGGGTGGTTTGGCAAAACAGCTTCGATTGTGAGCGTTTTTGAGTGACTCGACGTCGCCTTTCAGCACATCGTCAAATCCCCTTTCGGCTTGCGGCTCGGGCTTCCGTAGTGGGCACCTGTTCGCCTGCAGGGAAACTTGCGGCTCGGGCTTCCGTGGAAAGTCGTCAGGCTGAGTTGTCTGCGGAGACCCTCACCGTCCGTCCGTCCGTCCGTCCGTCCGTTCGTTCGCAGGCCGTTCAGCTGCGGGGGTGGAATCGCTCGTGGATCCGGCGGAGCCGGGCGGCGTCCACGTGCGTGTACCGCTGGGTGGTCGCGATGCTCGCGTGGCCGAGCATCTCCTGCACATGGCGAAGATCGACGCCGCCGGCGACCAGGTGGGTCGCGAAGCTGTGGCGGAGCGTGTGGGGGTGGATGTCGGCGGGGAGGCCCGCGCCGGCGGCGTGGTCGCGGACGATCTCCCAGATCCGCATCCGCGAGAGCCGGTTGCCCCGCGACGAGAGGAGCAGCCACCGCGGCTCCGGGACGACGCCGGCGGCGAAGGAGCGGCGTGGGCCGTCGAGCCAGCGGCGGACGGCCTCGATCGCGCGTCGGCCGAGCGGCACGATCCGCTCCTTGTCTCCCTTGCCCCGGCACTTGCAGAAGCCCTCGGAGGCATGGACGTCGGCGACGGCCATGTTCGCCACCTCGCTTGCGCGGCAGCCGGTCGCGTAGAGCATTTCGAGCAGCACGCGGTCTCGGATCCCCTCTGGCCTGCGGGAGTCGGGCGCCTCGAGGAGGCGATCGATCTGGTCGGTCGAGAGGGATGACGGCACGGCGAAGTCGGGATGGGAACCGGCCAGAAGGTCGGCCGGGCTGCGGTCGATGTGCCCCTCGAGCTGCAGGTAGCGGTAGAAGCTGCGGAGCGTCGCCGTCGCCCTCGCCACCGACGCCCGCGCGAGGCCCTTCCCGTGGAGAAAGGTGATCGAGTCGCCGAGATCGGCCGACGAAAGCGAAAGCGGTGACCGGCCGGCGAGCCAGTCGGAGAAGTCGGAGAGGTCGCGGGCGTAGGCGGCGATCGTGTTCGCCGAAAGCCCTCGTTCGTGGCGGACGTAGTCGAGGAAGCCCTGCACGAGCAGCGGCATGGCCGGCCCCGCGGGCGGACCGGCCGTGGCTGTGGTGTCGAGAATGACGCGTCGGGGCGGTCTGGGCATCTCGGCTGGTCCGCGGCTGACTTCCTCGTTTCCAAGCGTGGTATCGACCGGGGGGCACGCCCCTTTCCGGCTTGGCGGTTATGATCCCTACGACCGGTCACACCCCGCCCGGTTCGCTCTGGAGTTCGATCGTGTCGAAGACCCGTCCCACCGGCCGCAAACCCCCCCGTCCAGCAACGGCACCGACCGACGAGGAGGGTCTCGAGCGGCTCCAAAAGGTGCTCGCTGCGGCCGGTCTCGGCAGCAGGCGTTCCTGCGAGGAGCTCATCACGACCGGCCGCGTCGAGGTCGATCGCCAGGTCGTCACGACCCTCGGGACCAAGGTCGACCCGCGGTCGCAGGAGATCCGCGTGGACGGCGAGAAGCTGCCCGATCCTTCGCGGGTCGTCTACCTGCTCAACAAGCCGGTCGGCGTCGTGACGACCAACTTCGATCCGACCGGCAGGCCGCGGGTGGTCGATCTCGTTCCCGGAGAGCGGCGGCTGTTCGCGATCGGAAGGCTCGACCGGATGAGCGAGGGTCTGATCCTCGTGACGAACGACGGCGACCTCGCCAACCGGCTGGCGCATCCGCGGTATGGCATCGAGAAGAAGTACCACGTGCAGGTGGCCGGCGTGCCGACCGAGGAGACGCTCGACAAGCTCCGTCGGGGCGTGCCGCTTGCCGAGGGTGTCGCCCGCGTCCGCCGCGTTGCGATCCGGTCGCAGCACAAGCTGAGCAGCGTGCTCGAGATGGTGCTCGACGAGGGGAAGAACCGCGAAATCCGCAGGATCCTCGCGGCGGTCGGCCACAAGGTCCATCAGCTCAAGCGGGTGGCCGTCGGGTCGCTGTCGCTCGGCGACCTCCTGCCGGGACAGTGGCGGCGGCTGGGATGGGAGGAGATCCGCAAGCTCCGGGAAGAATCGATGCCATCGGTCGGCGGCCGCGAGGCCGTCCGGCGGCCGCCGCGAGAAGGCAGACCACAGCGGCGGACCGGCAACCGTCGGCCGGGCCAACGACCGGGTGATCGAACACCTCGCGATGAACGTTCCGTCAAGGCGGGGCGGGCCGGCGGCGGCCCCGCAGGCAAACTCGGCGGCGGTTCCCGCCGCAGGCGACTCGGCAAGGCGTCGGACTGGCGACGTTCGAAGGGCGGTCCGCGCTCGGCGAAGGGGGACACGTGATCGACGTGACTCATGCACCTCCGGCATCCTGCTCGGCCGGAACCGCGACGGCCGAGGTGGCGAGCGGCACGATCGTGCGACACGAGCGGATCGCCGAGGGCACCTGGCGGCTGCGGGTGCTCGCGCCGAACCTCGCCGCGACCACGCGGCCCGGCCAGTTCGCGATGGTGAGGCTGCCGGGGCGTTTCGACCCGCTCCTCGCGCGGCCGCTGGCGGTCTACGAGACGGCCCTCCAGGCCGATGGAGGCCCGCCCGGCCCGGGGGAAGCGGCCGCCGCCCGCTACGCCGATTTCATCTACGCCGTCCACGGTAAATTCACGCAGGCCCTCAGCCGCGTTGCCGTCGGGGAGTCGGTCGAGTTCTGGGGGCCGCTCGGCAACGGCTTCGCCCCACATCCGGCCGGGCACCTCCTGCTCGTCGCCGGAGGCATCGGCCAGACCGCGCTTTTGGCCCTCGGCAAGGAACGGCTGGGCATCGCACGGTATGGCGGGCCGGGAGTCGCGGCCGCCCGGGCCGATCGCGTGACCCTCCTCTGGGGCTGCCGCACCGGTTCCCTTTTCGGCGACGTCGAGGATTTTCGCGACGCCGGCATCGACGTGCACCTGGCCACGCTCGACGGGTCGGTCGGGAGAAAGGGCACCGTCGTCGACCTGTTGGACGCATTTGCCGATGGTTCGGCAGGCCCTGAGGCGTCGGGCGAACGGAGCGTGCGGATTGCCTGCTGCGGCCCCGAAGGCATGATGGCGGCCGTTTCGACGTGGGCAGCACGGCACGGCGTGCCGTGCGAAGTATCGCTCGAGACGCCGATGGCCTGTGGCGTCGGCATCTGCTTCAGCTGCGTGGCCCCGGTCCGCGATGCTTCGGGCGGCTGGGACTAACGCAGCACCTGCATAGAGGGGCCGGTCTTCGACTCGAGTCTCATCGCCTGGTGAGCCGCGGCCAATCAGGCCTCAGCACATCTTGGCGGCGGG
>DHLZ01000171.1:0-1692 GCA_002405515.1 Planctomycetaceae bacterium UBA4655
CCTGCAGTGAAACTTGCGCCTCGGGCTTCCGGGTTTTTCGCAACTCGGCCTGCAGGGAAACTCGCGCCTCGGGCTTCCGTGGGACCGTGGTGCCGCTCAGTCAGCCGAAAACCACTGTCAACAACATCGTGCTCGGGGTAGTAAGTTGGTCTCGGAGAACCTCGAGAGGTGGCTCGCCTGGCGAGAAGCCGCCGAGCGGCTCGTGCCGGGATATGTCGAGGACGAGCTCCGCGGCTATCTCGAGTGCGGGCTCCTCTGCTTCGGCTTCGCCCACGCGGTATGCATGACGTGCCGCACGGGATTCGTCGTGGCATTCTCCTGCAAGGGCCGCGGCGTCTGCCCGTCCTGCAACGGCCGCCACATGGCCCAGACGGCGGCGCACCTCGCCGATCACGTCATCCCGCCGGTGCCCGTGCGGCAGTGGGTGATCTCCGTGCCGAAGCGGCTGCGAGGCTTTCTCGCCGACCGCCCCCGAGCCGTCGCGGTGCTCACGAAGATCTTCCTGACCGAGATCGAACTTCTCCTGCTCGCGGCGTCAGGCGGGGCCCCCTGAAGCCGACCTGCCGAGAGCCGCCCGCCCGCGGCTCGGTGGCATCTCCTTCCTGTACCGCTTCGGCTCAACGCTCAACCGCCACATGCACCTCCACGCGTGCGTCACCGA
The DNA here is from genome assembly GCA_002405515.1 of Planctomycetaceae bacterium UBA4655. Lineage (GTDB taxonomy): Bacteria > Planctomycetota > Planctomycetia > Pirellulales > UBA1268 > UBA4655. The sequence goes on from DHLZ01000171.1 coordinate 662, forward strand.
TGGCGTCTTCCTGCCGGCTGCTGCCGAAGCAGCGTGTGACACACTGCCGGCGTTCCTGCCGGCGCGGCCGATCACCCCGGCCGATCTGGCTGCCCTCACCGAGCGGGTCCGCCGCCGCACGATCCGGTGGTTCCGCATGCACCGCCTGCTCGACGCTGCGGCTGCCGCCGACATGCTCGCCGGGCAGAACAGCGGGTTTTCAATCGACGCCAGTGTCAGGAACCACCGGCTCCGGAAAGCCGTCACGGCGCTGGCCATCGGCAACGTCGGCAAGCCGGGCGAGGCCGCGACCGGCGGGCATGGGGGCGACGGTCACGCCACGGAAGGCTGCCGTGCCGTGAATCACGCGACGCAAAAGCGCCGCTCCTCACGAGGCGCACGAGCCGCTCATCAGCCGGAAGATCGTTGCGGAAGTGCCATTGACCGGGCTATCCTTCGAACACCAGGTCGGGGAGCGACAACACATCCATGACCTCAGCCGGAGTCTCGGCCGTGGTCCGCCGGTTCCACCCCGTCTCGAAGTCGGGCAGCACGTGAAGCTTTGCCATGACATCCAGCCGCACTCCCGCCGCTTCCGGAATCCGGCAGCGAAAGTGGACGGCGTGGCCCGCCTCCAGGAAGCGGCATTCAAACGGGGGGACAGCGATCACCTCGGCCCGAAGTTCTTCGATCGCCGCCTGCAGCCGGTCCAGATTGGCGGCATCCGCCACCACCATGATGTCGGTGTCGCGGCTAAATTCCGCTCCGCCGTACAACACGCACGCCTGGCCGCCCATCAGCAGCGACCGCACGCCATTCCGCCGGATCGTAGAAAGGACTCTGAGGATCGGGCTCGGGGTCAAGCGAACCTTCCGGTTCGAGATACGTCCGCCACAGTTTCGACGATTCCTCCAGCCGTTGGGCCGGCGTCAACAGATACCACTCCGCCCATTCGTCTCCCGCGAGCGTTCGCATGTCGATCATGTGCGGTCTCCCGACACTAATTTACTACCCCGAGCACGATGTTATTGACTGTGGTTTTCGGCTGACTG
>DHLZ01000171.1:1893-2041 GCA_002405515.1 Planctomycetaceae bacterium UBA4655
TGAGCGCCACCCGGGTCCCACGGAAGCCCGAGGCGCGAGTTGCCCTGCAGGCGATCGCTGGAAATGCCCGGAAGCCCGAGGCGCAAGTTTCCCTGCAGGCGTTCGCTGGAAATTCCCGGAAGCCCGCGGCGCACGCCGAGAGGGGCGT
>DHLZ01000171.1:2074-13199 GCA_002405515.1 Planctomycetaceae bacterium UBA4655
GCCTCGGGCTTCCGTAGAGCCGCGAGTCGACGTCGCAGCAAGTCAACTACTTGATGCTCCTGGTAGTAACACTCATTGGCCCGCGATCGCAGTGGGATTGACATCTTCTTCTCGATCAAGGTGGACGGGATTTCGGGACTGATTCGCAGGCGGTCGAGCTTCGTTTCGGAACCAGGCGGGAGCTTGTGGACCTGGCAGACCTCGGGCTCACCGATCGGCACCAGATCGATGCCGGCCCGCTGCCGCATCAAAGGGACGAAGCCGTCGGGGAGGGCTCGGGGAGTTGCAGCGTGCCGATGCGATATTTGACGGTGATCTCCCAGGCCGCGGCGGGAAATCAGCTCCCGTCCCCGATTTCCCTTGCAGGCCGCAAGCATCCCCTTATCTTGGGGGAAACGGTGTGCCATGAATTGCATCTTTCGTTTCGTCGCGCCGCGGGTTCGCTCCGCGTGCCGACCCGCCCCCCTCGTCATGGTCATGGCGGCGGCCTTCATGCCATGGTCGCTCGCCGCCGACGAAAAAATCACGATTTCCGAGCAGGTCGATGCCGTCATGAACCAGGCGGCGCGGCTGGGTGTGCCGGTGCTTGCGGTGGCCAGCACCGACTCGTGCCGCGAGGCGCCGACGCTCAAGCGACAGCTGGCGGGCAATCCTGCGCTCCAGCCGCTCGTCTCTCGGTTCGCTGTCGTCGAACTGCGGATGAGCGGCGACGACAAGTGGGAGTGGAAGCGATGGCAGGATCGCTTCGACACCCATCGCCGCAACACCCCGCAGGTGTTCGTCATCCGCGCCGACGGCAGAATGATGTACGGGAACGATCCGCCGGCTGATCTGGCCGGATTCCTCCGCGAACAGCTCGACCGCAGCGGGCAGCCGATCGCGGCCCGTCAGGCGGGCCAGTTCGAAAACCAGTTGGAGGCCGCATCGCGTCTCCAGGCGGAGGGGGACCTGGCCGGCGCGGTCGGGGCCGTGATGCCCGCGGTCCGGATGCCGAGCTTCGCACGGCCCGTCGTGCAGAGCATCGCCTTCCGTGCGGCCGTCGCCGAAGGGCTCTTGGAACGCATCCGGCAGGCGGCCGGGCCGGCGGGAGAGGAGGATGTTTCGGCCACGGATCGCCTTGCCCGCGTCGAGGAGGTCGTCGCCGCAAGCGAGCAGTTCGTCGCGACGCTTCCCGAGGTGGCCCGGGCCGCGAACAAACAACTTGCCGACTTCAACCGTGATGCCGTCGGCAAGGAGACGGTGCGACAGGCCCAACTGCTGCATCGGGCCGCCGTCGCCACCCGCCGGTCGCCCGACCGCGGCCACGCCCTCTACCGACAGATCATCGCGGTCCACCCGGATTCACCGGCCGCGGATCTGGCCGCAAAGAGGCTCGGGGGCGTCGCCGGCGGTTCGCCGTGAGCCCGGCCGGCGTGCCCCGTTCGGATGCCGCTCTCTTGGTGGATTGAAGGGCCTGGGAGATGATCCCCCCATTGGAACTGGACAACCACCTTTTTGTATGGCATGTCTTCATTGTCCAGTTGACTTGCTTTTCCCATTCTCTCTTCGTTCGAAGACGTTCTCGAAATGATCAGTTTTCCAGCCGGAATGGCCGTTCAACGGCCGGCAAGCTCGGCGGTTCGGCTCGACCCGGCCGACGTGCACGTCTGGTGGATCGACCTCGCAGGCCCGGCCCCAGAGATTGACGTCGCTGCCTCGCTTTCCCACGAGGAACAGGCACGCTCGTCGCGAATCCTGATCCCCGAGCAGCGGCGCCGGTTCGTTGCCTGCCGCTCGGCTGTCCGGTCGATCCTCGGCGGCTACTTGGGCAGGCCGGCGGCTGACGTGCCGATCGAACCGGCTGCCGGAGGCAAGCCGAGGATCGCGGCCGCCGACAATCCGCTCGACCTGCGGTTCAACCTGACGCACTCAGGCAGCCTCGCCGTGCTCGTCGTCGCCGGCGGCGTCGAGGTGGGCGTCGATGTCGAGATCGTGCGACCGATCCGCGCGTTCGAATCGATGCTCCCGCGATGCCTCGCGCCGGCCGAGCGGGAGGCGATCCTCCAGCAGCCGCTCGCCTCGCGCGACCGGGAGTTTCTGCGGTATTGGACCCACAAGGAGGCCTACCTGAAGGCGGTGGGCGAGGGACTTCGGCGAACGCTGACATCGATCGTGGTCGATCTCGGCGCGTCTCCCTACTGGAGGGTGTTCGACCATTCCGGGGTCGATGGCACGAGCGAGTCGTGGATCGTCGAGATGGAGCCGCAGGGCGACATGGTCGGCGCTCTTGCCTGGCTCGACGGAACCCGACGCGGGATCGAAGTGTTCGCGTGGGATGCCATGGCCGCGAATCCACCCGCATCGACCGCGACGCTCCCGCCCGCTTCACCCGCCGCCTCCGACGCGGCTCCTCCGGCAGCGACGATGTCGGCCGAGGACGTCGGCGACTGGATCATCGACTACATCGCGAGCCACCTCGGCGTGCCGGCCACGTCGATCGACCCGGCGGCGTCGTTCGACTCCTTCGCGCTCGACTCGGCCATCGCGATCGAGATGACGGGCGACCTCGAGCGACTGCTCGGAAAAGCGGTCGATCCGATGCTCGTCTACGACTACCCGACCATCGAAAAGCTCGCCGGTCACCTGGCAACGCGTTCCTAGCGCCCCCGTGAACACCCACGAACCGATCGCCATCGTCGGACTCGGCTGCCGCCTCCCCGGCTCGCCGAATCCCGCCGCCTTCTGGAACCTGCTCGCCCGCGGCGACTCGGCCATCGGCGACATCCCCGCCGAACGCTGGGACGTCGAGGCCCTCTACGACGCATCGGCCTCCGCTTCCGGGCCCTGCCCGCCGGGGAAGATGTGCACCCGCAAGGGCGGGTTCCTCGACACTCCGACCGGTTTCAAGGTGACCGATTTCGACGCCCTCTTCTTCGGCATCTCAGGACGCGAGGCGGACCTCATGGATCCGCAGCAGCGGCTGCTCCTCGAGGTGGCGTGGGAGGCGTTCGAGGACGCCGGCATCCGCCCCGACTCGCTCGCCGAGTCGCCGACCGGCGTCTTCATCGGCATCAGCAACTGCGACTACGCGCGGCTGCTCTTCAAGGGGCTCTCGAGCCTCACCCCCTACAGCGCCACCGGCACGAGCCTCGCCGTCGCGGCCAACCGGCTGAGCTACGCCTTCAATCTCCGCGGCCCGAGCCTCGCGATCGACACCGCCTGCTCCTCGGCACTCGTCGCGGTGCACCTCGCCTGCCGCAGCCTGCGATCGGGCGAATCGAGCCTCGCCATCGCCGGGGGCGTGAACCTGATCCTCTCGCCGGAGGGAACGATCACCTTCTCGCAGGCGAAGATGATGGCCCCCGACGGCCGCTGCAAGACGTTCGACGCCGCGGCCGACGGCTACGTCCGCGGCGAGGGCTGCGGGATGATCGTGCTCAAGCGTCTCGCCGACGCCGTCCGCGACGGCGATCGCATCCGCGCGGTCGTGCTGGGTTCGGCCGTGAACCAGGACGGGCTCACCAACGGCATCACCGCGCCGAACGGCCCCTCGCAGAAGGCCGTGCTGCGGGCGGCGCTCGAGGACGCGTCGCTCGCACCATCGGCGATCGAGCTGGTCGAGGCCCACGGCACGGGCACCCCGCTCGGCGACCCGATCGAGGTCCGTGCGATCAAGGAGACGCTGCTCGAGGGACGCTCCGCCGACCGGCCGCTGCGGATCGCGAGCGTGAAGACCAACATCGGCCACCTCGAGCCAGCCGCAGGCATCGCCGGACTCATCAAGCTCGTGCTGTCGCTGGAGCATGCGGCAATCCCGGCCCACCGCAACCTCGAGAAGCTCAACCCCTACATCGACCTCGCGAACGTGCCGGTGGAGATCCCGAAGGCGCTTACCGCGTGGAACTCGCCCGCGGGCGATCGCCGGGCCGGCGTGAGCTCGTTCGGGTTCGGCGGCACCAACTGCCATGTCATCGTCGGCGACCTCGCCCCCGCCGCCCCGACGCCGCAGCCGGGTTCCCATCGGCCGTGGCAGCTGCTCGCCCTCTCGGCGAAGACGCCGGCGGCGGTCGCCGCGAAGGCGGCCGATCTCGCCGACCATCTCGAAGACAACCCCGTCGAGGCCCTCGCCGACGTCTGCCATGCCAACAACGCCGGCCGCGTGCCGATGGATATCCGCCGCGGGATCGTGGCGGCGTCGCGGGATGAGGCGATCGGGCAGCTTCGCGAGATCGCCGGCGGCGCGACGACGGGCGTCGCCGCGGCGAAGCGTCGGCCGAAGATCGCGATGCTCTTCACCGGCCAGGGCTCGCAACATGCCGGCATGACCCGCCAGCTCTACGAGACCGAACCGGTCTACCGGGCCTCGCTCGACCGCTCGGACCGCGTGCTCCGCGAGATCGGCGTGCCGCTCTTGGACGTGCTCTTCGGAAACGAGTCGTCGAGGATCGACGAGACGGCGATGGCGCAGCCGGCTCTCTTCGCGGTCGAATACGCCCTTGCGGAACTCTGGCGGAGCTTCGGCGTCGTGCCCGACTGCCTGCTTGGCCACAGCGTGGGCGAGTACGTCGCCGCGGCGGTCGCCGGGGTGTTTTCTCCCGAAGACGGCCTGCGGCTGATCGCGAAACGGGCGAGCCTGATGCAGTCGCTGCCCAGGTCTGGTGGCATGCTCGCCGTGTCGGCGGGGCCCGACGCCGTGCTTCCGGTGGTCGCGCGGCAGGCAGGCCGCGCCGGCATCGCGGCCTTCAACGGACCGCGGCAGACGGTCGTCTCCGGCGAGGCCGCCGCGGTCGAGGCCATCCGCACGGAACTCGCGGCGACCGGGATCGGCGGCATGCCGCTCGCCGTTTCGCACGCATTCCACTCGCAGCTGATGGAGCCGATCCTGGAGGCCTTCGGCGAGGCGGCGTCAGAGGTGCCGTTCGCCATGCCCACGATCCCGATCGCGGTGAATCTCACCGGCGAACTCGCGGCCGATGGATTCCCGTCGGTCGGCTACTGGCAGCGTCACCTGCGTGAGGCGGTGCAGTTCGCCAAGGGGATCGAGTCGCTGCGGGCGAAGGGGGTCGGCGTCTTCCTGGAGGTCGGCCCGCAGCCGGTGCTCTCGGCGCTCGGACGAGGCTGCGTCGCCGATCGCGACGTTGCGTGGCTGCCGAGCCTGCGAAAGGGACAGGACGACACGAAGACGCTCCTCTCGGCGGTCGGCTCGCTCTTCGAGCGGGGCTTCAACGTCGATTGGAAGGGATTCGACGCGGGCAGGTCGCACGCGTTCGTCTCGCTGCCGACCTACCCCTTCCAAAGGCAGCGGCACTGGGCCCCCGATGCAGCCGGCTCAGCCGATGCACCGGCCGACAGGATGGCGGCGGCGAGCGATGCAGATCCCGCGGGGCGGCGGGTCGTCGCGGCCACCGACGACGCGATCTACGAGCAGGCGATCTCGGACGCCTGCCCCGCCTGGGCGGCCGACCACAGGGTGTTCGACCGGGTCGTCTTCCCCGGCGCGGGCTCGCTTGCGATCGCCATCGCGGCCGCGGCCGCGCGGTTCGACTCGAAAGCCGTCGCCGTCGAGTCGATGACGCTCAAGGCGCCGCTATCGCTCGAAACCGAATTGCAGAGGGCCGACTCGAAAAAGCCAGACTCGAAACGACTCGTGCAGATCGTGCTTTCGCCCGAGGACGACCGCAGGGCGGCCTTCCGCCTCGTGAGCCAGGAGACGGGCTCGCCCGACGCGACCTGGATGCTCCACGCCACCGGCACCGTCTCCGCCTTCGACGCGGCCGTCCGGTCGGCCCCGCCCCACGACCTGCCCGCCACGATCATGCCGCGGCTCACCCGCGAGATCGACGTCGAGACGTTCTACGCGGCATGCCACGAGAGCGGCCTCGACTACGGCCCCGCCTTCCGCGCGATCCGCCGGCTCGGCGCCGGGGCCGACGAGGTGCTCGCCGAGCTCGCACTCGATCGATCGCTCGACCCGGGCGGCCACGCGATCCATCCGGCGATCCTCGACGCCTGCCTGCAATCGCTCGGCGGCCTGCTGGCCGACGAGGTCGCCCCCGGCCACACGTTCATTCCCGCCGGTTTCGAAGCCGTTCGCATCTTCGCCCGCGATCCCGTCCGCGGCGGCATCTGCCACGGCAGGATCACCCGCCGCGCGAAGAAGCCCCTCGCGGTCGTCACGGCCGACATCGTGCTCTTCGACGGCGACGGGCAGGTGCTCGCGGAACTCGACGGCGTCCGCCTCCTCGCGGTGTCGCGAAGCGACCTCGAACGACGGCTCACGGGCGACTCGGCGCGGCGGTCGTTCCACCACGTCGCCTGGCGGGAGACGCCGCGGATCGGCACGCCGCTGACGGTGTCTCCCGACGAGACCCCGACGTGGCTGATCGTCGGACCGGCCTCCCCCGAACGCGCCGGCCTCGCGGCGGAGCTTGCGGCCCGCCGACAGCGGTGCGTCGTGGTCGACGGCGATGATGCCTCCGCGATCGATGCGGCGGTCTCGGAGATCCCGGAAGCGGCCTCGTCACCGCTGCGAGGCGTCGTCTTCCTCGCCACGCGGTCGGCCGACGCCGGCGAGCGTGGCGGCGACACCGCCGACTTTGCCGACTGCCGCCGGCTGCTCGGCATCATCCAGGCGATCCAGCGGGCGAAGGCGAAGCCGCCCCGCATCCATGTCGTGACCGTCGGGGCCCAGCAGGTCGCCCCCTCGCTCGCCGCGGCCGACCCGCTCCAGGCCGCCCTCTGGGGCTTCGCCCGCGTCGTCGCCTCCGAGATGCCGGGCGTCGAGTGCGTGCGGATCGACCTCGATCCCGCCGCGACCGATTCCACCGGCCATCTCTTCGGCGAGATCTGGGTCGCCGATCGCGAGACCGAGATCGCGATCCGCGCGGGGAGGCGGTATGCGTCGCGGCTCGTGGAGGGGCTCGAGCAGGCGTCGAGCGGCCTTGCGATTCCCGAAGGGGCCCACCGGCTCGCCCTCTCCGGCTTCGGCGTGCTCGACAACCTCGTGGTCGAGCCGATGGTGCGGACGGAACCGGCGGCCGGCGAGCTGGAGATCGCCGTCCACGCCTCGGGCCTCAACTTCCGCGACGTGCTGCGGGCGCTCGGCATGCTGCGGGACCATGAGAAGGCGATCGGCATCCGTGACCACCGCGACGTCACGTTCGGGTTCGAGTGCGCTGGAATCGTGACGCGGGTGGGCGACGGCGTCACGCGGTATCGCCCAGGCGACCGCGTCATGGCACTCTCCACGGCGAGCCTCGCGAGCCATGTCACGGTGCACGAGCGGTACGTGGCGCCAATGCCGCGGGACTCGAGCTTCGACGAGGCTGCGACGGTGCCGCTGGCGTTTCTCACGGCGTGGTATGGCCTCGAGCGGCTCGCGAAGCTCCGCCCGGGCGAGCGGGTGCTCATCCACGCGGCGGCAGGCGGCGTCGGCCAGGCCGCGGTCGCGATCGCGAAGGCCGCGGGCGTCGAGATCTTCGCGACGGCGAGCCGGAGCAAGCATGCGTTCCTCCAGTCGCTCGGCGTGAAGCACGTCTATGACTCGCGTTCGACCGCGTTCGCCGCCGAGATCCTCCGCGACACCGCCGGCCGGGGCGTGGACGTCGTGCTCAACAGCCTCAACCAGGAGTTCATCCCCACGAGCGTCGAGGCCCTCGCCCGCGGAGGCCGGTTCGTCGAGATCGGCAAGATCGGGATCTGGTCGGCCGAACGGTTCGCCGAGGCGAGGCCCGACGCCACCTACCTGCCGTTCGACATCGGGGAGGACGAGCGGCGGTCGCCCGGGCTCATCGCGGGGCTGCTTGCCGAGCTCCTGCCCCGGTTCGAGTCGGGCGGCCTCGCGCCGCTGCCGCACGAGGCCTTCCCGCTGTCCGAGGCCGTGCGTGCCTTCCGGTTCATGCAGCAGGCGAAGCATCTCGGCAAGGTCGTCATCGAGCTGCCACCGCAGGCGATCGACACGGCGATCGCGCGGACCGACGCGACCTACCTCGTCACCGGCGGGCTGGGCTCGCTCGGACTCGAGGCGGCCGGCTGGCTCGTCGAGGCGGGCGCGAAGTCGCTCGTGCTCTGCGGCCGATCCGCGAGCCCGTCGGAGCAGGCCGCCGGGCGGATCGAGGCCTGGCGGAGCCGCGGCGTGTCGGTCCACCTGCGACCGCTCGACGCTTCCGACGCCAAGCAGGTGCGGGCGACCTTCGAGTGGATCGCCCGGGAACTCCCGCCGCTCAAGGGCGTGCTCCATGCCGCGGGCGTGCTCGACGACGCGGCGATCGCCAACCAGTCGTGGGAACGCTTCGAGAAGGTGCTCGCGCCGAAGGCGGTCGGTGCCGCGAACCTCCACGCCCTTGCCGGCCCTCTCGACTGGTTCGTCTGCTACTCCTCGATGGCCGCCGTGCTCGGCTCGCCGGGGCAGTCCAACTACGCCGCCGCCAACGCGTTTCTCGACGGCCTGATGGAATCGCGTCGGGCGGCGGGCCTGCCGGGGCTCTCGATCCAGTGGGGGCCCTGGGACGGCGCCGGCATGGCGGCCGGCCACGACACTTCAAAGTGGGCCCAGATCGGCCTCGGCACGATCCGGCCCGCCGAGGGACGCCTCGCATTCGAAACGCTTCTCCACCAGCCGCGTGCGGCCGTCGGCTGCTACCCGATCGAGTGGCCGAAGTTCCTCGCCCAGTTTCCCCGGTCGCGTTCGCCGAAGCTGCTCGACGATCTCGCGCTCAAGCACCGCCGGGAAGCGGCCGGATCGCAGGCGGCTCAGAGCGGCGTCCGCGAGCGGATCGACGCGGCAGCGGCGGCGGACCGATCGACGATCATCCGCGAGCTGGTCGCAGGCCACGTCGCGAAGACGCTCGGCGTCCCTGCCGCCACGCTCGAACGCGACCGGCCGCTTTCGCAGATGGGTCTCGACTCGCTGATGGGCATCGAGATGCGAAACGCCATCGAGGCCGACATCGCCGCGGAGATCCCGGTCGAGACCTTCACGGCCTCGACCACCGTCGACGACCTCTGCGACGCGGTCGGGAAGCTGCTCGGCGCGGAGCCCGCCGCGGCCGAAGTCCCGCCATCCGACTGGTCGCTCGAGGACTTCTCGGAGATCCAGGAGCTGGCGAAACGGCTCGACCAGTTCTCCGCCCTGGGGATCGACAACCCCTACTTCGACGTCCACGAGGGACTCACGGCCGACACCACCCTGATCGCCGGGCGGAAGCTCGTGAACTTCTCGAGCTACAACTACCTCGGCAGCTCGGGCGCCCCCGAGGTGACCGCAGCGGCGAAGGCGGCGGTCGAGCGGTTCGGCACGAGCGTGTCGGCCAGCCGCGTCGTCTCCGGCGAGAAGACGATCCACCGCGAGCTCGAGGCCGCGATCGCGGACTTCATCGGTGCCGAGGACGCGATCGTCTACGTCGGCGGCCACTCGACCAACGAGACGACGATCGGCCACCTCATGAAGCCGGGCGACCTCATCCTCCACGACGAGCTCGCCCACAACAGCATCATCCAGGGCTGCAGGCTCTCGGCCGCACAGCGCCGCCCTTTCCCCCACAACGACCACGAGGCCTGCGAGGAGATGCTCCGTCGGATGCGGGGCGACTACAAGCGGGCGCTCGTCGTCGTGGAGGGGGTCTACAGCATGGACGGCGACTACCCCGACCTCCGCCGGTTCGTCGAGCTCAAGGAGCGGCACCGCGCGGTCCTCTTCGTGGACGAGGCCCACTCGATCGGAACGATGGGGCCGACGGGTCGCGGCATCGTCGAGCACTTCGGTCTCGAGGCCCGTCAGGTGGACATCCTCATGGGCACGCTCAGCAAGGCCTTCGGCAGCTGCGGCGGCTACGTCGCCGGCAGCCGGGACCTCGTCCGGTACCTCAAGTACACCGCGCCCGGCTTCGTCTACTCCGTCGGCCTCTCGCCGGCCAACACGGCCGCGGCGCTCGCCGCCATCCGCCGGCTCGAGAGCGACCCGTCGATCGTCCGAAAATGCATCGCCAATTCGTCGCTCTTCCTGGAGCTGGCGAAGGCGGCCGGGCTCGACACCGGCACGAGCAACAACACGCCCGTGGTGCCCGTGATCATCGGCAACTCGCTCGTGGCCCTGAAGCTCTCGCGGCGGCTCCATGCCCTCGGCTTCAACGTGCAGCCGATCCTCCACCCGGCGGTCGAGGAGAAGGCCGCCCGCCTGCGGTTCTTCATCACGAGCGAGCATGGCGAGGATCAGATCCGCGAGGCGGTCGCCATCACGGCCCGCGAGCTCGAGGCGATGATGCCGTCTTCGGGTGTCCGGTCGGCCGGAATGCAATCGGCCGGCTAGCTCGCATGGTAGGATGCGTCCGATCGTCGCAAACCCGCCCCGAGAGCCCGCCCCATGAACGCCGCCGATCTGGCCGTGAAGTCGCTCGGGCCCTGCCGGATCGATTCGCCCCTCAAGCCGCTCGTCGAATCCCGTCGCACCGGACCTCACTACGTCGGCGAGGACGACCGCGTCCTCTTCCACGACACGCTCCACCTCGCGGCGGCAGCCGGAGTTCCGGTCGCGGAGCTGCCCGGATTCGAGCCCGCGGGCCCGAGGCAGAAGATCTTCTTCGAGCCGGCGAAGATGCGGGTCGGGATCGTGACCTGCGGCGGTCTCTGCCCGGGCATCAACGACGTGATCCGCGGGCTCGTGATGGAGCTGTCGTTCCACTACGGCGTGCAGCGGATCCATGGCTTCAGGAACGGCTACCAGGGATTCATCGCGAAGTACGGCCACGACGTCATCGACCTCACGCCCGACACCGTGACCGAGATCGACGAGGGGGGCGGCACGCTCCTGGGAACCTCCCGCGGCGGCCAGGACCCCGGAGAGATCGTCGATTGCCTCGAGCGGATGAACGTCTCGGTGCTCTTCGTGATCGGCGGCGACGGCACCCTCCGCGGAGCGATGCGGATCACGGAGGAGATCGCCGCGAGGGGGCTGAAGATCGCGGTCGTCGGCGTGCCGAAGACGATCGACAACGACATTCCCTACATCGACCAGAGCTTCGGCTTCCAGACCGCATTCGGCCAGGCGACCGCCTCGATCCGCGCGGCGCACGTCGAGGCGAAGGCGGCCCCGAACGGCGTGGGCCTCGTGAAGCTCATGGGCCGCCACTCGGGCTTCATCGCCTGCTAC
>DHLZ01000171.1:13385-18774 GCA_002405515.1 Planctomycetaceae bacterium UBA4655
CGCTCGACGGCCCCGGCGGCCTGCTCGACCACCTCCTCGACCGGGTCCGCCGTCGCGGCCACGCCGTGATCGTCGTCGCCGAGGGGGCGGGCCAGGAACTCATGCCTCCTGCGGACGAGGAGCGGGACGCCTCGGGCAACCGGAAGCTCGGCGACATCGGGCTCTTTCTCAAGGATCGAATCGCCCGCCACTTCGCCGCCAGCGGCACCGAGATCAACATGAAGTACATCGACCCGAGCTACCTCATCCGCTCCGTCGAGGCCAACCCCTACGACAGCGTCTACTGCCTGCGGCTCGCGCAGAACGCGGTGCACGCCGCGATGGCGGGCCGCACGGAGATGGTCATCGGCCGCTGGCGGGGCCGCTACGTCCACATCCCGATGCAGCTTTCCGTGAGCCACCGCAACCAGGTCGCTCCCGACGGCGACCTCTGGCTCGCCGTGCTCGAGGCGACCGGCCAGCCCAGGATTTTCGGCGGGTGACCGACGCGAACGGTGCCGTGAGCGGCCCGAGGGCCGCTACGAGACTCCTTCAAAGCCGTCGATGGCGAGGCGAGCGAGCGAGCCCGGGGTGAGGCTGTCACGCCCCGCGAGGACGTCATCGCCCGGGCCGCCGACGAAGCGGCTGCGGCCCTTCGAAAGCGACAGCGTCCCCGGGCCGATCGTCAGCGAATCGGTGGCGGCTCCCAGCGAGAGCAGGAGCGTGTCGAAGGCGACCGGCGAGGTCGCGGCGATCGTGACCGTGTCTTCCCCCTGCGCCGTGTTCACCCCGGCCCGCCGGGCGGTCACACCGTCGATCGCGACGGAGTCGTTGCCGGCGCCGGTCTCCACGATGAGCGGCCCGGTCAGCTTCACGTCGGTGACCGAGACGGTGTCGCCGTCGGCGTTCGAGTCACCGTTGCCGGTCGAGATCGAAAGCTGGCCGTTGAACCGTGCCGAGGACACCGAGACCCTGTCGGCGCCCGGGCCGGTGAACACGAAGAGCCGCGACGCGGTCACCGTGTCGGCAAGGCCCGCGATCGACACGGCGTCGTTGCCGCGGCCAAGGTTCATGGTGATCGTCTTCGTGATGCCGCTGACGCTCACGGTCCCGGCCACGGCAACGCCGTCGAGCCGGAACGACTCGCCGTCGTTGCCGACGATGGAAAACTTCCCGGCCGCGGTCTGCACGATCGAGATGTCGTTGGCGGCCGAGTCGCCGACGATCCGCAGGTTGCCACCGGAGACGAAGAGGTCCACGTCGCCCGCCATCGGGAGCCTCCGTTCGAGCGGCTCCACCCGCAGCGTCTGCCGACCTTCGCGTCGAACACCTCCGCGTCGAACACTGCCCATGGATCCTTCCTCCCCGACCATGAAATTCTCCCGCTTCCTTTATCGACCGTTTCGCCGGGCGGATGCACGGGATGCGGCGTCGGCAGGCAGGCGGAGTTTGACGATCGGCTCAAGCAGTCGGGCGGCCGACGATCGGACCGGCGGAGGGCCGGGGGCTCTGGGGAAACTGAAGGGCGCGGATCGCCTCCACGAGCATCATCGCCGCCAGCGCGAGCAGCACGATCCCCGCCCACGGCACCGGGTCGATCGGAAGGGTGAAGCCGGAGGCGGTCATGAATCGCGGCCAGGTCATCGAGAGGAGCGCCCAGGTGCTCATGACGTACATGACCGCCGTCGGAAGGCCGACGACCGGCCAGATCCAGGCCGCGCTCTTCCGCGTCCGCACGAGCCAGACGAGCACGCCAAGGAGCGTGAGGGCAGCGAGCAGCTGGTTGCTGGCGCCGAAGAGTCCCCAGAACATCCGCCAGGCCGGCACGGGCTTGCCGTCGCCGGCCACGTGCGGTCTCAGCAGAAACACGAGCGGCGCCCCGGCGGTGATCGCCGTACCGAGCCATGCCCCCGCCCGGCCCGTGAGACCCGTGAGTTCCTGGATGATGTAGCGGCCGAGACGGGTGCAGACGTCGAGCGTGTCGTAGACGAAGGTCGTGAAGGCCATGAGGGCGAACGACACGCCGACCGCCGCCGGGATGCCGAGGATCTCGAGAAACCGGCCCATGCCGAGGGCGTAGACGAAGTTCGGCGGCTGCGAGACGACCGGACTGTCGGCGGGCAACGTCATCACGCAGGCGAGGCTCACGATCGCGACCATCGCCTCGAGGAGCATCGTGCCGTATCCGATGGGCTTGGCGTCGGTCTCGCGGCGGAGCTGCTTGCTCGTCGTGCCGGAGGCGATGAGCGAGTGGAAGCCCGAACAGGCGCCGCAGGCGATCGTGATGAAGAGCATCGGGACGAGACTGCCCTGCGTCTTTGACTGCCAGCCGAGGAAGGCGGGGTAGACGACCGACGCGTCGCCGGCGACGAGCCTGTCGCTCGCGACCAGGCCGATCGCGGCCCCCGCGAGAGCGACGTAGAGAAAGCAGCCGCCGAGATGCCCCCGCGGCTGCAGCAGCAGCCACATCGGCAGCATCGCCGCGACGAGGCAGTAGCAAAGCAGCAAGACGCCCCAGAGCTTCTGTGACGACGCGTCCGTGATGCCGAGCGTCGCCCCCAATTCGAACGGAATCTTCTGGCCGCCCCAGATCGCGACCCCCACGAGCGGCACGAACACGGCCGTCGCGAGCCAGAGCGGCATCCGCAGAAACCGCATGGAGAGGCCCATGATCATCGGCAGTGCGAGATACAGCAGGCTCGAGGTGGCGATGCCGCCGCCCGAGACGCTCTCGCCGTTTTCGAGCACCTGCCTGCCGACGAAGGTCGAGGCCACGATGTCGGTGAAGGCCACGACGATGTAGACGAGCGCGATCCAGACGAACGCCAGGAAGAGCACGTAGCTGCGCCGGGTCATGTGCTCGCGGACCACCTCGGCGATCGAGCGGGCGCCGTGGCGGACCGAGGCGACGAGCGACGAGAAGTCGTGCACGCCGCCCACGAAGATGCTGCCGAGCATGATCCAAAGAAGCGCCGGCAGCCAGCCAAAGGCCACCCCCGCGAAAATCGGCCCGACGATCGGCCCTGCCGCGGCGATCGCCGAGAAGTGCTGGCCGAGCAGGAGCTGCGGCGGGATCGGCGAGTAGTCGACGTCGTCGCGAAAGGCGACCGCGGGCGTCGTCGCGCCGGCGTCGAGCCGAAAGAGCCTCGCGAGGATGCTCCCGTAGACGCGGTAGGCGACCGCGAGCACGACGGCGCAGGGAACGAGGATGGCAAGCAGGCTCATGGGATCCTTTCGGGGTGGCACGCTCCCGCGCGGTCTCGACTGTCGGTATCATGCCCTCCCGTCAGCCTCGAATCCAAGGAGCATCGCCCATGGCCAAGAAAAAAGCGAAAGACAAGTCGAAGCCGCCGAAGGGGGGCCGCATCGTCCTGCGGACGGGCGAGGCGCTCGTGGAGGCCGATCCGTCCTGGAGCGCCTCGGAGCCCGAGGTCGTCATCGGCGAACTCGACGGCCCCGTCGGCTACGCGATCGCGAACCTGCTCGGCGATCAGACGAAGGGGCATTCGCGGGTCTTCGCGATCCTCAACTCCGACGTGCAGGTCCGGCCGGCGACGCTCATGGTGAGCAAGGTCACGGTGAAAGACTCGAAGTACACGAACATCCTCATGGGCACCGTGCAGGCGGCGATCGCCCATGGCGTGCTCGACGCCGTGCGGGCGGGCGACATCCCGAAGAAGAAGGCCAACGACCTCGGCATCATCGTGTCGGTCTGGCTCGATCCCTCGATCACCGAGGTCGAGTACGACCCCGCGATCCTCTTCGCCACCAATCGCGAGGCGACCGCGAAGGCGATCCACAAGGCGATGCACCACGAGCCCTCGATCGACTGGCTGCTCGCCAACCAGGCGAAGGTGCCGCACTACTTCCACGACCTCGCCGTCAAGGGCGAACTCTGAAGCGGGGGCAGGCTTTCTTGAAGGCCGGGGCCGCCCCGGCAGGGAAAGCCCGCAGCATCAGGGCGCCCGAGAATCGCGGGCCGCTTCGGCCGGCAGGCCGCGGCCCGTGACATTGACGATCTCCGGCGGCCCGTCGAGCTTCATCGACTCGACGACCACGTCGCGGGCGTTCTCGATCCTGCCCGGCGGACCGCCCGTGAGCGTGATGTTCTGCAGCCAGATCCCCTCGATCGGACGTTCGGCCATGCCCACCATCACGACGGCCTCCCTGTTGCCTTCGCCGGTGATGGTGTGGAAGCGGAAGTTCTTCAGCAGCGGGATTCCTTCCGGGCCCGGAATGGCATCCTTGCCCGGCGTCCACTTGTATTGCGTGTCGACCAGGAGGGCGGCCTTCGTGTGGCTGATGACACAGTCGCTGACATGGACATTCTGCACGTCGCCCCCGCGGCCACGCCGTGTCTTGATCCGCACGCCCGCCGAGCATCCGGAAACGCGGCACCGCTTGATGGTGATGTTGCGCACGCCACCGGACATCTCACTTCCCAGGGAGACGGCGCCGTGCCCCCGCTCCATGACGCAGTCCTCGATGGAGATGTTCTCGCTGGGCCGTCCCACCTTCACGCCCTCCGCATTGACGCCGCTCTTGATGGCGATGCAGTCATCGCCGGTGCTGAAGAAGCACTTGCGAATCACGATGTTGCGCGAGGAATCGGGATCGATGCCGTCGGTGTTGGTTCCCTCGGTGGTGAAGCGGCAGTTCTCCACGACGACGCCGTCGCTGTAGAGCAGGTGCAGCGTCCATCGCAGCCGGCTGATGAACGTGATGCCGTCGAAACCGATGTTTCTGCACTCCTTGACCAGCACGCAGCGTTCTCTTCCGGAGAGCGTGCCGGCGCCCTCGATCGACGCATCCTCGCACTCCTCCATGACGACCAGCGGCGCGGGGTAGGTGGCCTGGCCGCCTTCCCAGCGGCTCCTCACCGGCGGGAAGAGCGCGGCATCAGGAGAGGCCAGCAGCACGGCGTCCTTCTCCAGCCGCAGCGTCACCTTCGACTTCATGCGGACCGCACCCGACAGATACGTGCCGGAGGCAAGCACCACCGTTCCACCGCCCGCGGCGGCGGCCGCATCGATGGCTTTCTGCACGACCGGCCCGTCCAGTGCCTCGCCGTCGCCGGCCGCGCCCATGCTGCGAACATCGAACACCTTGGCCACGTTCGGTCCGGCCGGCTGCGCCGCGGTGGCGACGCTCGCGGCCATGACCACCGCAAGAACCATCTTGATCTCGTGCTGCATGGCGACCTCCGACGAAAAGCCCACCCGTGTCTCGCGCGTGTCGACACCGGCATCGCCACGCCGCGAAAAAGATCGTACCCTGCCACCCCGGGAATTCCATAATTCCATTGGGCGTAACTCGCACGTCTCTATGCCGCCGCCTTGCCATACAGCCTAGCCTGCTCAGTTTCGGCGTGGTACTCGATGAACTCGTCCCATCGGCCGTTGAGGTAGAC
>DHLZ01000115.1 GCA_002405515.1 Planctomycetaceae bacterium UBA4655
GTAATCTTGCGCCTCGGCCTTCCGTACTGGGCACCCGTTCGCCCGCAGGGAAACTTGCGCCTCGGGCTTCCGTAGTGGGCACCTGTTCGCCTGCAGGGAAACTTGCGCCTCGGGCTTCCGTGAAATTCGGCGGCCCGAGTTGCCCGCAGAATAATGTCAACTACTTGATGCTCTCGGTAGTAGCGGCCCGCCGACTGCCGCGACACTCAACCCGGGCTGCCTGGGTTGAGTGTTTTCGGGTGCGCAAGTCTCGTGCCGAACAGGATTGCCCGGAGGGCTTTCGCGAACGTCCGGAGATGGTGGGGGCACCCCCGACCCATGCAAAACCCGGATCGACCTGAAAACGAAACTGCTCTCGCGGCAACGCCCCGAGAGCAGTCGTGGGAAACCTGTGTTTGAACCGGGTTATTTTTGTGCCGGGTTAGTTGATTCTCAGGGTTCGACCGCTTCGGGTCACGCTGAAGCTTGTGCGACCTCCACTGCTGATGTTCGTCTGAACCGGTTTCGCCATCACGGTGATCGTGCCCGCGGTAACCGCGGCGCCTTGTCCGCCACCCTGCCCGCCCTGGTTTGGTCCCTGCCCGCCCTGGTTTGGTCCCTGCCCGCCCTGGTTTGTGACCGGAACCGTTGGGTTTGTTTGCAGCTTTTGCCGGTTCTGATTGTTGCCATCAACTCTGAAAACGCCCGACGCAGAAATCGTCTTGATGCCATTCGTATTGGTCGTGTTAAGCCTCGCTCTCGCCACGCCGCCCGGCTGCAAATCGAACGATTGCATGTCAATCTGAACCGTGATCGGCATCCCTGCGTTATTTGAAACCATGATTTCACGCTGGGCAGATGCACGCTGGGCAGATGCGGTTTCGGCGCTCGCGAACGTTGCGAACCCGACAAGCAAAGCCAACGCACAACGATGGATGGACATTCACCACCTCTTTGAACGTGCACACAGTCAAGGGTACACCGATGGCCCCCTGCCAACAAGTATAGCGCCGCCTATCGGGCAGCGTCAACCTTCTTCGAGCGTGATCGGCAAACACGACCGAAACCTTGAGTTTCTCGCCTCTTTCGCAGGGAAACCCGATTTGGCCTGCCTTGACAATGACTGCTCCGCAAGCAGTTCCCGGCCGCGGCAGGTAGACAGACGTTCGCTCCTGGACGGCGCGGGCCTGCCCACGCGGACCACCGGCCGCGGGGCCGTCTCGCTTCAGCGTCACTCGACCGTCACGGAGTACAGGGCTTCCCAACTGGTGAAGTAGAGCGTCTTTCCGTCCGGCGAGAAGCAGAGGTTGGTGGCGGTGCCCTTGGGGACGGCCACGTGCCCGCGGGAGCGGCCGTAGACGTCGAAGCACTCGATCTTGCCCCCCGGGGTCAGGAGCACGTCGCCGCCGAAGTTCTGCACGGCGATGCCGTCGCCCTTGACGGGCACCCACGCCGCCTGGCTGCCCGTGGCGACGTCGAGGGAGCCGTCGCCGCGGATCGGGAAGCAGTAGACACCGGCCCGGCCCGGTTTTTTGTAGCTCGAAATCCCCACGTAGAGAAAGCGTTCCGCCCGGTCGAGCGCAATGCCGTTGGGATTGTGAAACTTCTCGTCCTGCTCCCCGTCGAAGACCACCGTCACCTTGCCCGTCCGCGGATCGAAGGCCGAAAGGCGGCCCTGCTCCGGATCCTTGAGCGTGGTGAAGTAGACGATGCCCCGCGACGAGACGGCCAGGTCGTTGATGGAAAACTCCCGGTCGTTGGCAGCCCTCTCACAGAGGATCACCGGCTTGGCATCCTTGGAAGCGAGGTCCCAGGCGGCGAGCTTGCCGCCATGGAGGCCGTAGAACGTGTGGCCGTCGGGACCGACCCGGCCCCGGCCGGCCTCCGCCGAGACCAGTTCCGCCGCGGCCCCTGCGCCGCCCAGAACAAACCGGAAGAGCTCCTTCTTCTTGTTGTCGGCGAACAGCACGCCCGGCTCCTTGCGGCCCGCGAACTGCGGCAGCACGGAGGGCGTGTCGGCCTGCTGGTACCCGCCGGCGAGCTGTTTCACCTCGCCGAACTTCACCGGCTTGACGGGCCGCGCCTTCTCGACCGGAAACGCCTCGGCCGCGGAGACGACGCGAAACTCACCGGCCTTCCGCACCGGGTCGAGGCTCGGGACATAATTTTCGATCCAGGCCGGGCTGAACGTCGGCAGCGAGTCCTCGCCGACGAAGGGCCGCACTGGAATCTTCGCCGGATCGGTCAGTTTCTCGTCGGGTCCGAGAATCCGGCCGTCGGTGAGCGACACCCGGACGATCCGCGGCCCCGCCCCGCGGGCGGCGACCGGCTGGAACTCGAGCACCGTGTAGTCGGGACTGACCCGGCAGAAGGCATAGTGCGGCCGGGGCGTGGTTTTCCACTTCAGGCCGTCGTACTCCCGCAGCCATGACGTGTCGTAGAAGTTGACGATCACCGACTTCCACTCGTCGCCCGTGAGAAAATCGGCGACCCCGAGTTCCTTCACGATCGAGCCGTCCTTGCGGAAGATGATGACCCGCTTCTTGTGGACGTCGAGCCCGCGGAACTTCTCCTCCTCGCCGGGCTGCTCCGCCGTCGGCAGGAGATGGGTCGAGTTCATCTGCGACTTCGTGGGCCAATACTGGATCATGTGGTTCCAGAGGGCGAACGTCTCGCCGTCGGGCGCGATGAACAGCTGCGGGTAGATCGCGCCTCCCTGAGTCTCGCGCTGGTAACACAGTCGGCAGGAGCAGCCGGAGGCGTCCTTCATTCCCCGGCGGCTGAAGCGGCTCGACGAGGTCCATCGCACCATCGCCTCACAGCCGGCGGAGACGGAACACGACAAGAAGAGAATCGAGGGATTCGCCAAACTCGGTTTGCCGCCGGCACCGAAAGGCAAATTGTCGTCGGCACTGCTCTGGCTGACGCCGGTGCCCACGCAGCGGATCGAGCTCCGCCGGCCCACGGGCGGCGGCGTGCCCCCGTCGAGGCGGTCGAGGTCCGCGTCTATCCGTCCAAGCTGGGCTGGTTCGCGGCTGTCCGCGACGAGGTGCTTGTCGCCCCCGAGGTGTCTGCCGACGGCCGCACGCTGACCTACGTCAACGCGCAGACGGAAGGCCCCGGCAAAGGAAAATCGATCTTCGGGGAAACGGACATGGTCGCCGTGTTCGTCGACCCGGACAAGGCGCCGGGGGCACGGTGACGGCGCGGCAGTTCGCCGCCGAGATCGCGGCCAAGAAGCTGCGGAATTCCGGACGGGCTTCGCCGATCTCGTGAACTACATGTGCGTGGATACGACCCACCTCCGCCGCGACGACGTGCCGTGCTTCCTGTGGAGAGTTTTCGCGATCTGCTGGTCATGGAGGAGGGGCAGTCGCTGTGGCTGGCGCGGGCCACGCCGCGGACGCGGCCGCGATCATCGCGACCGTGGAGATCCCCACGCGGAAGCCGGCCCAAAGCGTGATCGTCCGCTTCCGCCATCCCGCGTCCGCGCCGATCAAGAGCGTCACGGTCAACGGTCAGCCCTGGACGGAGTTCGACGCCGCCAAGGAAACCGTCACCTTGAAGAGCCTCTCCGGCACGGTGGCCGTGAAGGCAAACTACCGTTACTACCGGGAGCATCAAGTCATTTGACATTATTCTGCAGGCAACTCGGGCCGCCGACGTTCACGGAAGCCCTAGGCGCGAGCCGAGAGGAGAGTTGACGATGTGCAGAAAAGCGGCGTTGAGTCACTCAAAGACGCTCGGAACGGACACTGTTTTGCCAAATCACCCGGCTCTTGGTGCGACCCTGACGCCCCTCTCGGCTCGCGCCTCGGGCTTCCGGGCATTTCCAGCAAACGCCTGCAGGGAAACTCGCGCCTCGGGCTTCCGCGACTTTTTGACGCTCGGCCTGCAGGGAAACCCGCGCCTCGGGCTTCCGTGGGACCGTGGTGGCGCTCAGTCAGCCGAAAACCACCGTCAACAACATCGTGCTCGGGGTAGTAACAGGCCGTGGAACAACGGCGTGTTGAGTCTCATGGAGGAGACTCCGGGAGCGCAGCTCCCGTGCAAAACGAAGTTTTGCATCTGGAAAAGTTCACGGATGGACTTTTTCCACAGTGAGCCAGCCGCATCCGCCGCCGCCGACCGCCGCGGGAGGTCAGCGAATCTTCACCCGACGCAGCCGTCCCGGGCCCGCCACGGCGATGTACAGCGTGTCGTCGCCGACCGCGAGGCTGGAGACGTTCCGGGGCACGTCGAGGATCATGGCCCGCACCGACTTGCCGTCGGGGGCGATCACGGCCACCGCCTCGCCGGACGTGTGGGCCTCGGTGCCGGCGAGATAGAAGTTGCCGTCGGCGTCGATCGCCAGGGCCTGCACCCGCCCCACCCAGCCCGCCAGCGTCTTGCTCCCGTCCTGGGCGGCCGGGAGATCGGGCAGATTCGGCTCGAGCTCCGGCGTGCGGATGAAGACCTCGCCGCGGCCCGGGCGGCCGTCGCCATCGAGCGGAAACCGCCACACGGTCCGGCTGCGGAGGTCGGGCAGCTTGGAAGTCACGTAGAGAAAGTCCCGCCGCGGGCCGAACGCGATGGCACACGAATGCCCGATCGATGGCTCCAGTTTCTCGGTCTGCCCCTTGGAATCGAGGAGACGGATCTCGCCACCGGGAAAATTCGTCCAGAAGATCGTGCCCGTGGGGTGCCCGAGGACGCGAAACGGCGAGCCCGGCGGGTCGGCGGCCACGGGCTCCGTGGTGTCGCCGGCGAGCCGCTGCAGGCTGGAGGGGCGGCCGGCCACGACGATGACCCGGCCGGCGGCATCGACACCGACGCCGCCGGGATTCTCGACCTGGCCGATGTCCTTGAACGTGCCGGGAGGACGGAACTCCACGATCCGATTGCCACCCCGGTCGGCGATCAGCAGCCGCCCCGCGTCCCAGTGCATCTGCCCGGCGGCCAGCGTCGGGCTCTCCTCGATGATCGTGGCGCGGAGCACGCCTTCCGGCCCGGGCGTCGCGGCATGGGCGAACGTCGCCGCGGTCAGCATCAGCAGCATCAGGCCGAGCGGTCTCATTCCGTATTTCCTCTGGGTGCGGCGAGTATCGTCGTCGTGGTGGAGAAGGTTACCATGTGGCTCGAAGATCCGTGATCCTCGGAGAGGAGTCGCCATGTTGCGAACGTTCCTGTGTCTGATCGTGGCGGTGGCTGGGGCCTCGTCGGCGGCCCCGGCCGCCGGGCCGGAGATGCTCTACGTGGGCACCTATTCCGGCAAGGAGAGCATGGGTATCTATCTCTTCGCCATGGATCCGGCGACCGGCGGCCTGGAGCCCCGCGGGCTGGCCGCAGAGGCCCGGCACTCGTCGTTTCTCTGCGTCGCCCCGCGGCACCGAACGGTGTATGCGGTGTCGGAGGTGGGCGAGTTCGAGGGACAGCGGGCGGGAAGCGTCTCCGCGTTCGCCATCGACCCGGCGACGCACCGGCTCACGCTCCTCAACAGGCAGGCCAGCGGCGGCACCGGACCGTGCTTCGTGTCCACCGATGCGGACGAGGCGTTCGTCCTGGCGGCGAACTTCGGAGGCGGGAGCGTGCGGATGTTTCCCGTCCGCGACGACGGCAGTCTCGACGAGGGCTCGAGCGTCCAGCAGCACGCCCCCGGCGTCGATTCCCAGGGCCGCCCCACGAAGCCGTTCGCCCACTCGATCATCGTCGACCCCAGCGGCCGCTTCGCCCTGGCGGCCGACATGGGCACGGACCGGATCTACGTCTATCGCATCGATCGCGCGGCCAAGGCCCTCGTGCCGCACGATCCCCCGGTCGTGGAGGTCGCGGCGGGAAGCGGGCCGCGGCACCTGGCGTTTCACCCCACCGCCGCCGTGCTGTTCGCCATCAACGAGAAGAAGCTCTCGATCACGTCCTTCGACTTCGACGCCGCACGCGGACGGCTGGAGTCGCTGGAGACCGTGCCCTTGGTCTCCCGGGGCCAGGCTCCCGGCAACTCGACGGCGGCCGAAGTGGCGGTCCATCCCAACGGTCGGTTCGTCCTCGGTTCGGTTCGCGGCCACAACTCGATCTCCGTGCTGGCGTTCGACGAGGCCGCCCGGCGGCTGACGCCGGTCGGCAACTACACCGACACGATCGACAAGCCGCGGAACTTCGTCATCGACCCGAGCGGCCGGTTCGTGCTCGTCGGCAACCAGGCCCGGGGTACGATCACGGTGTTTCGCATCGATCCGCAGACCGGCGAACTGACGCGGGCCGGAGACCCGACGCCCTGCCCGTCGCCCGTCTGCCTGCGGTTCGCGCCGAACCGCTGACAGGTCGTTTGGTCCGGCCGTCCCCCGGGGTGTTGGCGGCCGCGACCGCCGACGAAGACCATCTCGCTTCCCGGCGGCGTCGAGGCACGGTTCGTGTGGATCGCGCCGGGCAGCCATCGCCGGGGAAGTCCCGCGGACGAGTCCGATCGCGGCGCGGACGAGGGCCCGACGCATGAGGTGACGTTGAGCCGCGGCTTCTTTTTGGGCCGTGAGGAAGTGACCCAGCGGCAGTGGGTGGCCGTCATGGGCACGAATCCGAGCGTCTTTCGGCAGCCGGTGGCGGATGAAGATCCACTCGAGCGGCCGGTGGACTCGGTGTCATGGGACGACGTGATGCAGTTCATCGATCGGCTCAACGCATCCGGGATCGACACCTCCGGGCTCGGCCGTTTTCGCCTTCCAACCGAGGCCGAATGGGAGTTCGCGGCGCGGGCCGGAACGACGACGCCCTATCCCTGGAACGACGACGTTCATCGCCATGCATGGGCCAACAGCCGCTCGTTCGCCCGCACGCATCCGGTCGGCCGGAAGCCGGCCAACGCATGGGGTCTGCACGACATGCATGGCAACGTCTGGGAGTGGTGCAGTGACTGGTACGGGCCGTACGCCGCCGATCCCGCCGTCGATCCGACCGGGCCGGCGGGCGGACGCGAGCGGGTCTTTCGCGGCGGCAGCTGGTACGACTTTGCCCCCGCGCTACGGTCGGCCAATCGCCATCGGCACCCGCCCGACAACCGCTACACCACGATCGGGCTGCGTCTCGTGCTCGCCCCCGCGAGTGAACAGGAGGGCACGGTGAGCCTGCCGGGCGGCGTCGTGATGCGGTTCGCTCGCATACGCGGCGGCGAATTTTCCATGGGCAGCCCGGCAGCAGAGGCGGGGCGGCAGCCCGATGAGGGACCGGTCCATCGCGTCACGCTGTCCCGCGACTATTGGCTGGGCGTTTTCGAGGTGACACAGCGGCAGTGGCGGGCGGTCATGCAGGACGATCCATCCGTCTTCCAGGATCGCCCCTACCGCGACAACTGCCCGGTCGAAATGGTCTCCTGGGAGGATGCGCAGCGTTTTCTGCACCGCCTCAACGCCCTCGGGCTCGGCGGAACGTTCCGGCTCCCGACCGAAGCCGAATGGGAATTCGCCGCCCGCGCGTCCTCCGCGACGCGGTTCGGTTTCGGCGACGATCCCACCTTTCAAGCCCTGCCGCACCATGCATGGTTTTATTCGCAGGCCGAGGGACGGACGCAGCCCGTCGGCCAGAAAAAGCCCAACGCCTGGGGGCTCTACGACATGCACGGCAACGTCTGGGAGTGGTGCAGCGACCGGTACGGGCCCTATGCCGCCGATCCCGCCGTCGATCCGACCGGGCCGGCCGATGGCGAAGGCCGCGTCATCCGCGGCGGCAGCTGGTTCAACGAACCCGAAGCGCTCCGCACCGCCAACCGCCTCCGGCATCCGGTCGATTCACGACAGACGAATCTCGGGCTGCGGGTGCTCTGGCTTCCCGATCCGAAGCGGCCAAAAGGCCCGTGAGCCGGATCAGTCGGCGTCGCGTCGCGCCCGGTCGAGGGCCACGGCCGACACGATGATCACGCCCGTCACGATCTCCTGCACCCAGTTGGGCAGATCGAGTTTCGTGCAGCCGTTGGCCACCGCCGTCATGATCATCGCGCCCACGAGCGTGCCGGCGATGGAGCCGCGTCCGCCGGTCAGGCTCGCCCCGCCGATCACGACCGCCGCGATGACGTCGAGCTCCATCCCCATGGCGGTCGTGGGATCTCCCACCGTCAGGTAGGCGTACTGGAGCAGCCCCGCGACCGCCGCCAGGGCGGAGGCGATGGCATGGACCGCAATCCTGACGCGTTCCACCGACACGCCGCACAGCCGTGCGGTCGGCTCGTTCGAGCCGGTGGCCACGAGGTGGCGGCCGAACCGCGTGGCCTGGAGGAGCACGGCCGTCGCGACGGCCAGCAGGATCGTGAGCCAGACGCCCGGCGGCACGAGCAGCCAGCGGCGGTCGGGCGGCAGCGCGGTGAGCAGGTCGTTGAGCCAGGTCGTGGGAGCCGCCACCATCGTCTCGCCGGAGAGGCCCTTGGCGAGGCCGCGGAGGCCGCCCCACCTGCCGAGCGTGACGATGAACGGGGAGCGCCGCAGGCCGGAGACGAGGCCCCCGATGCGGCCGCCGCAGACGGCGCCGGGCAGCCCCGTCGCGACCGCCG
>DHLZ01000025.1:0-1531 GCA_002405515.1 Planctomycetaceae bacterium UBA4655
CTGACAGCGATCCCAGGCCGCGACGCCCGTCGGCTGCTGACCGCATGCGGGCCGACGGCCAGCTGCCGTGTGCGGGAACAGGCGGCACGACCGATCTCAGCCGCGGGAATCGAGCCGTCGCGCGATGGCCTTTCCGGCCTCGATGACGAGTCCGCTGACGTCGCGGAAAGCCCCCTTCGGCAGCCGTCGCGCCGGCGCCGAAAACCAGATCGTGGCCACGCAGCCGCGATCCGCCGTGCAGATCGGCGCCGCCACGCAGTGGATGCCCGGCTCGGTCTCGGCATGGTCGGTCGCATAGCCGCGGGCCAGGATGGCATCGCACTCCCGGACGAGCTCGGCGGGACTGGTGATGGTGCGGTCGGTGCTGGCCGTGAGCTCGAGGCGGTCGATCGTCTCCTGCCGCTGCGGCTCGGGCATCCAGGCGAGCAGGAGTTTTCCGGGCGCGTTGTCGTGGAATCTGAACCGCAGGCCGACATCGACGGCGATCCGCAGCGGCTCGAGACCGTCGGCGTGCGCCACGACCACGCCCCCCTCGTCGAGCCGGACGCCGACCTGCACCGTCTCCCGGGTGCGGTCGCGGAGGGCCAGCATCGGCTCCAGGGCGGCCTCCGTGAGAGATACGCCTGCGAGCCTGGGCTGCCAGAGATCGAGCACCTGGCGACTCAGTTCGAACCGCATCGTCGCCGGATCCCGCAAGAGATAGCCGCGGGCCAGCAGGGTCTGCGTGATGCGGAACACCGCATTCTTCGGGATATGCAGGGCTTTGCTCAGTTCCGAGAGCGTCTGGCCCCGGTCCGCCGCCCGCAGCCGCTCCAGGATGTCGAGCGCCCGCTCGACGGAGGGCACGCCGCCGGGCTGTTCGGCGGCCTTTTCCAGCCGCGTGGAAAATCTGGTGGACCCGCTCACGAGCAGAACTCCTCCAGCGGCCGCTCGGCGTCGCCGAACCGCGGGAGTTCGAGGCCGACGTTCCGCGCCATGGAGAGAAACAGCCGGTTGAGCCGGCGGTTGTCGTCGCCCGCCGTGGCAAAGTCGAGCACGCGGCCCGTCTTCACATGGCCGCCACCCTTTCCGGCCGTCAGCACCGGCAGGCGTTTCGAGTCGTGCGAAGGCCCGTACAACATCGAGCCGGCGAGGAGGATCTGGCTGTTGTCGAGGATCGAGGTTTCGCCCTCGCGGGTGTCCTTGAGTTTCTGCAGGAAGCCCGCGAACACCGTCGCGATGTAGGCGATGATGTCGGCGTGAGGATGGTCGCCGCCGTGGCTGATGTCGTGGTAAGCGTGGGTCGCCTTCGCCACGACCTTGCGGTAACTCGCATCCGACCGCTCATTGTTGAGCATCACCGTGCCGATGCGGGTGCGGTCCATCCGGAAGGCGAGCGCGAGCACGTCCACCATCAACTGCGTCCGCTCGGCGATGTCGGGGTAGGGGCGATCGGCCGGGCGATCCATGTCGGGATCGGAAATGGCCGGGTGCCAGGCGGCATCGGCGGCCGTGGCGAAGCTCCGGTCGATCCGCCGCTCGAGGTCGCCGA
>DHLZ01000025.1:1701-7162 GCA_002405515.1 Planctomycetaceae bacterium UBA4655
GGTCGCGGGCGTCACCGAGCACGAGGTCGAGGATCTTCTTCGTGGACGCCCCGCGACCGCCGCGGCCGGTAACGCTGTCGAAGGCGAGGGCGGGGTTGAACTCCCGCGGCACCGGCACCGTCGCCGTCTTCCACGAGATGTTGTTGAGGTAGACGCTCGCAAAGCCAACGTCGTTGCCGGGGCAGGGGGGCTCGCAGCTGAGGTCGAGGCTCGGCAGGTGCGTGCCGCCGCCCCAGGTCCTGGCGAGCAGCTGGTCGAAGCTCTCGGCGATCCGCACGTCGGTGGTGCTGTGGTTCGCCTTGGCTCCGCTGAGCATCGACGCCGCCTTGGCCCCGTGCGTGCCGTTCTTCTCGCCGTCCGGGTGATAGAGCCCGTGGACCACGTTGATGTCCTTCGCCATGCCCGCCAGGGGCGTGAGGCCGAAGTCGAAGTCGATGCCGCCGTCGGCCGCCTGCCGCGTCTTGTCCCAGCCGCGGACACCGTTGGCGATGTAGAAGAAGGCGAACCGCTGCGGCGGCCCGGAGGCGGCCCCTGCGGAGCCCTTTTCGCCCGCCGCGGCGACCGGCAGGCTCTCGAGCCACGGCAGGCAGAGGCTCACGCCCAGCCCGCGGAGCACCCGGCGGCGGGGGACGCGTGCGGTGGAGCGGGAAACGTCGGGCGTCATGAAATCTCCTTCATACTTGGGCGGACTGTTACAGTCTTACCTATCGTCAATTCCACGGTTTTTTCATCGTCGAAAGCGGAACTGCTGACTCAGAACCACCCGTTCCACGACCGCGGAAAACCGGTAGTCGCTCCGGGGCAGGGCCGCGACGATCTCGTCGATCAGCGGCCGGTCGGTGAGGAGCACGCCGCGGTTGAGGGCGTAGCCCAGGAAATGCCGGACCAGGCTGCGGAGCGTCTCGTCTTCGTGGTCCCGCAGGTAGGTCCGCAGGCCGTCGAGCCCCTCGATCCGCCGCCCGTCACGATCCTCGAGCGCGACCAGTGACGCCAGGTGCTCGCGGGATCGGCGCCGGCCACTGGCCTCGAAGGACTCGAGGGCGTAGCCGTAGGGGTCGATCCGCCGATGGCAGCCGGCGCAGGAGGCGTCGCGGCTGTGTCGCTGCAGCTGTTCGTGGAGGCTCAGGCTCGCGGCCGACACGGGCTCATCGGGCAGCGGCGGCACGTTCGGCGGCGGCGGCGGGATGTGGCGGCCGAGAAGTTTTTCCACCACCCAGGCGCCGCGGTTGGTGGGGCTGGTCCGCTTCTGGCGGCTGTTGTTCACGAGGATCGCCCCCAAACCCAGCACGCCCCCGCGGCCGGCCGCCCGCATGTCGGTGACGGAAAAGCCGGCCAGCGGCGCGGACGCGGCGGCCAGAGCCGGCGGCAGACCGCTGTCGGCGGACACTTTTTCGGCAAAGCGGAAGGCGGGCTCGCCGTCCGGCCGGTAGTACGTCCGCAGCGGCTCGTCGAGAAAACTGTGGCCGCCATCCAGCATCATGCGGACGTCACGGTCGTTGCGGACGAGGTCGGTGAAGAAGGCGGTGGCCTCGCCGTGCAGCGACCGGCGGACCTGCGGCGTGAACTCGGGAAACACCGTGGCGTCGGGGCCGCGGGTGCTCGTGCCGAAGCCGACGAAGCCGAGCCACTCGCCGAAGAAATGCTCCACCAGGCCGGTGCCGCCGGCCCGCGGATCGGCGAGCATCCGCCGCACCTGGGACCGCAGCACGTCATCCTTGAGAAGGCTGCCGTCGGCCGCGTGCCGCCGCAGTTCCTCGTCGGGCAGCGAGGCCCAGAGCGTGAGGCTCAGCCGGGTGGCCAGTTCCCAGGGAGGGAGGGCGGTCGTGGCGGAGCCTTCACCCTGACCCTGCTCCATGCGGTAGAGGAAGTGCGGCGACACCAGCACCCGCGCGAGCAGGGCCCGGAGCACGCCCTCGGCATCCATCAGGGCGAGCTGACCGGTCGAGTCGTAGGCCGCCGCGAGGGCTTCGCGGTCGGCGGTCGTGAGCGGCCGACGCCAGGCCCGCATGGCGAAGTCTTCGACGGCCGCGAGCGTCCGCTCCCGCCAGAAAACCGCGGCCTCGGCGGCCGCGCGGCGGTAATACTGCCAGCGTTCGAAGAGGTCGTAGGGTGCCACACCGTGGCCCGGCTTGGGCTCGCCGGGATACGGCCCGCCCTTGGCGGGCCGGCGGGCGTCGAGGATCTTCCGCACGGCGGCCGGATCGTCGCGGTCGGCCGCGGTCACGCCGAACCGCTCTTCGAACCGCTGCAGCCTGAGCACGTGCTCACCGCAGAGCATCTCGTTGTACCGCCAGAGCGTGTCGGCCCGCGTCCGCTCGGCGTCGCTCATCGACCACTCCCGCAGCCGGGCGTCGTCCCGCAGGTAGGTCATCTCGGCCGGCACGTTCTTCACCCGGTCTCCGGCGAACGGAGCCATCTGTTGCGGCGCGAGCGACGGCCACCGCTCGGCCATGTCCGCAAACCCTTGCGGCGGGAACTGTTTTTGGAAGGTGGCGGCGGCGGCGGGCGAGACGGCCAGCCACCCGAGTTCGAATGCGTTGGTCCTCGCCAGGTCTAACCGCATGAGTTCCGCGAACCCGCTGATGTCGATATCCCTCCCGTTGCGGCCGATGCCCGTGCGGAGCACGGTGTCGTCGTTGGCGGCCACGACCGGGAGCACGACCTCCGCGGTGACTCCCTTGCGAAACCTGCCGGCGGTTTCGAAGACATCCAGATGAGTGAGTTCAACGAGACTGATGCGGAGAAAGACGCCAGCCCCGAACGTGATGGCGGGCAACGCCAGCGGCTCCGGGCCGAAGCACGTGAATGAGTGCTGCTTCCAGGCGGTGGCCGGGAGCCTGGCAGGTGTGCCGGCCGGGCTGGCCGGTGGCATGAACACCTCCACCGCACCGGGCCGCAGCGGCCGATACGAAACATTCGTCGCCGTCTGGTCTTTGCCGTCCACGTTCTTTGTGACAGTCTCGCTGATCCGGATCTGCGGCCAGCCGATGCGGTGGCCGCCTGCAGAAAGCGGAGCGAACGCCTCGTGCATGGCTACCAACACCGGCGGTTCGAGAAAGGGAGGCTTGACTCCCGGCGGGCTCGCCACCAGATTCGAGGGAACGATCGTCAGCAATGGATTCTTCGTCACCGGCAGCCGCTCCCGGTCCTTGGATCTCAGGGTGATCCAGAATGACGCCCCCACGACATCGAGCATCGTGCGCACCGTCTCAGGCGGCTCGTCGGTCAAGGAACGGGGCTTCGGCATGGACTGCATCACTGCGACCCACAGGCGATGCTCGAGGCTGTCGGGCGGACAGGTCCGCCACCGCTCCCACACCTTCCCGAGAAACACGGAGTTGAGCTCCATCCGCTCGGCGAGCTGCGGGAGGGCGGTCGCCGGGTCGGCGACGGAGGTGGCCAGCCAGATGGCCGTTAGATAGCGGCCGAAGCCCTGCCAGCGGGCCTCGGCGTCCCCGTTCTTGGAGCTTACACCTCGTTCGTCTTCGCCGCCGGGGGCCGTCGTCGACTTTCCCTTGCCGACA
This sequence comes from Planctomycetaceae bacterium UBA4655, assembly GCA_002405515.1. Lineage (GTDB taxonomy): Bacteria > Planctomycetota > Planctomycetia > Pirellulales > UBA1268 > UBA4655. The sequence goes on from DHLZ01000025.1 coordinate 5,226, forward strand.
TAGATGCTGCCCAGCGCGTGGCCGTTGAGCATCATCAGTTCGATGATCGAGGCATCTTCTCGCACCCGCGGCGAGACCACCTGCCCGGGCGGGTCGAATACGAGCCGGCCTTGCTCGTCGAACCGCGCGTGTTCCGCGACCCGGTCGGCCGCGGAGAGATATTTGTCGAGCAGCGACGCGGTCATCGAACTCTGCGCTGACCCGATGTTCGTGAACCCCTCGCCGCCGACCGTGTCCTGCCCGAGCAGCTCGCGGATCCGGATCTCTCGTCCGGTCAGGTCGCGAATCATGTTCTCCATTTCCAGGATCGTGAGCCGGCGTCCAGCCACGCTGCCGGGATCGCCGGAGCGGGCGAGCACGAGGCGGTCGAGGTGGGCCCGGGCCCAGGCGGTGAGCCGATCCCGTGTCTCGGCCGACGGCTGCGGCTCGTCTTCGGGAGGCATGGCGGCGTGCTGCAGGGCGTCGACGACCTTCTCCCAGGTCTCCTCGGGAAAGTCCTGCGGCCCCTGATCGAGTCGCAGGTTCGCCTCCGATTTGGTCGCGGTATGGCAGCGGACGCAGTGCTGCCGCAGAAGGCCCGCGGCGGCGGCGTCATCGATCACGGGGGCAGACGGTTTTTCGGCAGCCTCCGCGAGGAGCGAACCGCCCCCGGGAATGACGCAGAAAAGCGTCATCACGGTCGCCAGCAGAGGAAGAGCACGATGCCGTTTCATGCTGCTGCAGTGGACCTCGTCTTCGGAAGGGTACTTCCTCATGGCCGGGACGTGCAGAACTCCCGAAGATGCGAACGACGACGGCCCGGAAGCATCTTTCGCAGAACGTGTTCTAAATATAGAACAACCGCATCCGGGTGGCAAGTGCTTCGCGGCCCGACGTTCCGCCCGGCGATCGAGGTCTTCGTGGCCTCCATCCCATCGGTCGTGCCCTGGGAGCGATTGCCGTCAATACCCCCCGGCGTGCAGCATCAAAGCACCTGGGCGGAGACCGTGATGGGGCAGCCTTGAACCGGGCAAGCCTGCGCCGCAGTCAGCTCTTTTTCTTCTTCGGCGGGGCGAATTTGATCTTCTTCACGAGCTCGATGATCTCGCCGTTCTCCACGCGGCCCGACACGGCCGAGATCGCGTTCACGACGTTCTCGTACTTGAGCCCATAGTCGCAGTCGAGCTCGGCCTCGGTCTTCTCGGCGACCGAGTTCGGCCCCGTGTCGTTGCCGACGAACTTCAGGACCTTCGACCGCAGCTCGTCGAAGTCGGCCACCGGCGAGCCGTTGACCGTGATTCCGGCGAGATCGCCTGCATCGCCCGCCGAGAGCTTGATCTTGATCGGTGGAACCTGCTGCTCGTCGGGTGGAGCGACGGAGACGCCGAGCGGCATCCGCACGTCGAAATCCCCCTCCGCGGCGATGATCTTCAGCGACATGATGAAGAACGCCAGCAATTGAAACACGATGTCGATCATCGGGGTCATGTTGATGTCGATCTTGTCGGCGAGCTGCGCTTGACGCTTGGCCATGGTCGCGACCTTTCCTGCTGTTGGGCTACTTGGGCTCGTCGTACTTCGCCCGCAGGGCGAACTTCTCGAAACCCTTTTCCTGGCAGACCTTGATGATCTCCTGGACCTCGCCCGTCTTCGCGGCCGCATCGGCCCTGACGATGATGGTGGATGCGACCGGCTCCTTGCCGGCATCGAGCAGGGCCGACTTCTCCCGCTCCAGGTAGCTCCCGAGCTCGCCGATGCCGACGAGCTCGCCTCCGTAGACGACGGAGCTCTTGCTCGTCAGCTGGAGCGTGATGGGGGCCTCGATCGGCGCGTCGCTCGGCTTCGCCAACTGGATCTGGGGCAGCTGGATGCGGTCGTCCTGCTCGGCCTCGGAGAAGTTGCTGACGAACATGAAGAACGCGATCAACTGGAACGTCATGTCGCTCATCGGCGTCATG
>DHLZ01000004.1:0-24418 GCA_002405515.1 Planctomycetaceae bacterium UBA4655
TCCCGACCGGCTCGTCGGCGAGGAGCGGGACCGCGTGATGAAGACCCGCGCGGAGGTCGCGGCCCAGCAGGCGATGCGGCATTGGAAGCGGGCCGAGTTCTACGAGAAGGGGCGGCACTACACGTCGGCGCGTATCTACTACGCGCTCATCGCCCGCGACCAGCCGCAGACGCTCCTTGCATCGCAGGCGAGGGAGAAGCTCCAGACGCTCGCCGGCAAGCAGGACGTCTCCGATGATCCGTTCCCGCTGCTCACCCGCGTGCTCAACCCCGATTCGCTCAAGGAGGCGGAGCTCGACGCCATGGCGGAGGCGGAAACCGTTCAGACCGCCAGCGCCGCGGGCAGCTCGCTCGTGCCGCCGACCGGCACGCCCGCCATCCGCTGACGGAGGTTCGTGCATGGCATCCCGCGGAACCCACCCGTCGCGAGGACCGATTCGGGCATGCTTCGCCCTCGCGTGCTCGGTCGCCATCGCGGCCTGCGGCTGCGCCGGCTACCGCTTCGGCAACGGCACGCTCTACGCACCGAACGTGCGGACGGTCTACGTGCCGATGATCCAGTCGGAGAGCTTCCGCACGACGCCCGGCATCGACATCGGCGAGCGGCTGACCGAGGCGGTCTGCAAGGAGATCGAGCGGCGGACGCCGTTCAAGGTCGTCGGCACTTCCGACGCCGACAGCGTTCTGACGGCGCGGGTCGTGGCCGACACCAAGCGGATGCTCGTCGAGAGCCCGACCGACCAGTCGCGGATGGTCGAGATGAACATGCAGGTGCTCGTCACCTGGGCGGATCGCGGCGGGGCCGTGCTCGCCACGGGCAACGTGCCGATGCCCGCCGCCAGCGTCGACGTGGGCCAGGCCGCCGCCCTCGTGCCTGAATACGGCCGGTCGGTCGTGAGCACGCAGCAGGAAGGAATCAAGAAGATGGCCCAGCAGATCGTGGGCCTCATGGAAGAGCCATGGTAGCGACCTGGCGCGCGCTGGTTCGGGGCTGCCCGTGCCACGTCTCCGGACGTTCGCCTCGGCCATCCCGGCCTCGGCTCACTGCATGTCCGCTTCGCTCCGCCCTCCAGGCTTCGCTCGCTCCCATAGCCCGGCGACATGGCACGGGCCGCCCCTCACGGTCAAATGTGATTATGATGCGCGATGTCTATTGGAATTGTTTTCATGTTCGTTCATTCCCGTGCGACACGCTGGCGGCTTCGTAGTCGGGTTCTCGAGCTGCCCGAGCGGCCGCTCGTGATGGGGATCGTGAACGCGACGCCCGACAGTTTCTCCGATGGCGGGCGGCATGACGGCGAGGACGCGGCGGTCGCCCACGGACTGGCGCTGGCGGCCGAGGGGGCCGACATCCTCGACGTGGGCGGCGAGAGCACGCGGCCCTTCTCGGAGCCCGTCGATGCCGACGAGGAGTGGCGGCGGGTCGGCGGGGTTGTGCGGCGGCTCGCCCGAGAAACCGACTTGCCGATCTCGATCGACACCTCGAAGGCGTGGATCGCCGAGCGGGCAATCGACGCGGGCGCCGAGATCATCAACGACGTGACGGGCCTGGAAGGCGACCCGGCGATGGTCGGCGTGGCCGTCGCGAGCGGCGCAGGGGTCTGCGCGATGCACATGCGGGGCACGCCGAAGACGATGCAGATCGACCCGCGGTACGACGACGTCGTCGCCGAGATCCGCTCCTATCTCGTCGCCCGCCGCGATGCCCTCCTCGCCGCGGGCGTCGAGTTCGACCGCATCTGCCTCGACCCTGGCATCGGGTTCGGCAAGACCCACGCCCACAATCTCGATCTCGTCGCCCGCGCGGGGGCGTTTCTCGACCTCGGCGCGCCGATTCTGGTGGGCCACTCGCGAAAGGGCTTCGTGGGGAAGCTGCTCGAGAAGCCGCTTGGCCGCCCCGCCACGCTCGAGGATCGCGACGCCGCGACGGCAGGCATCGCCTGCGTGCTCGCGGCGCAGGGCATCCAGATCGTCCGCGTCCACGCGGTCGGCCTCGTGCGGGCCGCGATCGAGGCCTTCGTCACTTCGCGGCGGCTTCCGGCAGGTCGCGGATCGAGTTCCGCCAGCGGGTGACGCGGGCGTCTTTCTCGACCGACGTCTCGGCCGCGGCACCCCGGAAGCACTCCAGCACGTCGAAGACGACCTTCGCCTGGGCGAGGATGTCCTTGGTCGATGCATCCTCGTCGGCGGCGTCGAGCGTTTCGTCCGCGTCCAGGTCGCCGTCCCGACGCCAGGCGCTGGCGTAACGCAAGCCGTAGGTGACCCATGGCTCGATCGCCCCGACGATTCCCGCGCTGTCGAAGGCCGCCGCCACGGCGAGGGGCTTCTCGAACGCTCCCGATTCGACCGGCATCTTCAAAGGCTTCTTCGCGAGCAGCCGCTCCGCCTGAGCGGGCACGAGCGTGAACGCGACCGCATCCGCGCCGAGCGCGATCGAAGGCCGGATCTGTTCGTCGAGGCCCGACTTGGGAATCGCGAATGACCAGATCGTGCCCGCCTCCGTTTTCTTCCGCTCCGGATCGGGGATGCGGTAGCCCTCCGGAACCGAGTTCGGCGAGAAGCGTCGCACCGTGTCGATGAGCTCGTCGGCGAGGTCGAAGAGGTCGTTGATCCCGTCCTGGAACGCCTTCGGGTCGGAGACTCCGAGCACGATCGCCGGCTCCGCAAGCGGCAGCGGCTCGGCGGCCACGGGAAGATCCTCGTGGATCCGCTTGACGCGGCTCTTCGCATCGAGCACGAAGCCGACCTGGCCGTCGGCGAGCGATGGGAGGAACTTCGCACGGACGATCTCGGCCAGCTTCGAAACGAGCGGGCCGAACGTCTTCACGAACCGGCCGAACTCGCGGCGATCCTCGTCCTTCAGGCTCTTCTCGACGATGCCCCGCCCGCCCTCGATCCAGGAAGCGAGCTCGTCGAACTGCGACGGGTCGTTCTTGGCTCGGATCGCGGCGGCGGCCAGCGGTGAGCCGCCGGCATGCTCGAGCAGCGACAGCGGCTTGCCGCCGTCGAGCGGGATGTTCTTCGACCAGTCCCATGCCGCCCCCGCGTAGCCGTTCTCCCCGAGCAACGCGTAGGACATCCGGGGTCCGGCGACGGGCAGCCGCTTCTCGACGTCGGCGGCGATCTTCTCGAGCAGCTTGCGGACGTCCTCCTCCGCGTCGGGAACACCCGCCGACTTTGCGAGCCGGCCGCTCATCGACGCGAGTTGGCGAAGATAGTCCACCGAGGGATTGACCACGCGGGCGAGCGGTTCGCTCAGGTAGGAGATGTCGGTGAGCTTATCTCCGGCGACGTCGGCGAGCGGCCTGAAGGGCAGGGTCGCAAGCAGGCCGTCCGCCGCCTCCGTGGCGGCGAGTTTCTTCAGGTGATCGAGCGAGTCGCCGATCGAAAGGATCACCCGGTCGTCGACGAGTCCGACGGCGATCACCAGCCGCAGCGAACGGAGCCTGTCGAGCACCTTCTCGAAATCGTCGAAGCCTTCCGCGAGTCGGCCGACGTCGAGATCGTCCCAGGGCACCATCTCGCCGGTCACCGTGAACGTCACGAACTCGTGGCCGGCAACCTCCTGCCGATCGAGCGACTTCGCGAGTCCGGGGACTGCCGTGACGGCAAGCTTGAGAACGCCCTCGAGCCGCTTCAGCTGCGTCGTCGCGGCGTCCTTCTTGCCGACCTTGAAGCCCCAGACGACGTCAGGCACGACGATCTGCTCGATGTTGTCGACGAGCGTGGACATGAGCAAACGTCCTGCGATCTCGTCGGCTCCGGCATCGCGGCGTCGGGTCCCCTCCCCCAACTCCCCGACCTCGAGGTCCTCCAGTTCGATTCCCGGTCCGTCGCCCCCCGACCTGCCGCGGACCATCCGCACGACGCCGGCGACCTGGTTGGCCGTCTGCAGCTTTCTGAACAGCTCCATGAGCGTGATGCACGACGGCTCCCCGTAGACGAAGCTGTCGTTGGAGACGAGATCGGCGAGCACCTCGACGGCCTGCCGGTTCTCGGGCAGCTCGAGGAACACCGACGCGAGGGCGAGCGGATTGCCAGGCAGCGACGACTGTTCCTCGAAGGCCTCGATCGCCCTCTTCACCGACGGCAACCCGCGAATCGCCGCGAAGGCACGGCTTCCGAGGAATCGCTCGGCCTGTTCCCGCAACCGCAGCGACGATGACAGGAAAACCGCGTCCTTCGGCACCCTGGCCGCGGCGAGCGTGGCGATCGAGTCGTCGGCGGAGATCGACCCGACGAGGGCGACCCAGGCGAAGCCCGCGGCGAACAGAAGAGCGATGGAAGAACAAAGGCCTGGAAAACACAGGCCCGTCGTGGGGCGGCGCATGAGAGTTCTCTCCGGAAGACGGATGGCGGAATCCTACCAAGTGCCGACGGACCCACTCAACCGTCGGCATGCGAAACGCTCGGCAGCCGTCATCCATGGCATGAAGGGTATGTTGGGCAAGCCTTGCGGCGCTTGCGAAGCCGATTGGCGGCGTGTAGCGTCCGGCAGGAAACGGAAACGAATGACCATGAAGCTCGGGACGACAGAAATCGCGGACACGTTCGCCGAGGCGTTTCGCCTGCGGTACGCCCGCGTCGTCGTGACGGCGCACGACCGGCATTGGCTGGAGGCCGCCGTTGCCGCCGCGACGGGCTACGGCACGAGCGTGATCGGGTGCGACGCCGAGATCGGCGTGGAGGGCTGGATGCCCGCCGCGGCGACGCCCGACGGCCGCGTCGGCGCGTCGATTCTCGCCTTCGGTTTCTCCGCCGAGGGCGTCGCCAGGGCGGTCGCCAATCGTGCGGCCCAGTGCCTTCTCACCTGCCCGACCACGAGCCTCTTCGACGGTTTGCCGGAGGGAGGGGAGCGGTTCCCGCTCGGCGGACACCTTCGCTACTTCGGCGACGGGTTCGAGAAGACGAAGGTGATCGACGGGAGGCGTTACTGGCGGGTGCCGGTCATGGATGGTGAGTTCCTCGTCGAGGAATCGATCGGCATCGACAAGGGCGTCGGAGGAGGCAACTTCATCCTCCAGTCGACTTCGCTCGAGTCGGTGCTCGCTGCGGCCCGCAGGGCCGTCGGGGCGATTGCGACGATTCGTGGAGCGATCACGCCGTTTCCGGGAGGCGTCGTTCGTTCGGGGAGCAAGGTCGGCTCCCGTTACCCGGGGTTGAAGGCGAGCACCAACGAGGCGTTTTGTCCGGGGCTCGTCGGCAGGGTGGCGACGGAACTCGTCGGCGGCGCTGCTGCCGCCGTCGAAATCGTGGTCGATGGCGTGGATGAATCGACCGTCGCCGAGTCGATGGCTGCAGGCATGCGGGCGGCCGCCGCACCGGACGTGCTCGCGATATCCGCCGGAAACTATGGCGGCAGGCTCGGAAAGTTTCATTTTCATCTTCGCCAGATCCTCGAGTCGGCCTGATGTCCCGCGCCGTCGGGAAATGATCTTCTCGATCCGCCGGGGGTCTGCTACTCCCCGTCGACCGGAAGGAGTTGCCGCATCCGCGGCAGGACAGCCCATGTGCGAAGATGCCGAATCGGCGACTGCGAGCGACGACACGTCCAAGGCGGCGGCCCGCAGCGTGCCGCCGCCTTCGAGGCAGTCGCTCGTCGTGAAGCGAGGCTCTTCGAAGGGGCCGCTGTTCGTCTGCGGAGCGATCGCAAGCGCCGCTGCCGGATTCGTCGTAGTCTTCGCCAGCGGGCTCGGCCGCACCACTCCGGATGCCGCACCGGAATCGTCGCCACCCCGGTTTTTCGAGCCTGTCGCGACCGATCGGGCGGTGCCGATCGAGCCGGTTCCGCTCGAACGGCCCGGGGAGCGTCGATTCGCGGCCGCGCCGGTCGAGCATGTCGCCGACGACTCCGCCCCCAAGACCTCTCCGGCCGCGTTTTCGAATTTTTCCGCAGTTGACTCCGAAACCGTGCCTCAGGCCGCGGCGGAGCCCGCAGTACCGAGCGGATCGCCCGACGCGGGCGACGTCAGCGACGCAAGCGACTTCAGCGATGCCGGTGCCGTCAGCGACGACGGCAGGGCAGTCGCCGAGCCTGCGCCTTTCTTCAACACCCCTGCCGATGGCGGCGGCGAGATCGCGAGGTCGCAGGAGCGGTTGCGAGACGCCGCGACCGCCGCCGACGAGGCCCCGGCCCGGGAGCCGCCGGGCGACGTTCCTCCGTCGGTTGCCGCGGTGCCCATGCCCGCCGCACCGGTCGCCCCGCCGCCGGTCGCTCCCCCGCCCGTCGGCCCGGGGGTGGCCGCCGCCGCAGTGGTCGCCGCGCCAGCCTCGCCGCCTCCCGCACTCCGATCGCCACCGCTGGAATCGACCTTCGCCGCCGCGCTCGCCCCGATGCAGCCGCCCGCTCCCAGGCCGACGGTGCCGCCGACCGTTTCACACGTGGAGGATCCCGATCCGCCCGTGCCGGTGACGCCACCCGGCGGCGGCCAGGCGGGCCCGGTCGCGGCCCGCACCCCTGCGGACCTGCCGCGTGCGGAACGCCCGCCGCAGGATCGCATCGCGTCCACCGACGTCACCCGCGGCTTCGCCGGTGCGGCCGTGGTCACGCCCCCGCCGACCGTGCCGACCCCGCCGCCGGCGGCTCCCGCGGCCGTCGGCCAGCCCGGCGTCGAACGCGTTTTGCAGTCGCCTTCAGCCCAGGTCGTGGGCGGACCGGTGCAGGCCGACGGCAGGCCGGGACCGATCCAGTTGGAAGGTGTTCAGACACCGCAACTCACGATCGAGAAACGCGGTCCCCGCGAGGTCCAGGTCGGCAAGGCCGCCCGATACGACATGGTCGTCCGCAACGTCGGCGGCGTTGCGGCCCACGACGTGACGCTCCGCGATCGGGTTCCGCTCGGCACGAGGCTCGTGGGGACCTCCCCGCCGGCGGCGCCTGGCGAGGGCGGGGAACTCCTCTGGACGCTCGGCAGCCTGCCTCAGGGCGGGCAGGCCCGCGTGGCGATGGAGGTGATGCCGGTCGAGGAAGGGGAAGTCGGCAGCGTGGCGAGCGTGAGCTTCCGGGCTGACGCGTCGGTGCGGTCGGTCGCCACCCGCGCCGACCTCGCAATCGAGGCGGAGAAGCCGAAGGCCGTCCTCGTCGGTTCCGCGATCCGGCTCACGATCACGGTGCGCAACCCCGGCACGGGCGAGGCGACGGGCGTCGTGCTCGAAGGGAACGTTCCCGCGGGATTCACCCATGCGTCCGGCCCCGCGCTCGAATACGACGTGGGCCGCCTGCGGCCTGGCGAGGCACGCACGATCGACCTCGCGCTCGTCTCGACGCACCCGGGCGTGCAGATGCTCAAGCTCACGGCCCGTGCCGACGGCCGGATCGAGACGGAACGTGCCGTGCGGCTGGAGGTGACGGCGCCGACGCTCGAGCTCACGGCGAGCATGCCGAATCGCCGCTACCTGCAGCGGCCGGTCACCTGCGTCCTGTCGATGAACAACGCCGGCACCGCGGCCGCCAACACGATCGAACTGGCCGCGCAGCTGCCGCCCGGCATGAAATTCCTGCGGGCGAACAACGCCGGCTACTACGAGGAGACGACCCATCGGGTGCTGTGGCACCTCGAGCAGCTCCCCGCGGCCGAGGTCGGCAGCGTGGAGATGGTGCTCGTCCCGACGGCGCTCGGTCCGCAGCGGATCGCGGCGGCCGCCCGTTCGGCCGACGGCCTCACGGCGCAGGTCGCGCACACGGTCGAGGTCGATGGACTCGCGGCCCTGATCTTCGAGGTGGGTGACAGCGAGGATCCTGTCGAGGTCGGTGGGATCACCGAGTACGTCGTGCGGGTCGGCAACCAGGGTACCAAGGCGGCCACCGGCGTCCGCGTCACGGCCACGCTGCTCGGCGAGGTGGAGGCGGTGGATGCGAAGGGCCCGGCGGCGCACCGCATCGACAATCTGTCCGTCGTCTTCGAGCCGCTCGCGAACCTCGCCCCGGCGCAGGAATCGGTCTACCGGATCCGCGTCCGTGGCCGCCGCGAGGGGGACCAGCGGGTGCAGGTGCAGGTGACCAGCGACGACAGCCGGTCGCCCATCACGAAGGAAGAGGTCACCCGCGTCTACGCCGATCGCTGACGCGACGGGATGCTTCGCCGCCCGCGGTCGCAGCCCGACATCATCGCAACACCGCGCCGCACGACTCCCTGGCCGCGGCCACCGCGGAGTCGATGATGCGACGCGTCTCGTCGCCCGAGAGCGTGCCGGCATCGCTTCGCAGCCGGACCGAGACGAGCAGGCTCTTCTTGCCGGGGCCGAGCCGTTCCGCGTCGGACCAGACCTGCTCGAGGTTCAGCCGCTCGAGGAGGCCGCCCGCCGCCCGGGAAATCGCCGAGGCAACCGCGGACCACGGCACCGAGTCGTCCACGACGAGGTTGAGATCGCGATCGACCGCCTGGAACTCGCTCGGCCGCACGATGGCCACTTCACGGCCGACCTCCGCGTCGACCCGGTCGATCAGAAGCTCCGCGGCCGCCACCGGGCCGGCGAGCCCGAACCGTTCGAGCTGCCCCCGCGAGACCTCGCCGAGGATTCCCACCCGCACCGGCGCGGCATCGGGCCCCGGGACGACGATCTCGGCCGCACGTCCCGCTTCGAAGAGCGGATCGCCGCCGTTGGCCGCGACCGCCGCGTAGCGGACGGCCGTCGTGCCGGAGCCGTGGCCGGAGGGATCGAAGCCGAGTCGCCGCAGCACGGCCTCGACGACACCCTTCACGTCCGCGTAGCCACCTCCGAGCACCATCGCCGCGGCGAGGGGCTCTTCCGGCAGCGTGCCGGGTTCGCCGCCGGGCAGGTAGAGCCGCGCGATCTCGAACAGGTCGCCGTGGGGCGAGCCGGCGGCTGCGTTCGTGCCGCGCGACTCGAGCAGGCTCGGCAGGAGCGTGCGACGGAGCCGGGCGGCTCCTCGCACGAGCGCGGGCTGGATCGTGAGGGCCGGGCGGTCGCTCCAGCCCGCGGACACCAGGTCGAGCGTCTCGCTCACGACGCTCCTCGTCATCGCCTCGCACAGTCCGCAGGCGACGAGCACCTCTCCGGTCCGCGCGACGGCGAGATCGCGGCTCGACACCTCCACCGGCCGCGACGGGATCGGCACGTCTTCCGGCACGTGGTCGTATCCCTCGATGCGGGCGATCTCCTCGACGAGATCGATCTCGCGGGCCGTGTCGCGCCTCCACGAGGGAGACCGCCAGGACGTGCCGGCGGCCGACGCGGCCAGTTCATGGAATCCGAGCGAGTGGAGGATCGCCTTTCGACGCTCCGGGGCCACGTCGACGCCGAGCACCCTTCGAACGGCGTCGTCCGCGAGGTGGATCTCGGCACGCGAGCCCTGGAGTGACCCGGCCTCGGCGACGCCGCTGTCGAGGCGGCCGCCGGCAAGCTCCAGGATCATCGCGGCGGCGCGGCGGCCCGCCCAATCCACGGCGGCCGGATCGGGGCCCCGTTCGAAACGGTAGGAGCTGTCGCTCATGAGCGACAGCGAACGGGCCGCGGCCCGCACGGCGAGCGGGTGGAACTGTGCCGATTCGAGCAGCAGCTCGGTGGTGTCGCCGGAGATCTCGCTGTCGGCCCCTCCCATGACGCCGGCGAGCGCGACCGGCCGCTCCGCGTCGGCGATCACGCACATCCGCCCGTCGAGTTCGTACTGCCTGTGGTTGATCGCCTCGAAGGGCTCGCCCGGATTCGCCGGCCGCACGACGATCCGCCCGCCCCGGATCTTCGCGAGATCGAACGCATGGAGCGGCTGTCCGCACTCCATCATCACGTAGTTCGTCACGTCGACGACGTTGTTCACGCTCGCGATGCCGATCGTCGCGAGCCGATCGACGAGCCACTTCGGGCTCGGGCCCACTCGGATGCCCCGGATCACCCTCGCCTGGTAGTAGGGGCAGATCGTCGTATCGACGATCGCGATCGAGACGCTGTCGGCGACCGGCCCGCCCGTCGCCGCGGCCACCGGCTCCGGCACGTGGAGCGGCGTCGAGAAGATCGCCGAGGCCTCACGGGCGATGCCGACGTGGCCGAGGCAGTCGGGGCGGTTGCTCGTGACCTCCAGCTCGATCGCCGTGTCGTCGCCCACTCGCCGGGTCGATTCGTGGTTGAGCCCGGCCATCGCGAGGCGTTCCGCGAGCGTGTCGGCCGGCACGGAGAGCCGCACGTAGTCCGAGAGCCACGCCAGCGACACGATCATCGGAACTGCTCCAGGAACCGCACGTCGTTGCGGTAGAAGTCGCGGATGTCGGCCACGCCGTGCCGCCGGGCCGCGATCCTCTCGACGCCGAGGCCGAAGGCGAAGCCCGAGACCTGCTCGGGGTCGTAGCCGACGGCGGCGAGCACCGCCGGATCGACCATCCCGGCGCCGCCCATCTCGACCCAGCGTCCGCCCCACTCCATGTCGACCTCCACGCTCGGCTCCGTGAACGGGAAGAACGACGGGCGGAAGCGGACGTGCACGTCGCCGCCGAGGAAGCTCGACGCGAAGAACCGCAGCACGCTCTTGAGGTGGGCCATGGTCGTGCCTCGCTCCACGCAGAGCCCCTCGACCTGGTGGAACATCGGGTAGTGGGTGGCGTCGGCCGTGTCGGGCCGATAGACCCGGCCGAGCGAGATGATCCGCAGCGGCGGCTTCCTCGCCTCCATGACGCGGATCTGCACGGTGCTCGTCTGCGATCGCAGCAGGAGCGGAGAGTGACCCTTCGCGACCGCGAGGTAGAAGTTGTCGAGGGGGTCGCGGGCCGGATGCTCCGGCGGGATCGCGAGCGCGTCGAAGTTGTGCCACTGGTCCTCGACCTCGGGTCCCTCGACGCTCTCGAAGCCGAGCCGCCCCATGATCTGCTGCACACGGCGGATGGTGAGCGTGATCGGATGGTGGCGTCCGAGCCGCCTGGCCACGCCCGGCAGCGTGACGTCGATCGGCGGAAGGCCTCGGGCGGCTCCGGCGAGCCTCGCCTCCGCGGCCTCGAAGCAGGCCGCAAGAGCCTGCTTCAGCTCGTTGAATCGTCGGCCACCGGCCGGCTTGTCGGCGGCCCCGAGCTGACCGAGCAGTTTCTGCACGGCCTTCAGTCGCCCCGACTTGGCACCGAGAAACTCGATCCTCGCCGACTCGAGCGAGGAAGCATCCGCCGCCGCGGACATGGCAGCGGCGGCTTCGGCGAGCAGCCGCTCGACTTCCACGGTGAACGTTCGCGCGGCGTCACGCGCGGCTGTTCCCTCGCCGGTCTTTTCCCGAGCGGCGTCTCTTTCAGCGGCGTTCTTGTCGGCGGTGTTGTCGTCGTGAGCCACAGGCCTGCAGCCTCGCGGGGCCAGAAGCCGGCCCAGAAGCCGGAGATGGCATCAGGCCACGGTCGCCGGCGCCGGCAGACCGAGCGCCTTCCGCACCTGCTCGACGACTGCATCGAAGCCGGTCGGATCGTAGACGGCCATCTGCGCGAGCGTGCGACGGTCGAGTTCGGAGCCGATCTTCTCGAGCCCGGCGATGAACTGGCTGTAGCGGATGCCCCGCTCACGGACGGCGGCGTTGATCCGCACGATCCAGAGCCGACGGAAGTCTCGCTTCTTTCGCCGACGGTCGCGGCGGGCGAAAACACCGGCGCGGATGATCGATTCCTTCGCCGTGCGGAGGAGGCGTCGGCGGCCGCCGACAGACCCCTTCACCCGCTTGAACAGCCGCTTCTTGGCACGCAGCCGGGGGACGACGCTCTTCGTACGCATGGTTCAGTCTTTCCGTAGGTTTTTGATTCTTGCTGGTTGAGCGGTGTTGGTGGCGATCAGTAGTTGGTGGCGATCAGTAGCTATACGGGCCGAGCGCCTCGGCGATCTTCGCCGTATCGACGGGGGCGAGCACGCGGGTGCCTCGGAGGCTGCGTCGTCTCTTTGCCGTGAGCCGCACCTGGAGATGGCTCGTGCCAGCCTGGCGGTGCTTCACCTTTCCGTTGGCGGTCAGACGGAAACGCTTTTTCACTCCCTTGTGGGTCTTCTGCTTCGGCACGGGACGGCTCCTCGGTAGCTGAATCTGTGGTAGCTGAATCTGTATCTGTCGTGTCTGGCGGTCTTATTCGTTGGCGATCACTCTATCTCGGGGACAGCGTGCACACCAGACGGCGGCCCATTTGCTGCGGTGGGGCCTCGACTTTTCCCACCGGCTCGAGCTGCACGAGGATGTTTTTCATCACCCTCTGGCCCTCGTCGATGTGGGCGAGCTCGCGGCCGCGGAACACGACCGAAACGATCACCTTGTCCTTGTGTTGCAGGAACCCTTTGGCCTGGTTCACCTTGAACTCGATGTCGTGATCGCCCGTCTTGGGCCGCAGCCGGATCTCCTTGATCTTCGTGTGGTGGACGTGGGTCTTGTGCTGTTTCTTCTTCTGCTGGTACTTGAATTTGCCGAAGTCCATGATCCGGCAGACCGGCGGAGACTCGTTCGGCGCCACCTCGACGAGATCGAGGCCTGCCTCACGGGCCCTCTCGAGCGCTTCGATCGTCGGGATCACTCCCAACTGGGCGCCTTCATCGGAAATCACCCTCACCGGTGAGATCCGGATCTGCTCGTTGATGCGATGCTGCTTCTCGATGGCTCACGACTCCGGTGGATCACGACTCCGGTCGACGACGACGGGAATCCACGGGCTGGATCCGCGTCGCGCTCCGTCGGCCGAGGAACCGAGTCACCAGGATATCGGCCGGCCTCCCATGGAAATACCGCGAGTGGGCACCGCTGGAGCGACCTTTACTATCCTCTCGGGCACGGGGGTACGTCAAGGTGCGGGCCCCGTTTTCGGGTTCAAACCGGCGACGAAATCGGCATCCGCCCGTCCGAACCTGTCGGCGAATCGGCGCTCGACGGCGAAAGTCACGGTCGTTCGGCTCCTTCGACCATCCTCGACGAGCCGATCCTCGACGAGATAATGCCGCCATTCCAGCGGCGTCCCGTCGGTCGCGCCCTCGGACACGACCCGCAGCACCCTCATGGGCGACTTCGCGGCGGGGAGCTCTTCGGAGGCGGTGAACCGCCCCAGCCGTCCCCCGAGCGACCGCTCGATGTCCTGGCGGAAGTCTTCGATCGGCATGCCCGCTTCGCCAGGCGGCAGCGGCGAAACCGTGCACTCCGCGAGGAGAGCCCCCTCGTCCACCAATCGGAGCACCAGGCCGCGGGAATCGTTCGCGACGGCCCGCCAACGGGCGTCGTGAACGACCGCGAAGCGTCGATCCGGATCCTCGAAACGGAGCAAGCGCGGGCTTCCCCGGGACTCGCCGCCGAGCAGGCGGGCCCAGGCCTCTTCCATTCCCCTCGGCACCGCGGCGTCGACCGTCGGAGCCGCCTGGGACCCTGCGGCCGGCCGGCGGGCCATCTGGAAACTCGCCTCGCACTCGAACCCGGGCGAAACATGTCCCGCCAGCCGTTTTTCGCGGAGCCGAACGACCCCGCTTTTCACCCGCCGGCCGTCGGCGTCGAGCTCGTAGCTGCCGTCCACCCGGATCGTCGTGGGGACACCGTCCACGGCCCCATGCACGGTGCCAGAGACGATCAGTTTTTTCCCACCGTCCGGTTCGGCGGCCGGTTCCACCCGTGCGAGGAGAGGACCGCCCTTCGACGAATCGGGTGGGGCGCCGGCCGAATCGGCCGGCGGTTCGTCCACGGGCCGGCCGACCGTGTCGATCGCGAGCAGGGCCGCAACGAGTTCGGCCGACGGCCGCCATTCCGCCGAGCCCGCGTCGGTTGGCGGCAGGAGCCGGTCGAGGAGCAACGGGTCGAACGCGATGGCGAGCAGTTCCGCCTGCTCGCGGGTGAGCAGGGCGTCGGGGGCGAAATGCGTCACCGTCGGCGAACTGGCGACGATGAGCGTGCTGGTCGCCGGGTCGAGCGACCGTCGGGTGCCGACACCATCGATCGTCAATTCCGAAGCGGCCGAGAAAAAATGCCTGACACCGCGGGCGTCGTGCGGGGGAGCGGCCTCCGCGGCAGCGTCTGGACTGGCGGCAGCGAGGCCTTCGAGGAAGTCGAGCCGGGCCGCCGCCGTGAACGCCCGACGGACCTCGCCGGAGTCGTCGCCCGTCGGGGCGAAGAGTTCTCCCCGGGCGTCCATCTTCACGCGAACCCGCTCCCGGGGGCCGAGCGGCGCCGGCGGGTCATTTCCGTCGGCTGCGGGCAGCGACGTCACCAGGCCGCACGCGAGCACGAGGCCGAGGGCCGCCCGCCGCAGAGAATCGGTCGGCCCCGCCGTGCCGGGCCCGCGTATCGCTGGTTCCATGGGAAGAGAAATCGGCTTTTCGAGCCCCCCGTACCAAGTGTCCACGGGAGAAATCCGGGAAGGATGGGGGGTTCGGGCGGGGTGTTCGGGCCGGTTGGGCGGGCGTCGAGAAAAAAACTGAAGCCCGTCGCGTCGCGGCAGAACCACTCCCGGAGGAGCTGCGTATAACTTGGCGTTCGCGAGGCGGTCTGGGGATCACGGACGTCCACTGGCGACTCGGAGGTGAGCCATGCAAATCAATCATCACATGAATGCCGCGAATGGAATCCGGCTGTTCGAGGAATCCGCGACCGGGTCGCTTCCGGCGGCCGGATTCTCGGATGTCCGCGGCGTCGTGGACGGCGCCGACGAAGAGGTTCTCACGATCGAAGATCTCGCGAAGCGGTTCAACGTCTCCACGAAGACGATTTCTCGGTGGAGAGAGCACGGACTCGTGGCCGGCCGCTACCGGGTGGGAGGCCGGACGCGGGTCGGCTTCCTGGCGACCGCCGTCGATCGGTTCATGGAGGAAAACCCGGTGCGGATCGAGCGGGGCAGCCGGTTCAGCCAGCTCTCGGGCGAGGAGAAGGACCGGATTCTCGGCTGGGCGAGGAGGCTCGCCACTGCCGGAGCGAGTCCCGCCGACACGCATCGTCGCATCGCGCGACGGCTGAACCGGAGCGTCGAGACGATCCGCTACACGATCAAGGAGCACGACCAGGCCCATCCGGAGGTGGCGGTGTTTCCGCACGCCGACGGCCGGCTGCGGCCGGAGTCGTGCGATCGGATCTACCAGCAGCACCTCGGCGGCGAGTCGGTCGAGTCGATCGCCAGGCGGTATCGCCGAAGCAAGGCGAGCATCTACCGGGTCATCCAGTCGCAGCGGGCCGCGGCGATCCAGAAGCTGCCCCTCGACTTCATCCCCAACGCCCTCTTCTCCCGCAAGAGCGCCGAGAGGGTCGTGAATCAGCCGTTCCCCGGACTCGACGAGCCGTCCAAGAGGGTCCGCCGGCCCTCCGGGCTGCCCGCGTACCTCGCGAGCCTGTACGAGGTTCCGCTGCTGTCACGGGAGCAGGAGGTGTGGCTCTTCAGGAAGATGAACTACCTGAAGCACAAGGCTTCTCACCTCCGTGAAGAACTCGACGTCGAGCGGCCCAACAGCCGGCTCATGGATCAGATCGAGAAGCTCTACGGCGAGATCGTGGAACTCAAGAACCGGATCGTGCGGTCGAACCTCCGGCTCGTCGTGTCGATCGCCAAGCGGCGGGTCGGGCCTGCCGACAGCTTCTTCGACCTCGTGAGCGATGGCAACATGTCGCTCATCCGCGCGGTGGAGAAGTTCGACTACGCCCGCGGCAACAAGTTCTCCACCTACGCCTCGTGGGCGATCATGAAGAATTACGCCCGGACGATTCCCGACGAGCACAAGCGGCGGGAGCGGTTCCGGGCCGCCGACATGGACATGCTGCAGTCCGCGACCGACGGCCGGGGCGACGTGACCCAGCAGCGGATCGAAGAGACCGACCGCATGACGCAGGTCGGCCGCTTCCTCGGCCGCCTCGACGCCCGCGAGCAGACGATCATCATCCGGCGGTACGGCCTCGACCACGTGCACGAGCCGCAGACGCTCAAGGAGGTCGGTTCGGCCCTGGGTGTCACGAAGGAGCGGGTCCGCCAGATCGAGGCGAAGGCGCTCGAGAAGCTCCGGGAAGCCGCCGCGAGCGAGGAGATCCCGTCGGAGATGGCGTAGCGTCGCGGGCCGGGGTGATGCCGCTTTCCCGACGTCAGCCGGCGCGGGCGGTTGCGGTCTTCAGTTCGTCGCCGAGCGCCCGGCCGATCTGTCGGACGGCCTGGCGGAGGCGGTTCTCGTTTTCGATGAGCGCCAGGCGGACATGCCCCTCGCCGGACTCGCCGAATCCGGCGCCGGGGCTGACCGCGACGTCGGCCTCCTCGAGCAGCTTCGTCGCGAAGTCCATGCTCGTCATCCGGCTCGCGAACGGCTCCGGCATCCTGGCCCAGACGAACATGCTCGCCTTCGGCACCGTGACCTGCCAGCCGATTCTCGCGAGCCCGTCGCACAGCACGTCGCGCCGCCGCTGATAGACCTTCGACTGGGCGGCGACGTCGGCTTCGCCGTGCCGCATCGCCATGATGGCCGCGATCTGGATCGGCCGGAACATCCCGTAGTCGTAGTAGGTTTTGATCGTGCCGAGGGCCCGCACGATCTCGCGGTTGCCGGCACAGAACCCGACCCGCCAGCCGGCCATGTTGAATCCCTTGCTCATCGTCGTGAACTCGACGGCGTACTTTCGGGCGCCCTCGATCGACAGCAGGCTCGGCGCGACGTAGCCGTCGAAGGTGACGTCGGCATAGGCGAGGTCGGAAACGAGCATGAACCCGTACCGCTTCGCGAGCTTCACGACGTCGCGGTAGAAGTCGGCCTCGACCACGGTGGCCGTCGGGTTGTGCGGGAAGTTCACGACGACGATCTTGGGGCGATCGGTCTCGCAGGTCCGCGCCACGTCGGAGAGGAAGCGGGATGGGTCCGTCGTGTCGATCGGGATCGCCCGGGCGCTCGCGAGGGCGACGCCGTAGACGTGCGCCGGATAGGACGGGGCCGGCACGACGACGGCATCGCCGGGGCCGACGAGCGCCAGGCAGAGGTGCCCATACCCCTCCTTGCTGCCGAGCGTGCCGATCACCTCGCTCTCCGGATCGAGCCGCACGCCCCACTTCGTGAGATACCGCGATGCCACCTCGCGCCGCAGGCTCATGATGCCCAGCGCCGGGGCGTAGCCGTGGTTCCGCGGATCGTTCGCGGCCTCGGCGAGCTTGTCGATGACCCGTTGGCTGGGCGGGTCGGACGGGTTTCCCATGCTCATGTCGATGACGTCGTTGCCCGCACGACGCTTCTGGTACGTGAGCTGGTTGATCCGCGCGAAGAGGTAGGGGGGCAGCTGCTTGATGCGGTCCGATACCGAAATCTCGAACGGCGTTTCGATGTCGGCCGGGCTCGTGCCGTCCTCGGCGCGAGCGTCGGGGGCGGCAGGGCCGCGAAGATGATCTGTCATGATGTCGTAGTCTACTTGACGGCGGGGGCGTCGAGCGACGCCGGCACGACGCCGCCGCCGGCCGGCGGCTTTCCGGCCGGTGACGGCTGGCCGATGCGGCTGCCCGCCCGCGGCCTGGCGAGGCCCTCCGACTCCGCCCGCGGCAGGAGCGGCTCCCGGCCCGGCAGGAGGTCGGCCGGCGTGGGGAGCTTCGCCGGCGGCATGCCGGCCGTGGGGGGCGGCGAATGCTGGGTCGGGGTCTGGCTCGTGCCGGCGAGGAAGTTGTCGATCGACGCGCCCTCCCTCAGATAGGTGAAGAACCTCGTCATCTCGATCCGCTGCTTCTTCTCGTGGATGTCGTCCTTGAGGTCCTGCTTCACCTCGTCCATCGTCACCTTCATCGGCGCGGTGAAACCCTCCAGGAAGAGGATCATGAACCGGTCGGCCACCTGCACGATGCCCGACACCTCTCCGGGCTTGAGCGCGAAGGCCTCCCGCTCGAGCGTCGGCTGGCCGCCGTACCGCTGGATCGGCGGCACCTCGCCGCGGAGGCCGCGGCTCGCCGGGTCGGCGGAATATTTCTCGGCGAGGTCGCCGACGAACTCGGGCGTCGGCTGCTGGCGGGCGAGCTGCCAGACCTCCTGGGCCCGTCGCTGGCTGTCGAGCACGATCATGCGGCAGCGGGCCCGCGGGCCGAAGGTCGCCTCGTACGCCTTGCCGATGTCCTCGTTCGTGACGGTCACGGGGCCGACGAGCTTCTTGAGCGCGACGGTCGGCCGGACGATGTCGTCGATGTAATGCCGCATCGGGACCTTGTCTTCCTGGGTGACCCTCCGGAGCCAGGCGTCGACGTCGGCCGAGCCGTCCTGCTTCGTGAAGCCGAGCGACCTCGCGGCCCGGTCGATCTCCTGCTTGACGTCGTCCGGCTCGACGGCGAGCTTCTGCCGCGAGAGCGCCTGGGAGACGAGCGTCTTGGTGACGAGAATCTCGAGCACCTCTTCGCCGTGCCGCTCGAGGCATGCGGCGGCCACGGTCTCGGTGGGAATCGCGGCCCCGTCCACGGTCGCGGCCGTGCCGGGCGACAGGGCCGTCGGGGAGGCGGTATCGAGGTGTTTTTCGACCTTCGCCTGCCGCTCGAGCGTGCGAAACAGTTCGGCGGCAGCCGCACGGGAAGCCTGTTCCGACAGCTCCGCGACGAGCTTCTCGCGGACGTTCTCCAGCTTCTCGCCGGAGGCCGGAAGGTGTCCCTCGCACTTGAGCACGATGAACTGATCGGCGACCTGGATGACGTCGGAGATCTCCCCATCGCGCAGCGCGAAAGCCGCCCTCTCGAAGGCCGCGTCGCCGGTGTGCCGGCGGATCGGCTGCACCCAGCCGCTGGCGCTCGCGGTGCCGACATCGACGGAGGATCGCCTCGCGATCGCCCCGAACTCCTCCGGCTTCGCGACGGCGAGGCCCCGGAGCTTCTTCGCTTCGTCGAGGGTCCGGGCCACGAGGATCCTCGCCTTCACGGCCGGTCCGAATCGCGACTCGAAGGCTGCCTGGACCTGGGCCGGCGTCGGTTGCACGGTTCCGCGGGCGAGTTTGCGAAGCGCGAGCATCGGCCAGATGATCTCGTTCGAATACTGCTTTTCACCGAAGCCGCGCTCCTGCTGGATGAGTTCGAGGAAGCGGTCGCGGGGCAGGCCGAAGCGTTTGGCCATGCCGTCGATCTCCGCCGACACCTCCGCGGCGGTGACGGTGACCCCTTGCCGGGCACAGGCCTGTTCGATGATCGCCCGGTTGACGAGCGAATCGAGCATCGCGTCGCCGTGGCGGGCGACCGCTTCGGCCGTCAACTGCTCCCAGCCGATGGCCGTCCCGTTGACGAGCGCGGCGACGGCGGGCCTCCCGGCGGGTTTGCCCGCGTCGCGCGGGCCGG
Organism: Planctomycetaceae bacterium UBA4655; assembly: GCA_002405515.1. Classification (GTDB taxonomy): domain Bacteria; phylum Planctomycetota; class Planctomycetia; order Pirellulales; family UBA1268; genus UBA4655. The sequence goes on from DHLZ01000004.1 coordinate 19,181, forward strand.
CCGCGGGCTTCGCGACGGGAGGTTGGGCGGTCGCCCGAGCCGGTCCGGCCGCCAGCCGCCAGCCGATGCAGGCGGCGATGACGAGGAGGAACGCGCCGACCTCCTTCCACCATCCGGGTGCCTTCCACGAGACCGGTCGGAGCCCGTTCCACCATCGGTGCATGATTACCCTCCTTGGCGCATGGCATCCGTCGCCATCCCTGCAACGGATCTCCGGAAAGCTAGTGATTCCCGGTGGATGCCGCAATCTCGGAAGCAGCCCGGCCAGTCGACCCTGTTTCCCCAAACTGCTTCATCGCCCGGCCGAAAGCCGCCCCGGCCGTCCGGGTCGCGTATGATCCCCTTCACCATGACGCAGAAGCCGAGAACGTCCGCGACGCCATCCGCAGCCGGCGACGTGCCCGCGTGCCTGAAGGTGCTCGGTCTGTTGCCGCCAGTCACCGCGGAGGACGTCAAGCAGGCCTACATGGCCCGGGCCCGCATCCTGCACCCCGACCGGGGCGGCGATCCGCAGGAGTTCATCCGCCTCCAGAAGGCGTTCGAGGAGGCCAACGACTACGTCCGCTTCAAGGCCGGCAAGCTCGAGTGGCTCGCCGCCAAGATCGACTCCTACTCCCAGCAGCAGGAGGTGGTGACCGAGACGATCGAGCGAGGCGGAGAGATCGAGATGGAGGAGACCGACTGGCTCGAGAAGTCGTTCGGAGAGGACTTCGCCCGCGTCGCCGACAAGCTCGTGACCGTGCGGCTGAACGGCCCGGCGGCCGACGACCTGTTCGCGATCCTGCTCGGCTTCAGGGCCGAGTCGCTCAAGGACCTCGCAACGCTCGACCTCTCGGGAGGCTCGCTCACCGACGAGGGGCTGCTGCAGTTGAAGGGGCTCACCGGCCTCACCTCGCTCGACCTGCGGGGCACCGCGGTCGGCCCGCTCGCGGCCGAGGCGCCGCAGTGGTTCGAGAAGCTCCGGTTCCTCGGGGTGCCGAAGGGGGCCGTCGGCCTCTTCGGTCGGCTCGGCATGCCGCGGCGGGTGCGGCTCGAGATCGGGTGACAGCGGGCTCGCCGGGTTCGGGGCAGCCCGGATCCTGTTCGCCGAGCGACCCCTTCCTTCGAGTGGACCCTTCCTTCGATCGACGATGCCCATCGCCAGACGCTCGCTCGAATTCCGAGGCCGCGGCGAGACGATCCGCGGCCACTTTGCATGAACGCAAGGATTTGCAGGGGAAGAACTTGCGGCTCAAGGCTGTTGGGAGCGGCGGCCACGCTCGGCGGCGAGAGGAAGCTGCTCAAGGCAACGTTTCAAAATATTCAGGTTAAGCAAAATTTGACAGTAACGGAAAGTAGGGTAAAAGCCAAGGAGGCAGTTGACGATTCCTCTAACCAAGGGATCGATGCCCCACTTCGGCACCGGCCGGATGGAGGGCATGCAGAATCTCAGGGCCTTTCTCGAGTGACCGAATGCGGCATGCGTTCGTGGCGGACTCGAAGAATGCGTCTTTCGATTTGTCTGACTTCCTCGTGATCTCCGGTTCGATTCGACGCATCCGTTGACGACTCGTACTGTCCGTCCCAGCCTCAGGAAAGGTCCGCCGTGCGATACACAGGTCGCTCCGTTTTTGGTCGCTCCGTTTTTGGCTTCGTTCGTTCCCTCTGGCAGTCGCGGAGAAGTCGCCCGGCGGGGCGGCGTCGTCGGACAGGCACGCGGGGCTTCGAGATGCAGCGACTCGAGTCGAGGATCGCGATGTCCGTCGCGCCCGGCTCGGAGGAATTGACGGGACCGTTCGTCGATGTCGTCGGCCCCAGCGTCGCGGCCATCGGTGCCCCGGCCATCGTTGGGGACGTGCTGTCGGTGGACGTTCGCTTCAGCGAGCCGGTCGTGGTCAGCGGGACTCCGGCGCTGAATGTTTCCATCGGCGACTTTCAGCGGCGGCTTCTGGCGACGAACGTCGTCGATGACACGGTCACGTTTTCGTATCAGTTGAGGAACGGCGAGTCGCCCGTCGGAGCGGTCGTCGGTGCTCGAGTCATTGAGCGGGGCAACTCCTCGATCCGCGACGTCGCCGGCAACGCGCCCGTCTCGTTGGCCGCGCCGACGAGGCTGCTGTTTGCCCGATCCGGGATCGACGAGAACGTCGCCATCGGCACGGCCGTGGGCACGTTCACCACCCGCGACCGCGACTCCGCCGATTCCTTCACCTATGCGCTCGTCCCGGGAGACGGGTCGGCCGACAACGGTTCCTTCGCGATCGTCGGAAACGAGTTGCGGACGGCGAGCCTGCTCGACTACGAGTCGCAGAATCAGTTCTCGATCCGCGTGAGGAGTTCGGACGCCGGCGGATTGTCCATCGAACGGCGGTTCACGCTGTCGATTCGCGACGTCAACGACAACGGTCCGGCCATCACCAGTGGCGACACGGGTTCCATCGACGGCAACGCCCCGATCGACTCGGCGATCTACACGGCCACCGCCAACGACGCGGACGGCACCAGGCGCAATCGCGCCGTCAGGTTCTCGATCAAGCAAGACGTCGGCGATTTCAACCTCGTGCGGATCGATACGACCACCGGCGTCGTCACCCGCAATGCTTACGCCAACCATGTCGGCAGGTCGAGCTATTCGTTCACGGTCGTCGCCGCCAACACCGCCACCCCGCCGCTTTCCGGCGAGCTGGCCGTCACGGTGGATGTGACGAACGTGGCGGTATCGGGTGGAGCATTCGCGGCGGCCGCACCCGTGGTGAATGTCACGGGGGCTGGTGTGATGGGAGCTCGCGTGATGGGCCCTGTCATCGACGTGGGGGCATCGACGTTCGCCGCTCCCGCCGCGATCGTGGGACCGCAGGCTGTCAGCCAGCCCGGCTTCGGCTCGGAGGACCTGCGGTTTCTCCTCAGCCGGGTCCGCAGCGACCGACTCCCGGAGGAACTTGGCGGTCTCGCGCCGCTGGGGCCCACGGGCATCCGCGACGTCCAGGGTGTGGGCAACAACACGACCAACCCGCTCTCGCCCAACTGGTGGTTCGGTGCCGGCGACACGCTGTTCCCCAGATTGACCTTCAACCGGCTCACGGCGGTGGGCAAGAAGAACGACGTCGTGTCGTCCGTTTTTGCCAACTCTCCTCGTGGCACCCAGATCACCGTGGGCTTCACCACGACGGTCAATGGCGCGACGGTTGATGCGCTCAATCCACGAGTGATCTCGAATCTCGTCGTGGATGGCAGCAATCCGATCGGCTTTGCGAAAACCAACGCCGCCTTCAAGCTTCTCGACGACCCGACGGGCCGGGTCTCGCCCGTGTCCGGCGCCGTCAATCCGCTGCCCTACAGCAACTGGACCGGCCAATTCGGCCAGTTCTTCGACCACGGGCTCGACTTCGTGAGCAAGGGAATCGACGGGTCCGCGAAAGTGCAGTTGTTGCCCAGCGACGGTCTCTACACGGCCAATCGCGCCACGTCGATCACCGCGAGCCGAAGCAACACGGTGAGCGTCACGATCGGCGAGGGGTCTACCGACGCCCTGCTCGCCCAGCTCGGGCTGGCCGGTCAGGAAGGTGTCGTGAATTTTGCCGGCACCTCGACCGTCGCGAATGCGGGAATCACGACGGGTCTCTTCAAGTTCAAGGGCATGCTCGTCCTCAATCAGACCCTGATCGAGATTGCGGCCACCGATGACGTCGATCTCGCCAGCCAGATCAATTTCTACACTCCGACGACCGGTGTGACCGCGCTCGTCGAACCGTTCCCGGCCATTCCGGGAGTAATTCTCCCCGACTCGTTCAAGCTCGACCTCGTTCCGGCCCGTGCGGAGAGCTTCAACCAGACCTCTCCCTTCATCGACCTCAGCCAGAGTTACGGATCCGATGCGAGCCGAACCGTCTTCCTGCGGGAGTATCTGTCGGTGGGGACGGGCATCGCCGCCAGGACGACCGGGCGGCTTCTGAATGCCGGCCAGACCATACCGGGCGAGTCGATGCCGGAAATGACCGGCAAGGCGGGCATGGCCAACTGGGCGCAGGTGAAGGCCAACGCGGTGAACGTGGGCCTCGTCCTCCACGACGCCGACATCATGGCCGTTCCCCTCGTCGCCTTCGACACCCATTCCCAACTCATCCTCGGCGCCGACGGGATGCCCCGGCTGGTCGCGCTCAACAAGGTCACCGGGGAGAAGGTGTATGTCCAGAACACGACGCTGGCGGACGATCCGGCCATCCTGTCGCTCGTGGCCGATCCCGCCACGGATTGGGCGGTGACCGACTTCGTGCTGGTGACGACCAAGCATGCGTTCCTCAACGACATGGGGGTCAGGCTCCCTGCCATGACGGATGCGGCCTGGGTCGGTCGGGATATGAGTCCCTCTTCGCCGCTGAAGGCCGCTCTCGAAGCCCATTACGTGGGCGGCGACGGGCGAATCAATGAAAACATCGGCCTCACTGCGGTGCACGAGGCGTTTCTGACGCACCACAACCGCATCCTCGAGCTTCTCAAGCAGAAGTATGGATTCGTCGGCGATCAGCCGCAGGGCGGATGGGCGTGGAGTGATCCGCTCACGGGTGCAGCCACCCAGATCACGGGCGAGGAACTGTTCCAGCAGGCGAAGATCGTGCTGGAAATGCAGTATCAGCACATGGTCTTCGACCAGTTCGTTCGCAAGCTGAGCCCGAATATCGCCGGCTTCGCGGGCGTTGACCCGCTGATCGATGCCCGCATCGACTCCGAGTTCGCGAACTCCGTCTACCGGCTCGGCCATTCGATGATGCCCGATGCGATCGGCATGCGGCAGTACACGGACACGTCGAATTTCTCGACGGCTCCGGGCAGCAATGTCGTCACGGTGACGATGGTCAACCATGGACTCAAGGCCGGGGAAAGCGTCAAGATTTCCGGCGTTTCCGTGCCGATCGGCGGTCTTGCGGCCGACGCGATGAACGGAACCTTCACGGTGACCATTCTCGACAACAATCGCTTTTCATTCGTGGCGTCGGCCGCCGCCACGGCCGCTGCGACGGGCTCGCTCGTCACGCCCGACAAGGTGCAGGTGGACATCAACCGCGGCCTGATCGACGCCTTCCTCAGCCCGGCGACCTACAAGCCCGGGTTCACCTCGACGCTCCTGACCCAGGGGAGCACGGCCCAGGTTGGCATGCGGATCGACGAGAAGGTGACCGACTCCCTGCGGGACAACCTCCTGGGCCAGCCGCTCGACCTCGCCACGCTCAACATGGTGCGGGGTGGGGGGGGCGGGGGCGG
>DHLZ01000004.1:24630-24796 GCA_002405515.1 Planctomycetaceae bacterium UBA4655
CGCGTCCTGGACGACGTTCCGCGACAACCTCAAGGGCACGCTGGCCGACCAGAACGTCACCGTCAAGAACTTCATCATGGCCTACGCCAGCGACGACATTCTGACGAAGTTCCAGTCGTCCAGAACCCTCGCGCAGTGGTACGCGCTTCGGGAAAGCACGGGCTCA
>DHLZ01000004.1:24966-28862 GCA_002405515.1 Planctomycetaceae bacterium UBA4655
GCCGCCGCCGCCGCCATCGCCAGCCCGGTGTGGATGGCCGCCCACAAGGATTTAAAACGGATCGACGCCTGGGTCGGCGGCATGGCCGAGCGGGAGGTCGTCGGCGGCATGCTGGGCCCCACCTTCGACGCCGTCTTCGCGATGCAGATGATGAAGCTGCAAAATGGCGACTTCTTCTACTACCTCGGACGCGTGCCCACCACCGAGTTCTTCCTCGAGAACATCGAGGGCACGATGCTGGCCGACTTGGTCATGAGCTCCACCGGTGCGACCAATGTCTATGCCGACATCTTCTCGGTCGCCGACAGCTACGTGCAGATCGACGTGAGCCAGCCGGCCCAGGTTTCGACGCTGCCCGTCCTCCAGGCATCGACGACGATTCAGCAGGTGCTCGACGCCGGCGGCAATCAGATTTCGGCCGCGGTGGGTCGGGCTGGCTTTGTCGGCACGCCGGCCACAGGCACGGTTTTCTACGGCAATCCCGGCAATTACACCGACGCGAGGGGCGTCTTGAACCCCAACGGCGTCGGCAACGCCAGTGAAATGATCGGCGGCACGACCGGCAACGACGTGATCTTCTCGCTCGGCGGAAACGACACCGTGCGCGCCGAGGAAGGCGACGACATCGTCGATGGCGGCGCGGGCGTCGACTTCGTCTACGGCGGCGTCGGAAACGACACGCTCGACGGCGGCACCGAAGACGATTTCGTCTACGGCGGCGATGGCAACGACACGGTTCTCGGCGGCCTCGGCATCGACGTGCTCTTCGGAAACACGGGTGACGATCTCCTGTTTGGCGGCGCCGACGGCGACATCATGCAGGGCGGTGCCGGCAACGACATCCTCTACGGCGGCGACGGCATCGTCGTTGGAGGCGTTCTGGATCCCGAGCCGGCGGTCGCCGTGGGGCTCTTCGACGACACGCTCGACGGCGGTTCCGGCGACGACGTGCTGCTCGCCGGCGGCGGCTGGGACACTCTCAATGGTGCGAGCGGCAACGACGTGCTGATTCCGGGCACGGGTGGAGCGGCCGTGGGTGGACGGGAATCGATGGATGGCGGCCAGGGAGACGACCTGTACATCGTCGAGAGCGACGCGGATTTTGCCTTCCAAGACTTCGCCGACACCGGCCTCGCGCAGCTCCAACTGCTCGTCAAGGGACCGAGCTTCCAGGTGGGCAATGGGCTCGGCATCGACGAGGTGCGATTCACGCAGACCGACAACGGCAGCATCGTGATCGCCGGAGCGAATGCACTTGGCATCGTTCAGCTGTTCACCGGAGTCGAGCGGATCGTGATCGGGACCGGAACCGGCCCCGTCGCCGACACCTCCGGCACCGCCAACATCGACATCGACGCCTCGCTGGCCAATCCGGGCATCAATGTCGGGCTCGAAATCATCGGCAACGCGGGCGACAGCATCCTCATCGGCACCAACTTCAACGATCGCATCGATGGCGGCCTCGGGGCCGACACGTTGGAAGGCCTGATCGGCGACGACACGTACGTCGTCAGGGACCAGCGCGCCGTCGTTCTGGAACTGCTCGGAAGCGGCAACGACACCGTCGAAGCGGTGGGCAGCTTCGGCTACGTGCTTCCCAACGAGGTCGAGAACCTGACGCTGTTCGGCACCGGCGTGAACGGCACGGGCAACGCCCTCGACAACGTCATCGTCGGCAACGACGTGGCCAACGTGTTGCTCGGCCTTGCGGGCAACGACACCATTCGCGGCGGTGGCGGCGACGACCGGATCGAGGGCGGGGCGGGATCGGACGTGATGACGGGCGGCCTCGGCGCCGACAGGTTCGTGTTCGGCAGCGTTGCCGACATCGGCAACGACCCGCTGCTCCTCGAGACGATCACGGACCTCGAGGCGGCCGACCTCCTCGATTTCACCGGAATCGACGCCAACAGCGCGATAGCCGGCGTGCAGGAATTCGCCTTCATCGGAGGCAACGACTTCACGGCCCCCGGTCAGCTCCGGTTTGCGAACGGCATTCTGTCCGGGGATGTCGACGGCGACACCGCCGCCGACTTCCAGCTGAATGTCGGGGTGAACTTTGCCGCCGCGAATCTCGTGCGCCAGCCGGTCACGGTTTCGATCGCGAGCAACAACGGTGCCGGGGTTCTCGAGCTCAATACCTTGAGAATGTCCGTGCACTCGTTCACGGTGACGCTGTCGAAGGCGGCCAGTGCCGCGATCACCCTCAGCTGGGCGGTTTCGTCCACGGGGCTGACGAACCCGGCTGACGCGGTGGATTTCGGCGGGACACTGCCGTCGGGCACGGTGACGATCGCTGCCGGCCAGACCACGGGCCAGATCCAGATGGGCGTCTGGGGCGACACCATCGTCGAAGCCAACGAGAATTTCCGCGTGACGCTCACGCCCAACACGCCGGCTGCGGGCCTCTACCAGATCGCAACCGCGACGGCGACGTCGGTGATCCTCAACGACGACGTCGCCCCGATCAACGGCACGCCTCTCAACGACACGCTGAATGGAACGCTCAATGCCGACACCATCAACGGTCTTGCCGGCAACGACGTGATCAACGGCCTGGCGGGCGGAGACACGATCGATGGCGGCGCCGGAAACGACACCATCAATGGTGGTGCGGGATCGGACGTGATGACCGGCGGCCTCGGTGCCGACAGGTTCGTGTTCAGCAGCGTCTCCGACATCGGCAACGACCCGCTCCTCCTCGAGACGATCACCGACCTCGAGGCGGCCGACCTCCTCGATTTCACCGGAATCGACGCCAACAGCGCGATAGCCGGCGTGCAGGAATTCGCCTTCATCGGAGGCAACGACTTCACGGCCCCCGGTCAGCTCCGGTTTGCGAACGGCATTCTGTCCGGGAATGTCGATGGAAACCCCGCGGCCGACTTCCAGTTGAGCGTCGGGCCGACCTTTGCGGCCACGAATCTCGTGAGGCTGCCGGTCACGGTTTCGATCGCGAGCAACAACGGTGCCGGGGTTCTGGAGTCCAATACGGCCTCCACGTCCACCCACACCTTCACCGTGACGCTATCGGCGGCCGCGCTCGCCCCGATCACGCTCAACTGGGCCGTTTCGTCCACCGGGCTCACCAGCCCGGCTGATGCGGCCGACTTCGGAACCGCTCTGCCCTCCGGGACGGTGACGATCAATGCCGGCCAGACCACGGCCCAGATCCCGGTGACCGTCCGGGGCGACGCCCTCCTCGAAGCCAACGAGAACTTCCGGGTGACGCTCACGCCCAATACGCCGGTTGCGAGCTTGTATCAGATCGGAACCGCGACGGCGGCGTCGGTGATCCTCAACGACGACATCGCGCCGATCACCGGGACGGCTGCCAACAACACGCTCACCGGGACAAGCGGCAACGACACGATCAACGGCCTCGGTGGCAATGACACGATCGACGGCCAGGCGGGCAACGACACGATCGATGGAGGCACCGGCAATGACACCATCAACGGTGGTGACGGCGATGACACGATCGTCGGTGGTTCCGGGCTGGACAGGCTCACCGGCGGGCTTGGACGCGACACATTCGTCTACTTCTCGACCGCAGAGTCTCCTGTCGGCACGCCCAGTCGCGACGTGATCACGGACTTCGTGTCGGGCACCGACCGCATCGACGTTTCGGCGATCGATGCCAACGCGTCGCTTGCGGGCAACCAGGCGTTCGTGTGGATTGGCAGTGCGGCCTTCACGGGTCTGGGGCAGGTTCGCTACGTAAACGGCGTGCTCCAGTTCAACACCACCGGCGACACCGCGGCCGACATGGCGATTCAGCTCTTGGGCAGTCCGGCGATCAGCGGCACGGACTTTGTTCTCTGAGTGGTTCTCCGAGGGCGATCGTACTACCGCGAGCATCGAGTAGTTGACATCGTTCTGCGGGCAACTCGGCC
>DHLZ01000271.1:0-251 GCA_002405515.1 Planctomycetaceae bacterium UBA4655
CCACGGGGGGCTGCTGCGACACTCAGGCGAAGCCCCGCTCGCACGACACCTCCCGAATTGCCTGGTCGAAACTCATGGCCCTGGTCGGGGAGGAGTTTCCTCTCGGGTGCCCGAACTGCGGCGGCGACATCAGGCTGATTGCGTTCATCACGGAGCCGGGCCCGATCCGGAAGATTCTTACGCCCGTGTTGCTTCATACAGAGTGGCGAACCACTCGAGCCACCACCGGTGTCGCCCGACGAGCTGCAGGT
>DHLZ01000271.1:271-391 GCA_002405515.1 Planctomycetaceae bacterium UBA4655
CATGTCGGGAAACTGCGAATTGGGACCCGGTCTGCGCAGACGGCAGAAAAACGCCACCGAAGCGGGCGCGGGGCGTTTCGAGAAAACCGCTCCGGGCGCCCGGGACGCTCCTCCCGAGGC
>DHLZ01000271.1:595-5031 GCA_002405515.1 Planctomycetaceae bacterium UBA4655
GGAAGTGCCATTGACCGGGCTATCATTCCGCCGCCGCCCAGCTCGTGATCGAGGCGATCGAAAAGCCGAAGCTGCGGCCGCAGGAGCGGCTCATCGAAGCCGCCGAACTCGTCGTGCGGCCCTCGACCGCTGGCGTGGCGGAGTCGCTCCGCTGATGCGACAATAGGGCTATGACGTACGATCAACTGCCCGACGAGTGGAAGGAATGGCTGAGCCTTTCTCCACTGGAGCGATTCGCCCGCGGTGAGCGGATGCTGGTCGAGTACATCGCCATGGGAGGCAGCCTTGACGCCGACCCCGATCCGACAAGTCCTTTCGACATTCCAGAAGAGTGGCGTCCGGACCTTGCTCATGGGCGGGCAGGCCTGCGTCTTCTACGGCGCGGCGCAGGTTAGCAAGGACATCGATTTTCTGGTGCTGGCCGAACCGGTGAACTTTGCCCGGCTCCAGGCGGCCCTGGCCGAGTTGCAGGCAGACCGGATCGCGGTGCCGCCGTTCGATCCGGCAGCCCTGGCCCGCGGGCATGCGGTTCACTTTCGGTGCCGGGCACCGGGTGCGGAAGGCCTGCGGGTGGACGTCATGACCCGCCTGCGGTCGATGCCGGAGTTCGAGGTGTTGTGGGAACGGCGTACGACGCTCGTGGATAACGACGGCGTTGAGTACCACCTGCTCTGCATCCCGGACCTCGTGCAAGCTAAGAAGACGCAGCGGAGTAAAGACTGGCCCGTCATCGAACTGCTCGTCACGATCCATTATCGGGAGCACGCAAGCGACGCCACGGATGACCGTGTCGATTTCTGGCTGCGTGAGGCCCGTACGCCCGAATTGCTCATTGAACTCTGCCAACGGTTTCCGACGCAGGCAGCCGAGCTGGCACCACACCGGCCGCTGATTCGACTCGCGCGAGAGCAGTCGCTCGACGACCTCCGCACGGCGCTCGACGCTGAAGTGCGGGCGGAGCAGGCCCGCGACCGTGACTATTGGGAGCCGCTACGGCGTGAGCTCGAACAGTTCCGCCGTGAGCACCGCGACCGCTAGCCCGTCTGTCGTTTACGGGGTCTTTGGCCACCAGACGCGGCCGGGAGTGGTGGTGCGGACTGTGTAGAGCGTGCCGCCGGCGGTGATGTAGAGGTCACGGCGGTCGGGGCCGCCGAAGGCGCAGTTCGTGACCTCGTCGGTGGGCACGGGCAGGAACTGCAGCAGCCGGCCGTCGTTCGGATCGAACACGTAGATGCCGCCCGGGCGGCTCGTGTCGGCCTCGAACGGGAGCTGCGGCTTCGTGTTGCCGCCGGCGACATAGAGCCGGGCCTCCACATCCTGCTTTATCCCGTCGCCGCCGCGGCCGCCGCCGATATGCTCACCTGGGAGAACAGCGGGTTTTCCATCGACGCCAGTGTCCGGATGGCGTTCATAGACCGTGACGTGCCGAGCTACTTTCAGAGCCTCGAGCACCTGCTGCGCTCCTGTGCCCGGCCGCCCTTTGCATTGGAGCGACTGTTCGTGATCCGCGGCCCAGCCGGCCGCATCACCCAAGTCCGCTACGTGCTCCCGCGGCGCTGGGTCACTATTTGGGCGGCCAACTGGGTCGGGCGGGGTCGTGGGCGGAAGTCCAAGCGGCCGGGAGCCAATGGCGTTGTCGAACTCACGCCGTTTGAGTTCCTCGACCGGCTCGCCGATCTCGTTCCACCGCCGCGGAAGCACCGGCATCGGTATCACGGCGTCTTTGCACCCAACCACAAGCTCAGGCCCGCCGTCACGTCGCTCGCGATCGGCAACGTCGGCAAGCCGGGCGAGGCCGCGACCGGCGGGCATGGGGGCGACGGTCACGCCACCGAAGGCTGCTGTGCCGTGAATCACGCGACGCAAAAGCCCCGCTCGCACGACGAGCTGCACGCGATCGACATCTACAACCTCTGACCGGTGCCGGACGCGAGGCATCAAGGCCCCGGACGGGCGACCCGGTAGACGGTCTGCGCCCAGGCGAGAAAATCGCCATCGCAAGCGGGTGCGGGGCGTTTCGAGAAACCCACTCCGGACGCCCTCGCCGCTCCTCACGAGGCGCACGAGCCGCTCATCAGCCGGAAGATCGTTGCGGAAGCGCCATTGACCGGGCTATCCTTTCGAGCGGTCTGAAACCGTTCTGGACTCATTCTCCGGGGCCTCTCTTGGGGATTCCCCAACGGCTTTTCGTCAGTCCCTTTCCACGCTCCGGCAGGTGGTGTGTGGCGGCAGGTTTTCGATCTTCAGACCCGGTGGCTCTCTCCTTATCAGCGGCGAGGCGTCGCATGCGATTGTGCATCTTTCTCACGGTGGTGAGTGTTTCGCTTTCACTCGCTTGGGCGGAGCCGGCCTCGCAGCCGCGTCCGCCGGGGATCATGGGCGTCGTGCTGACCGACACGACGATTGCGCGCGTGGCGCCGGGATCTCCGGCGGAGAAAGCCGGGCTGCGGAGCGGCGACAGAATCCTTCAGATGGGCGATCGCCAGATCGACAACCGCGATGCGGTGACGGCGGTTCTCTCACTCAAGTCGGCCGGCGATTCGATCGAGCTGGCTTACGAACGCGATGGCTCCACGCACAAGACCGCGCTCGTGCTGGCGGCCGCACCGGCGGCCACGTCGACCACGTCGACCACGCCGACCACGCCGACCACGCGCGTGGCGGGACCGGCGTGGGTGCGCGGGCGCGGCGCCGAACCAGAGCAGCAACCACTCGTCGCGCCCATCCAGCTTCCCCAAGCAGCCAGGAGCGGCGGCATCCGTGGCGTCAGTTTCATCGACGCCCTCAACGGCTGGATCGTCGGCGACAAGGGCCTGTGCCTGCGCACGAGCGACGGTGGAGCGACCTGGACGAGGCTCGATCTGGGCTCCGGCGCCACGTTCCGCGCGGTTCACTTCAACAGCGACGGCGCGGGTTGGATCTGCGGGGACAGCGACCCCGACGCCCCGCCGGCGCGCGGACATGTGCTCACGGGAAGACCGGGAAACGCGGCGGCGGTCCTGCACACGCGTGATGGCGGGGCGAACTGGGAGAGCGTCTGGCTGCCGACGAACTTTCATGTTCCCGCGATGGCCGCGACGGATCAGGGGGCGGTGCTCGGCAGTTTCGGCGGCGACGCGCACTCCGACGGCTCGACCTTCGTCTATGGGGCCGAGCTGAACCTGCAAAAAAGACAGCGGGCGTTTCGGGGACTTCTCGGGATGGCGATGCAGGGCGACCGCGTGATCGGGGTGGGCTCGGCGGTTTCGGTGGGATTCTTCCCGCCGCCACAGACGCCGCTGTTCGCGCAGAAGAACTGCCGTGCAATCTGGAGCGCCGATGGCGGGCAGACGTGGGAACCGTCCGCGGCAAGCGGCGGCCGGGGCAAACTCCGCGCCGTGATCTTCGTAGCGCAGAAGGTCGCGGTGGCGGTTGGCGACAAGGGCGAGGTTTGCCGGAGCGCGGATTCCGGCGAGACGTGGGAGCAGGTTCGATCGCCGACGCAGGAGAATCTGCTGGCGCTGGCGAGCGGCGACTCCGGACTGCTGGCCGTCGGCGGCAAGGGCTTGGCGATCTGCAGTCGGGATGGCGGGAAAACGTGGGAGGCGATCGCTCCGGAGACGAAGGACGATCTGATTTCGGCGAGCGGCGGCGGAAAGTTCTTCTACGTGACCAGCGCGCAAGGCACCTTGCTGCGACTGCGGCTGCCGGGCAACCCGTAGGACATCCATGGGGATTTGCCCTGGAGCAGTCGGACTGTGCGCCGGAGTGGCCCTGAGGAATTGCGGGGGGCCGCGTTTGGGGAGCATTTCGGGATTCCTTGTTGGTCGCCTCCCCCCCTAAGATGCCGGTGCCAAATCCCTTGTTTTCCAGGGCGAATCGCATCCCGCCCCCGTAGCTCCGTGGATAGAGCGACGGTTTCCTAAACCGGAGGTCGCAGGCTCGATCCCTGCCGGGGGTAGTGAGTTTCCGCGTCCTTCGCGACGTCAAGCAATTTTTCGCGGGCGTCGTGAACCGTTGAAGGCTCCTGATGGCCGCTGACCGGCGATGGTGGAGCCGGGATTGCAGCCGGAGTTCCGGTGACCGCCTCCCAGTCTTCCGACCGCACCGAGTGGTAGTGCCGCTGCGAGCGAGTATCTCACCGAGTTGGGGCCCCGCAGGTTTGATCAGCCCTCACGCGCTTCGCTGCAAAACGGCCCGCCCAGTTGATGACCTGGCTCGACCCATTCATGATTGGCGGCGAACCGCTCCGTCCCGCGGATTGTGTACTTCCGTTTACTCACGCCGTCCACGTGCCGTCCACCTGCCGGTCCGCCCATGGTCGCCGCGGTCACAGGGTTTCCCACGCGAAGCCGACGCCGACCGCACGGAGGCCCCGCGCCGTCCCGCCGTTACGAGCGGCGTCGCCCCGAGAAGCCACCGCTCCATACTACCGGGAGCATCAAGTAGTTGACGTT
>DHLZ01000070.1:0-3408 GCA_002405515.1 Planctomycetaceae bacterium UBA4655
CTCGCGCCTCGGGCTTCCGTAGAGTCGCGAGTCGACGTCGCAGCAAGTCAACTATCGGATGCTCGGTGTAGTAGTCAACTTCCCTCTTGGCTTGCGGCTCAGGCTTCCGGATGGCGCACCTGTTCGCCTGCAGGGAAACTTGCGGCTCGGGCTTCCGGATGGCGCACCTGTTCGCCTGCAGGGAAACTTGCGGCTCGGGCTTCCCCGAACCCAGCACGGTTGCCGGCTCAGCCGGGCCCGGCGGCCTTGCGGTAGAGCGTGCCCCGCTCCGTCGGCTCGAAGCCGAGCTTCTGGAACAGCCGCATCGCGGCCGCGTTCGACTCGGCGACCTGCGTCTCGACGAGCACGACGCCCTCCTCGGCGAGGTCGTGCATCGCTTCCGTGACGAGGTAGTGGGCAAGCCCCTCGCGACGGCGCGTTCCTTCGATGTCGATCCGCAGCAGGCCGGCCGCGACGATCCCCCAGGCGTCGGCCTGGGGCTGCATGTCCCAGAACGATGCGCTGCCGAGAACCTCCTCCGATTCGCTCCGCAACTCATACCTTCGAAGCGCCACGCCCGTGGTCGTCGCCGCCTCCCACCAGGTGCGGCGAGCCGGCTCGTCGATGGCGTGGAGGCGGGTCTTGCGTCGGATCGCGAGCTGGAGGCGGTTCACCGGCGGCCGATAGCCGGAGAGGTGGCGACGCATGACGACGATCCGCTCGGCGGCGACGTAGCCCGCCTGCTCGAAGAATCGCTGCATCGCCGTCGAGGAGTCGAGGATGCCCGGCAGATCGGCCCCGCCGTAGAGGCCGAGATAGAAGCCACGCAGGTCGGCTGAACCGCCCCCGAGCAGGTCGATCGCTCCGCGGCTCTTCAGATACCGCTCGGTGTGGGCGATGAGACCGCCGGCGATCTCCGACTGGCTTGCATGCGGCACCACCGCCACGAGCAGCGTGCCGCCGCGGCTGCGGTCGAGCCCGGAGCCCTCCCGGTTCGGCCCGAAGGCGGCGTGGGCGAACCCGACGACCCGGTCGCCATCGACGGCGACCGCCAATCCCTCGCGGTCGAAGTAGGGCTTCGAGAAGACGGCCGCCTCGAGCAGGGCCGTGGTCATCGGCTGCATCGCGCCGGGTCCGAGGTCCGCCGTCCGCCAGACATCGGCGAGACGCGGGGGATCCTCGTTCCGAAAGCAGCGATACTGGATCACGGCGTCGCCGGCTCCACCCTTACGAAAACCTCGCCGCCCCGTTCCTCGACCTCGAAACAGGGCTGTTGCATCGTCGCGTTGAGCCGATGGCGGCCGGTCGTCACGTCGAACTGCCAGCCGTGCCACGGGCAGGTGAGGACCCTGCCGCAGAGCATCCCTCGGCCGAGCGGTCCTCCCTGATGCGGACATACGCCGTCGAGGGCATACCAGCTGTCGCCGACTCGGCAGACCGCCACGATCCTGCCCGCCGCCTCGCGTTCGATCGAGCCGCCCGGGGGGCACTCTGCCGCCGACGCAATGCGGATCCAGTCTGCCATCGGACGTTCCGGGACGTGAAAAAACGCACTCTATCCTTCCGATCGCCGCTCCGCCACCCGTCGCCGCGGCTTGCCTCGCCAGCGGTCGTGCACCCACCAGTATTGGGCCGGCGCCCGCCGGATCGACCGCTCGAGGAGCGAGGTGTACCACTGCGAGAGGGCCACGTTGTCGGCCGTCTCGGGACGATCCTCGGCCGGATCCGTGAAGCCCTCCAGACGCAGGTCGTAGTCGAACAGCCGGCTGTTGCGACGGGTCGCAGAGCAGACCATCACAGGCGCCTGCGAGGAGAGGGCGAAGACGGCGATCGCCTTGTGGACGCTCGCGGGCCGGCCGAAGAAATCGACCCAGCACGCCTTCGCCCCCGCCGACTGGTCGCCGAGGAGGCCGAGGGCGCCGGCGTTGTCGAGCACGACGCCCACGTCGGGCGCGCTCCCCTTCTTCGGCAGGATCTTCTGCCCTCGCGACTCCCGAAACCTGGTCACGAACCGGTCGAGCAGAGGGTTGTCGAGCTCACGGGCGACCGAATAGATTTTGAACCCGAAGACGCCGAAGAGGAACGCCGCGAGTTCGAAGTTGCCGAAGTGACCCGAGAGGATCACCTTCGGCCGGTCGGACCACAGCAGCCTCACCATCTCTTCCATGCCGTGGATGCGGAGGTGTCGCCGCCAGGTCGTCACGCGGATCACCCGCTCGGCATGCGCGATCTCCACCACCATCAGGAGCAGGTGCTCCCACATTTCGCGGGTTACCTGCCGGCATTGATCGCTGGTCCATTCCGGAAAGGCTCGCCGCAGGTTCTCCCGCACGATGCGGCGGCGGATGCGGATCCGGTCGCCGAGGACTCCCGCAAGCCACCGCGCTCCACGCTCGCACATGCTCCGCGGGAGGGCCTGGATGACACAGATCGCGGTGCGGGCGGCCGCATACTCGACCCGATGCCGCAGCCGCTCGAGCATCCCGCGGTCGTCCGTCTTTTTGCCTTCCCTGCCGATCGCCACCAAGAGAATCCCTCCGCGTCGTGTCTGACGAAGAGTCTCGCGAATCCGAGGAATTCCAGAAACCCCTCCCGGCGGCAATGCGGTGTCCAGCAGAGGGCACGGCAAGCCGCTCACCCCAGCAGGATGATCGCGACGCTGATCGCGTTGAAGATCGCGTGGACGGCGACGCACGGCAGCAGGCTGCCGCGGGCCGACCGGAGGAACCCCACCGCGATCCCAAAGCCCACGAGCGGGATCCAGCCCAGTCCCTGACCGACGTGGGCGGCCGCAAACGCGACCGCGGATGCGGCGACCGGCAACGCCGACCGTCGCCCGGCTCCGACCTGCCGGGACGCCAGCGATTCGAACCAGCCCTGGAGGACGCCGCGGAAGAAAATCTCCTCGCCGATCGGCGCCGCCACGACGGCCGACAGCCAGACGGCGGCGAGCGTGGCCGGGTCCCGAAACCGCGCAAGCAGGTCGAGGATCGGATGTTCATAGGGCACGATCGCGTTGAGTGCTCCCGACAGGAGCAAGAGCGGCGGCGTGATGAGGAGCACCGTGCCGACCGCGAGCCGCAGGTCGAGCGACGGTGAGTCGGAAAAGAGCCCGAGGGATCGCCTGGTGCCTCCCGCCGCGAGCACGATCGCGACGCCCACGGCGGCGGCCGCGAGCGTGCCCGCGGCGGTGCCGGCGAGTTCGGACGCCGTGACCGCGGGGGCATCCGATCGGGCTGTGGGGGGGACGATCGCGTGGGCCGCCATGATCCCGGCGGTCTGGCAGCCGATCGCGGCTCCCGCGACGATGAGAACGATAAGCCCGTCCCAGGCCGCGGCCGGCACGTCCGCAGCGGGCACGATCGGCAGGCCCGACCGCACCCGCCGCACGAGGCCGAAGGCGAGCGCGATCGAGGCGACGGCCATGAA
>DHLZ01000070.1:3551-23261 GCA_002405515.1 Planctomycetaceae bacterium UBA4655
CGCGGCCGCGGCCGCCCCAGGCAGCCGTTCGACGAGCCGCCATGACGGCGCCAGCAGGTCGGGATCGGCGAACGAATCGCTCACGCCCGCCGCTCCCTGGGCGAGCCGACGAGCTGCACGGCCTTGACGAGGTATTCCACGCCCGACCAGACGGTGAGCACGACCGCCGCCCAGGCGAGGAGCGCCGCCACGACCCGCACCACCGCCTGCGCCGCCTCGAAGGGGAGCAGGAGGCCGCTCCGCAGGAGCAGTTCGGCGGCGATCGCGAGGCATTGGAACACCATCTTGAGCTTCCCCGACCAGCCCGCGGAGAAGTCGCGTCCTGACCGCTCGAGTTCCGCCCGAAGAGCCGTCACGACGAGCTCGCGGACCACGACGACCAGGGCCATCCAGGGAGCGATCGCCGGGGCAGGCTCGCCCGGCAGGGACCGGGCGGCCAGGAGGATGAACGCCCCGCAGACGATCACCTTGTCCACGAGCGGATCGAGAATCCTCCCGAGCACGCTCACCGCGTTGAACCTGCGGGCATACCAGCCGTCGATCCAGTCGGTCGAGGCCGCGACGAGGAATGCCCAGAGGGCCGCCGCATGCATCGACCGCTCGATCAGCACGAAGAGCACGATCGCGAGCACGAGCCGCGCCGCCGAGATGAGGTTGGGCACCGTGACGATGTCGGTCGAGGCGGATTTCTTGTCAGCCACGGCAGCTCACTCCGCACGATCAGGCGGGCACGCCGGCGACGTCGTAGCCGCTCGCCGCCACGATCTCGACGGGCAGGATGTCTCCCGGCCGGATGCGTTCGTCCTCCTGCTCCGTGACGAAGGCGAGGCAGTCGATGTCGGGAGCGTCGGCGTGGGTGCGGCCGATCCAGACCCGGCCGCGAAAGCCCCCCTCCGCGAGCCCGGCCTCCTCGTGCCGCCGATCGATGATGACGTCGCGGACCCTGCCGAGTTGTGCCTTGGCGTGGTCGTGGGCGATCCCCTGCTGGAGTGCCATGAGCTCGTCGCGGCGGGCGAGCTTCTCCTCCTCGGCGAGGTGGCCGTCGAGCTTGGCGGCGGGCGTGTCGGGCTCGAGCGAATAGGGAAACACGCCGAGCCGCTCGAACCGCCACCGCTCCACGAAGGCCTTGAGCTCCTCGAACTGTTCCCGCGTCTCCCCGGGAAAACCGGTGATGAACGTCGTCCGCAGCACGAGCCCGGGGATGCGGTCGCGGAGCTTCCCGAGCAGCTCCTCCGTCGGCCCGCGGGCCACCCGCCGCTGCATCCGCTTGAGCACGGGGTCGCTCGCATGCTGGAGCGGCAGGTCGAGGTAGGGAATCACCTTCGTGCTCCCGGCGATCTTGGCGATCAGCCGGTCGTCGAAGTACATCGGGTAGAGGTACATCAGGCGGATCCACTCGATCCCCTCCACCCGCTCGAGTTCGTCGAGCAGCTCGACGAGCCTGATCTCGCCGTAGAGGTCGAGTCCGTAGTAGGTGGTGTCCTGGGCGACGATGACGAGCTCCCGCACGCCGTCGGCCGCGAGCGCCCTCGCCTCCGCGACGACCGCCTCAATCGGCTTCGTGGCATGCTTGCCCCGCATCTTCGGGATCGCGCAGAACGTGCAGGTCCTGTCGCAGCCCTCCGAGATCTTGAGGTAGGCCATGTGCCGCGGGGTGACCCGCAGCCGATGGTCGTCGGAAAGCGGCCGCGACGGCGCCGGCCGGAAGAGGCTCCGCTGCTCGCCGAGCCCGCCGATGAGCCGTTCGGCCGCCTTCGCGATCTCGTCCCTCGAGAAGACGCCGATCACGGAATCGACCCCGGGCAGCTCGTCGAGGAGCTTCTCCTTCTGCCGCTCGGCGAGGCAGCCGGCGACGATCACGCCCCGCGTCGCCCCGGCCCGCTTGAGCGCGAGCATCTCCTCGATCGCCCCGTACGACTCCTTCCGCGAGGCGTCGATGAAGGCGCACGTGTTCACGACGACGAGGTCGGAGCCCTCGGGGTCTCCCACGAGCCTCCAGCCATCTTCCCGCAGGAGACCGAGCATCCGCTCGCTATCGACGAGGTTCTTCGGGCAGCCGAGGCTCACCATCGCGAACGTGCCCCGCGGCGCGGGAGCACCGGCCGGCTCGGCGGACGTTACGGTCGTGGACGGCGAATCGGCGTCGATGATCGGCAGCTCGAGATTCATGCGGCGGTTTCGGCCCGGTGGTTTTCAGCGAGCGGCCAGGGGCCGCTCGGCGATGAGACGGTCGAGTTCCTCGCGGAGCTTCGGCAGGATCGCGTCGTAGGGAAAGGCCCCGAGCTCGGCCGACCGCCGCTTGAGGTTCACGTGGGTCGGCCCGCACCAGAGGCCGAGGTCGGCATCGTCGGTCTCGCCGGGACCGTTCACGCGGCAGCCCATGACGGCGATCGTGATCGCGTGCTCCTGCGCGTACCTCGTCATCTCACGGACCTGCTCGGCCAGCTCGATGAAGGCCTCGTTCTCCACCCGCGAGCAGCTCGGGCAGCTGATGATGTTGAGCGACGAGAGGCCGTAGTCGACGACGCTGCGGACCCGTCCGGCGGCGATGTCGGCGAGGATCGCGTTGGCGGCGGCGATCTCCTCGTGCTTGCGGGCGTTGGGCACCGTGAGGCTCACCCGCACCGTGTCGCCGATGCCGCGGCTGATGAGCTGCTCGAAGGCGATCCGGGTCTTGATGATGCCGTCGGGTGGCATGCCGGCCTCCGTGACCCCGAGGTGCAGCGGCACGTCGGGCCGCTGCTCGGCGAACCGGCGGTTGACCTCGATCACCTTCGCGGGATCGGAGTCCTTGAGCGACACGACGTACCGGGTGAAGCCGATCGAATCGAGCAGCTCGCAGTGCTCCAGGGCGCTTGCGAGCATCGGCCCGATCGAGTCGTCCTCGGCGAACTTCGCCTTCTTGTCGGGATCGACGCTGCCGCAGTTCACCCCCACCCGCAGGCCGCAGTCGTTGTCGGCCGCCACCCCGGCGATGAACTTCACCTTCTCCTGCCAGGGCTTCTCCCGCTCATGGTGGTAAAGGTGACCCGGGTTGTAGCGGAGCTTGTCGACGTGCGGGGCGACCTCGCTGGCGAGCCGGTAGTTTTCCTGGAGGTCGATCGCGAGGTTGGCCTCGGTGCCGGCCCGGATGGCGGGCAGCGCCGCGGCGTCCTTCTTGCTGTCGACCGCGATCCTCACGACGCCGGCACCGGCACGGTGGAGGTCTTCCACCTGGGCGAGCGTGGCCTCGATGTCGGACGTCGGCGTGGCGGTCATGCTCTGCGGGGCGATCGGGTGGCCTCCGCCGATCGTGATCCTGCCGATGCGGACGGCCCTCGTCGGATTTCGCCTGATATCGACCACGCTTGCGTCTCCAGCCGCGACTCGTGAAAACTCTCTCCAACGATACCAGAGCGGCACCCCGCCGGGGAGGCGACCCGCCACTTTCTCCCGGTAGAACCTCTTCTTCGATGCGTTACGAGCCCTGTCTCCACGTCGTCCTCCACGAGCCGGAGATCCCGCCCAACACCGGCAACATCGGCCGCACCTGCGTCGCGATCGGTGCGAAGCTGTGGCTCGTGAAGCCGCTCGGTTTTTCGCTCGACGACTACTACCTCCGTCGCGCCGGGCTCGACTACTGGGAACACCTCGAGTGGGAGGCTGTGAACTCCTGGCAGGACCTGCTCGCGAGCCTGCCGCGGGAGCCGAGCTGGCTCTTCTCCGCCCGCTCGACCCGGCCCTACACGAGCGTGGACTACCATCATGGGGACGTGCTCGTGTTCGGGAGCGAGAGCCGCGGCCTGCCGAAGGAGCTGCTCGAGGCCCACGCCGACAAGGCCCTCACGATCCCGTCGCGGCCCGACGTCCGCAGCCTCAACCTCTCCAACGCCGCGGCGATCGTCTGCTACGAGGCGATCCGACAGTGGGGCGGCATTCCCTGAGCTGTGCTCGTGAACCACGGCCGCTCCGGTGCATACGCCCGCTTCCACGGAAGCCCGAGGCGCGAGCCGAGAGGAGCGTTGACACCGCACCGCGAATCGACGTCACGTCACCAAAAACTGATCACGCAGCCGGCCGCACGACAACCCCACGCGGCCCATTTCCACCACGACTTCTCCCCTCTCGGCTCGCGCCTCGGGCTTCCGTGTGGGTTGCCTGTTCGCCTGCAGGGAAAATCCCGCCTCGGTCGTCCTGGATTTCTCAACGAACATCACTCGTAGATCGGCAGGTGCCGGTAGTACGACTCGAGCATGAGCGTGCAGAGGCAGGTCACGTAGAGCCTGCCGCCGATGTGGCCCCACTGGTCGTTGGCCCGCTCCCAGCTGCCCGCCTCGGGGCCTCGCTTCACCTGCTCCGCCGGCAGCCGTTCCCGCAGGACCTCGTTCCACGACTTCCATGCGTCGCCCCCCGCATGGTGGAAGACCTGCGTCTGGTAGTACCAGGCGTAGACGTTCTTCGAGCGGTGACTGAAGTCGATCGGTGAGTTTTTTTGCAGCAGCTTCATCCCCGTCGCGAGCCTCGGATGGGTGCGGGTCCAGCCGAGATACTGCCGACAGAGCAGTCCCTCGGCCGTGATCGCGGGACGGACGTCGAAGACCCTCTGATGCGGGTTGATCTGGTACGCGTATCCCTTCTCGTCGGAGACGAACACGTCGTCGAGGAAGCTCTCGAGCCGGGCGTAGGCTTCCGACGGCACTTCGAGCCCCGCCATCTCGGCGGTCTTGAGCGCCATGAGGAACCAGCCGGTGACCGACATATCCCCCTTGTTCTCGTGATTCGGCTCCGGCAGCCGGTACCGCCAGCCGCCATCCGGCATCTGCGCCGCGAGGCAATACCGCAGGGCCCTTCGGGCCGGCTCCGCAAATCGCTCGTCGCCGGTCATGCCGAACGCCTCGCACACCGCGATCGTGATCTGCGCGTGGGCATACATCCGGTGCTGGTCGGGAATCGATCCGAGCTGAAACGTTCCATCCTCGAGCTGCCGCTTCAAAAGCATCTTCCACGCGCGGTCGACGACAGCCGCGTGACGGCCGGCCGTCGGCGTCGTGCCGGCGCCCTGAAAGGTGAGCAACGCCATCGCCGTCGCGGCCAGACGGTTCTCCTGGCTGCCTCCATCCTCGTAGGGCCCGACAAGGCTCCAGAGACCGTCCTTTTTGTCGGCATTCCTCGCGAGCCAGCCGAGCGCACTGGCGACGGCTTCCTCGGTGGCTGCGGTGCCGCCCGCCGCTTCGATTCGGTCGCCGCGGCCGCTCTCACCCCGACCGGAGAGCTGCGAGGTGATCGGCATCCGCGAGTCGCCTGCCGGTCTCGATGGCGGGTCGCTCGACACGGTGGCGACCGGGCTTGGCGTCGGCTCCTGCACCGGCTCGACCGGCTGACTCGCCCGGGGCGCGGGCTCGGGCTTCGGGTTCTCGGGGGCCGCCGCCGGCGGCTCGGGCACCTTCAGGATCTCGATCACGTCGGCGGCAGATCGGGCTGCCGGCCCGGACACCTTGGCGAACGAAAGCGTGATGATGCGTGAGTCGGCCACTTCGCGGCGGATCACCCAGAGGGCGAGCATGAGCAGGAGGCCGACATGGACCGACAGGCTCACCGACCATGGGGGCCACCGTCCGAAGAACCTGCGCAGGCCATCGGCTGCCGGCCGAATCTCGCCAACCGCCGCCTCGGAAGGCTTGGGAGCCGGAAACTGAAATGGAGAATCGCACGTCGCAACGATTTCGACACGCGGGGGCAGCCATGGCAGGCCGCCGATGATCGACCCGTCGCCGACGCCGCCAGGCACTATTCCTGGCCGCGGCTGCCCTGCTTCGGGAGCCCGCGGAGCGTCAAATGCGGGTCTGGGCTCGTTGAATCGGTCCATGAAGTGTTCGAGCGACGACGATTCCGCTGCTGCTTGGGCGGGCACCCTTTCCTTCGGCATCCGCCACGGATATATTCGCAGGATCGACGGTCACGCGGCCAGCCCGATTGCCGAAATCGACCGCGGCTCACGAAACCTCATCAGAAACGCCGATCAGCAAACAGCCGGGGAAAACCTGGCCAACAAATCACAGTCGCGGGGTGGAGCAGCCCGGTAGCTCGCGAGGCTCATAACCTCGAGGTCGCAGGTTCGAATCCTGCCCCCGCCACTTTAAGTCAAGCACAGACCGCAGAAACGAAGAAACTCCCGTGAAAACGCCAATCTCTGTCCCAGAGGCGGCTCGGATACTTGGAGTCACTGAAGCCTGTGTCCTAAAGCGAATCCAGAGAGGCGACCTGTTCGGGATTCTGTTTTCCGGGAGGGCCTGGATGGTCTGCCACGAGTCGGTGCTGGGTCAAGAATTCAGCAAGACTCGGTTCCGTGCGATGTGCAGCAGGTGGGTTCCAGTGCCGGTAGCCTGCAACATCGTCGGAGTCACCGACGCCGGGGTCGTCCGGATGGTCCGCCGTGGCCAACTCAAGGGATTCAAGCTCAACAGGACATCGTGGGCCGTGGACCGGAAAAGCTGCGAGCAGAATCTCGCTGAGTATCTGGCAAGCGGCGGCAAGAGGCCGGGACAGCCCAGAAGGCTGGGCGAAGAGCGTAACGGCACCGTCCTCAAGAAGAGGCGGCAGTCTCGCAAGAATCAACAGAAAGGCCGTTGACCACAGAATTTTTTGTGGTCACAGTAGTACGGACACACGGAATCTCTGCCCCATGACAAGCCACGAAATTCCCGGCCCAGCCGTCGATCACCCCAAGCACTACAACTCGCACGAGTCTGGCATCGAGTGCATCGATGTCGTCGAGGGGATGCCCTTCAACATCGGCAACGCGGTGAAGTACTGCTGGCGGTGCGACCACAAGGGGAGAGACATCGAGGACCTCGAAAAGGCTGTCTGGTACTTGCAGAGGGAGATCACCAGACGGCAGAGGCTACGGCTCACTGAGAGATGGTCGGATCACAGCAAGCCACCTTCGGAGAACTACGCATGAAACCGAGACCGTTCTCGACACCGTACGGCAGCGGGTGCTGCCTCGAAGAAGAAGACGGCGTGAGCATCGTTGACGTTCGGATAGACCTGTTCGAGGAGGACCCCCGCGTGGTCAGGTCTGTGATCTCGAAGCTTGAGCGGTACGCGGAGTGGCTGGATGAGTGCAAGGCACAGAAGAAAGCGAGCCGCAAAAAATGAAGAGCCACATGATCCAGAGCATCCGAGAGGCTGCGGGGCAGACAGTGACCGATCATGCCAAGCAGGTCGTGCTGCAAGCTGCCGCAGTCATCGAGAGCTTGCAGCAGGAAATTCTCACTCTTCGCCGTGAGGTCGCGGCGATGCACTCCGAGAGGCAGGCCCTCTTCGAGCAGGAGACCAGCATCTCGTGCGACTTCGACAGGTGAGCCATCAGAAATGCCGTTGCTCGCGGCTGGTGAATCTGTACATTGAATCAGGCCTGTAGCAGGCCTTCTGGCCGATGCATCGACGGCAGAGAGCGGTGTGATAGTTGGCGGTTACTTCCCTGCAATGGAACCCAGCACCGCTAACGAGTGTTCTCGCTCTCTGCCGTTTTGTTTTTAGACAGGAGAATCCTCGATGAAGCTCAACACTGCCAAGCCGAAGGATGCGTCCGCAGTCACGTTCGAGGGTGGCCGAGCCAGTAGATTCTCTCCTGAGGCCGAGCTTCGCAGGACAGTCTTGTCGTGTCTCCTCTGGGAAGATCAGTTCTACGAGAGCGGCAAGAACATCTCGGACAGAATCATTGAGTCTTGCCTGAGAGTCTCTCCGCAGGTGATCGCTGATCTGGCAACCGAAGCAAGAAGCCAGTTCCACCTGAGGCACGTTCCGCTTCTGCTGCTGGACCGTCTGGTCTCGACTCACGGCACGAGCCTCACTGCTGACGCGATCTTCAGAGTGATCCAGCGGCCCGACGAGATGTGCGAGCTTCTCGCGATCTACTGGAGGGACGGCAGAAAGCCTCTCACGAGACCCCTGAAGTCTGGACTCGCTGCCGCCTTTCGGAAGTTCAGCCCGCATCAGCTTGCGAAGTATCACGGAGAGAAGAACGGCATCTCTCTGCGAGACGTGATGTTCCTCGTCCACCCGAAGCCGGAGAGCGAAGAGCAAGCAGCAGCGTGGAAGAAGCTCGCGGACGGCGAACTGAACTCGGCCGAGACTTGGGAAGTCATGCTCTCGGGAGGGGACGACAAGAAGGCGACCTTCGAGAAACTCATCCGCGAGGGCAAGCTCGGATACCTCGCATTGCTTCGGAACCTCCGCAACATGACGGAGGCGGGGTGTGACACGACTCTGATTCGCAACGCGATCCTGTCTCGAAAGGGCGGCGCCGACAGAGTGCTGCCGTTCCGTTACGTCGCAGCCGCGAGGGCCTGCCCTTCGATGGAGCCGCACCTCGACACGGCTCTGCTTGGTGCCATCGCTGGCCTGCCGAGGCTCAAGGGCCACACGGTCTGCCTCGTGGACGTCTCCGGGTCGATGGACGCGAAGCTCTCTGGCAAGAGTGACCTGTCACGGATGGACGCTGCCGCTGCTCTGGCGTCGGTTCTGAACTGCGACTCGCTGCAAGTCTTCACGTTCTCGGACAGCGTGGTCGAGGTTGCTCCTCGCCGTGGGATGGCTGGAGTCGATGCGATCGTCCGGTCGCAGTTCCACGATGGAACGAGACTCGGAGATGCCGTACGGTTCGCGAACGCGATCCCGCACGACCGGCTCATTGTGATCAGCGACGAGCAGACGAGCGACTTCGTTCCGCATCCGAAGGCGAGCAAGGCCTACATGATCAACGTCGCGAGCTACTCTCGCGGAGTTGGATACGGAGACTGGACGCGGATCGACGGATTCAGCGAGTCTGTGATCCGGTTCATTGCGGAGACTGAGACTCAGCGGTAATACACCGAAGTCTCTGGAGTCACCGCGATCTCACCGGCAGATGTCGTGACCGCCGTGCCATCAGCGGCGGCGTCCCAGATTTCGAGAAAGTCTCCGTCGCCGTTCTCTGCGTTCCAGATATCCCGTGACGGGAACCTGAACACGAAGAACTCATCTCCGTCGAGCCTCACGTAGTCGGCCATCCTGCCGACCTTGAACGCCCCCTTCTTGACGCTGCGTTCAAGTGCGTCTGGCGTGAACACGGTGTCGCCCATCGTGCGGCTCTCCTTTCGTTTTCTCTCAACGTGCATCATCATCCGCGATCTCGATCGCACGACGAGCGGCCTTGAGCCCGGCGTCGTGAGCGGAGTCGATGATCTGCTTCTCTTCGCTTGTCAGGTCGCTGGCTGTCGTGCCGATTGCGCCTGCGCTGTAGCCCCACTTAGTCCCGCACCACTGCGAGTGCAGCCGCCTGCTGCCGCGAGGATGCGACCAATGCAGACGACTGCCACCGTCTTGGTAGGCAAGCAGGACATTTGTGGCTGCGTTGAGGTAGGCATCGACGGCGACGTCAATAGCGTAATGCTCCAGCCCTGCAAACTCGCTGATGCCACCACACTCGCGAACCGTCTCGATGCACGTTGCCACCTCCACGTCAACAGGAGCCGGAGCCTCACTCTCGCCGCAGCACGAGCAATGATCAGCCGTCTCTCTGATGACGTCCGGATCGTTCGCATCGATTGCTGGAGTGTCGCACTCCACGCACTTCGGGCAGTAAGCGGAGCCGTCGAGCCAGTAGTAGTAGTTCATGATCAACTCTCCTCGCTGTTAGAGTAGCACCATCACCCAATCAATTCATTCGGATCGATCTCGACTCCAGCCCGACGGCAGATATCGAGGACCGCCTCGACAAGCTGGTCACGGCTGAAGTCGCCCTTGTTGCGGCCGTGTTCGGTCAGGACCGTCTTCTCGTCGTCGCAGGCAACGGAGTCAGGGCGGGTGTCCTGAGAGCGGAACCCCGCCCTCTCGTTCGCGGCGAACTGGAGCCGACGCTGCCACCCCAAGTGGCAGAGCGCGAACGCGGCCCGGTCGAGGTCGAGATGCTGGTCGGCCCGCTTGAGCAGGGTGTAGCTGTGCAGGTGCTGGCCGCTCCGCTTCCCGCCGTTGCATTCGTGGCCGGACACGGCCCACAGTTCGACCCTCGCGCCGGTGCCTTCGATGATGTCCACAGCCGCGAGGATCGCGGCACCGCGAACGAATTTCGAGTCTTGCGAGACTCCGGTCGAGACTGCGGTGTTCGCGCAGACACGCACGACTCGGGCAGAGGCTACAGCCGACTCGGACTCCCTCCACTGGCCGAAGCACTCGGGTTCTCCGCTGAGGTGCCGACCGACGTCCACGTAGTCCCCGGCGTAGTCGTAGGCAATCGTCTGGCTCCTCGCGTTCACTGCCTTCTCGACGACGCCGTCGAGCGACGAGCGGATCGCGGCGACCTTCGCGGCCCCTTCGGGCCACCCTGCACGGGCGACCTCGACGGCGCGGGCGAAGTCCTTCGTGCCGTGCCACCCGCCGTCGTACCCGTCTTCCGTTCGGCTCGACCGCTGGGACTCATCGTAGAACTCCGACTTGCCGAGACCGTACTCGATGAACTCCTCGACCGACTCGCTCACGACGGTGGTGGTCCTGCCGTTGTGCGTGACTGTGGTGGCCATGACTTGTTGCTCCTGTGTGTCAGACTGTTTCAGTATATGCGATGTCGCAGATGCAGTCAAGCGACGGTGACGCGAACCTCGGGGCCGCTCTCGACGATCTGTGAGACGGCGTCGGCCAGAGCCACCCGGATCGTCGAGAACCGATGGCGGCTGTACTCCGTACCCCAGCCGGGAATGTAGTGTCGGTCCTCGTAGGTGACTTCATCGCGTTGGGTGATCTTGCAGACCCCCTTCTTGACGAGACTGTAGGCGGCGGTGTTGAGTCGCTTGCCACGGCCGGGGTCGGTCGTGAAGTATCCGTCCCGGCGAACCCGACCCAACACCCACTGTTCAGACTTGTTCAGCTTGATCGTGGCCATGACTTGATGCTCCTGTGTGTCAGACTGTTTCAGTATATGCGATGTCGCAGCCCCGGTCAAGCGGCCCCTTCCCCTATGACACGGTCTCATCGACGATCTCAATGGCAGCGGCGAAGGCGGCGGGCCGCCTCCACGAGTTGTCGTACCGATGCCCGAATCGGTCTCGTCGGCCCTTGCCGGTGTTCGGGTGCAGGAGGCGGTCAGCCTCGGACCGGCCCGCCGCCGCGTTGGCCCGGAGGCCGACGACGTGGAGAGGGTGGGCGCCGAAGTCGGCCCGGTCGCCGCCCCACTCGATCTGCCTGAGCCGGATCGGATCGTCGGCGGCGTAGGCCGCAACCTCGCAGACGACGACCACCGTCGCCCGCTCGGCCCTCGCCCCACCAAGCTGCACAGTCACCTGACGGGACGCCCCAAGGCCTGAGACCTCGACGATGGTTTTGCTCCCCTTCCTGATCCGGCGGGCGGTGACGTTGATCTCGCTCATGGCTGACTCCTGTGTGTGTCCCAGTCTCGACTCTCTGAGTATAGGCGACGTCGCGTAGGTTGTCAAGCGGTCTGCCAGCGGATTCCGTGTCATGCAGCCCGGCCCGAAATGCGCCCCATATATACGGCGCGATTTGCACCCGGTCCGTCCTCGACCTATAGTGGTCCATCGAGAGGAGGGCCGACGTATGGTCAAGAGGGATGAGGCCGCCGCCGAGTTGGTCGCACTGCTCACTCTGCCGCGAGAGACTCGCGACAAGGTGCTGAGAGTGCTGGATAGTGTACAGCCGTTTAATCAAGAAATTGTAGTACCAGTCCTCCAGACCGCCGTCTGGTACGCGAAGCACGACTCCGAGGAGGCGGCTGTCCGAGCCTGCCTCAAGACGCTGGGTCGCTAAAAACCCCGTTTTTCCCGGCAAAAACAGGGGTTTTTGGGTTCTGTGTCATAATCGGAATCGACCGCTTGACAGGGTATGCGACATCGCCTATACTTCGGGTGTCGATTGCGAGACGCCTCGCACGACACGGATCGGAGCAGACAGACGACAAGGAGCAGGACCCAATGAGCAACATCAACACCACCCCCGCTTGGAAGGGCTACGAGATCGGCGCGACCGTCTTCGCTGAGGGCTTTCACTGGACGATCACGGCGATCAACACCCGCATCACGAAGGAGGGCCGGTCGAGCCGGGTCTTCACTTTGCGGAACGACGTGACCGGCGAGTCCGTCGAGAAGACCTCGCGGGGCATCACCCTGTGGGTCGAGGGTGGCAACGGTGGCAGTGTCGAGAAGTACGGACACGACACCGACGTCTCCCCGGCCCCGGCCCCGGCCCCGGCGAAGTCTGGCGACACCCTCCTCGACCTGATCGCCGACGCCGTGTCGGCTCGGGTCGAGGCCGAGACTCGCGGCTCGGTGGATCGCGACGAGGTCGAGGCCATCGTCGAGCAGAAGCTGGCCGGGGTCGCCCCCCGCCAGATCGAGGTCGTGCGGCTCGACGGGACGAAGGTGGACGTCGGGACCCAGCACGTCCACTTCGAGGCCTTGCTGCGGATCGTGTCGGCTCGGGTCAACGCATGGCTCGTCGGCCCTGCCGGGTCGGGCAAGACCTCTGCGGCTCACTCGGTCGCAACGGCTCTCGGTCTGGAGTTCTTTGCCAAGTCGGTCGGGCCGCAGACCAGCGAGTCTTCGCTGCTCGGCTACTACGACGCGAACGGCAACTACGTCCGGACTCTCCTCCGCGAGGCGTTCGAGTTCGGCGGCGTGTTCTTGCTCGACGAGGTCGATGCGGGCAACCCCGCCGTGTTGGTCGTGATCAATGCCCTGCTCGCGAACGGCTCGTGCGCGTTCCCGGACAAGGTGGTGGACAAGCACCCGGACTTCGTGCTGATCGCCGGGGCGAACACGATCGGCCTCGGAGCCGACCGGCAGTACGTCGGTCGGCAGCAGATCGACGCGGCCACGCTCGACCGCTTCGGCCTCCTCAACTGGGAGTACGATCCCCGGATCGAGGCTGCGGCGGCTGGCGTCCCGGTAGAGTGCGTCTCATCGGCTCCGGTGCCGACTCCGCTGGAGTTCATCGCGGACGCCGACGACGCGGCCCGCGAGGCTCGGGTCCAGACCTACGTTCGGAAGGTCGTCGCGATCCGGAACGCGGTCGCGAGTCTCGGGAAGAGTGTCCGCGTGATCGTGTCGCCCCGCGCGTCGATCCACGGCGCGAAGCTGGTTCGGGTCGGGTTCAGCGTGAAGGACACGCTCGACATCTGCGTGTGGAAGGGCGTCGATGCCGACACCCGCGCGAAGATCGAGGCCAACGTCCGGTAGTACGGACACGACAACCCGGAGCCGCCGGTCTGCTCCCCGGCGGCTCCGGGGGGGGAGCGAACGAAGAGAGCAACACCACACCGCACAAGGGAGACACGAGTCATGAGCAAGACCAAGCCGCAGCCGATCACCGTTCGGTTCGAGTCGTTCGGCGAGTTCCTGAGGCAGGCCACGAAGGAGTCCGACGGCAAGGCCGGTCGGGCCTCGCGGTCGCTGTGTGGTGCCGGGTGGGAGCGGGACTTCTACCAGACCGGCCACTTCGACGAGGCTCTCAAGCTGGCCGAGACCGGGTGGGCCGACGGGGCCAAGCAGGTTCTGGAGAAGCGGGCGAGTCTTGAGTCTTACGTCGAGGCCGTGGCTGCGGCCCGCGCGACTCAGGTCGGCTACGACTTTACTGGAGACTACGTCGATGTCGGCAGGTTCTTGTCCGGTGAGCCGGAATGCTTCGGCACGACCTACGACGGCGAGTCGAGCCGTGGCCCGGTTGTGCGGATCGTCGCAAACGGCGCCGTGTCGTGTGGTGTATCTGCTGATGCGATCTTCGCCAGAGGCGCCGCGATCCTCGCGGCGGTCGATATCCTCGAAGGAGCAGGACGGCGTGTCGAGTTAACGCTCGCGTTCGGGAGCAAGGGCTGGTCCGACGAGAATCTCCCCAACCTCGAAGTCTTCGTTCCGGTCAAGTCTCCAGACCAGCAGATCGACATCGATCGGCTGGCGTTCGCCCTTTGCCATGCTTCGAGTTTCCGGCGGTTCGGGTTCTCGATCTACGAGCAAAACGGCCACGACCCAAGCTGCACCTGCCCTGCGCCGGTTCGGGTCGAGGACGGCGTGATCAAGACTCCGGAGGCCTGCCGCCCCGGCGACTTCAAAGCCAGCGAACTCCGGAAGCACGTCGCCGAGATTTGCAAGCTGGCCGGGATCGAGATTCCGGAACTGTGTCATAGCGGCGAGTAGCCGCTTGACTCTGTACGCGACATCGCCTATACTTCACAGTCGAAACAAGACACCACACACAGGAGCATCGAGACATGAACACAAAGCGAATCGGCCCCGGCCGTTACGAGATCACGGGCACAACGACACTCGACGGCAAGCCCGCAAGCGTTCGGTACGCCATCTGGAAGCACGAAGAGATCAAGGGGTGCTGGCTGATTGAGACAGAGATCAACGGCCGCTCGACCGGATGCTACGGCGACCACGCCTTCAAGGCCACGGCAGTGCGGGTCGCCAAGCGGTGCGCGGAGCATGGGTATGAAACGATTCCGGGGCTTGGAATCTGCCTCGCGGCTCCGATTAATGCCCCTGTTCCGGTTCGGTTCAGTATCGGCTGATTGGATTGCAATCTGGACACCATCAACACCCACAAGCACGGGAGCATCCCCCAATGAAGATCAGAACCCCCGCCCAGTCGCGAACGACCTACTACATCCGCTTCAAGAGCGGCAGCACTCAGGCTTGCGGCCTTCATGAACTCTCTGTCCTCCGCGACAACTCGCGGCAGCGGATTCTGGAAGCTGCCCCGAAGGCAGCGAGGTACTGGTCGCTCGGCAACAGCAGCACGACCGTCTCGTACGTCGTCGAGAACTACTCTGGCGAAGAGATCGGTCGCGGAGTGGTTGATGTATCGAAGTCTTGAAGTCTGGACACCATACCCCAACCCCAAGGAGACCACCCATGAAGGCCATTCTGATCGACGCAGTGGAGAAGACGGTTCGCGAAGTCGAGTACGACGGCAAGCTGCACACGCTCTACGGATACCTGCGGTGCAATCTCGTCGATGTCGTGAGCCTGCCTCACCTTGACACCGGCAAGGGAGACTCGCTGAACGACCTGTTCGTGGACGATGAGGGGCTGCTCACCGCAACGGACGACGATTCGCCGTTCATCGTGTTCCGGAACAACTGGACGTTCGCAGGGTCTGGCCTGATCGTCGGCCAGTGCGACGAGGACGGCAACACGACGGAGACGACGCTCACCGCTGACTTCGTTCGGCAGCACGTCGTCTTCGCGAGTCTCGGGCAGCTTCGGCAGATCGGCGCCGAGCCGCGACCGCAGACAACGTTTGTCTGGCTGGAGTAGCACAGAAACACAAGGAGACATGACCATGACCAAGACTTCCCACACGTTCACCGCCAGCGAGATCGACGGATGCCTGTACCGAGATGACGAGAGAATTCCTCTGCGTCTCAACTACAGACAGCCACACCGAGACATCAAGACGGTCGCCGATCTCAAGGCGGCCCTGCGGTACGGTGAGTTCGCGTGGCCGGGTGGATACCAGATGTACTTCCTCACGAGCGACGGAGCGGCTCTCTCGTTCGCAACGGTGAGAGAGGAGTTCCGTCTCGTTGCCGACGCCGTGAAGCACGGCAACGGCAGCGGCTGGAGAGTGATCGCAACCGACGTCAACTGGGAGGACGCCAACCTGACTGACGCACACACGGGCAAGAAAATTCCATCGGCCTACGGAGACGCTTGACTATCTCTTCGACATCGCATACAGTTCCGCAGTTCGGTTTTCATCACAAGGAGAAATCAGCAATGGCACTCGGCAAGACTCTTTCACAACTCGCAACGGAGGCCCTGCAAGTGCAGGACGCCTGCAACCTGCTGGGAGTGTCGAGCAGTTTCGCAACGGCTGTCCGTGACCTGCGTGACGCACTGCAAGCCTCTGGCCTGCCGTGTGACACCGGCAGCGTTCGTCGGCACCCGATCTGCAAGCTGTGGGCATCGAAGATCGAGAGCCTTGTGGGAGGCCTTGACGACTTCGCGGCAGCTTACTCTGCTGTCTGCGATTTGTCTGGACACGGTAACGGCCAAGGAGAGGAGGTTGTCCATGCAGACATTCTTGCCTAGTCGCAGTTTCGCGGAGTCGGCCGTCTATCTCGACGACAAACGTCTCGGGAAGCAGCGTGTCGAGGCGAAGCAAATCCTGCTGGCTCTCGGAGTTCCGGTCGGCGACAACCCGCCGAATCCAAATTCGTCTTGGCGGAACCACCCGGCGGTGAAGATGTGGCGAGGACACGAGATCGCTCTCGTCAGCTACGCGATGGAAGTCTGCTGCGAGTGGAGGCGGCGAGGGTTCAAGGACAACTTGTTCTGGGAGTTCTGGGACGCTCGCGATCATCTCCACGCCATCAACGCCGACGACTCGGAGCCGTCGTGGCTGGGCGATCAGTCTGTCCACTCGTCTCACCGGAGCAACCTGCTCCGCAAGAACTCTGATCATTACGGTCGGTTCGGATGGGCCGAGCCGAATGATCTGGAATACCACTGGCCAGTGAGGGCTTGAGCATGAAAGCAACAAGAGAGCCGCTGTTTCTGACGAGAGGCGAGGCGTGGATTCTTGCCACGGCAATCTGTCTGTCGTCGAGCTTCGGCGTGGCTGAGGAGTTCGGAGTTCAGTCGATCGTCCGGGCCGCGAAGGTCCTGCGTCGGCTATGCAGGGCGTTCGGGTTCGGAGAGGTCTCGATCTCGGAAGAGTCTGTGTCGGCTGTCGCACTACGAAGAGGCGAAGACTCGCAGGACGTCAGGCCCCTGACTCCAGCGTTCTTCACCAGAGGGGACGCAGATGTCCTGGCGTGTCTCATCTTCGCGACGGTGTGCTGCACGGGCGGCCCTCCTCCGGAGAGTCCGCAACTCGCAGACCTGAAGTCGGTGATCAAGAAAATCGAGGATGTGTTCAGTGTTGGCATTAATTCCCAAGACCTAGAACTGGAGGGCTGAAGCATGAGTCTTGCCGAGCGACTCAGGGACAGAGAAGTGTTGGTCTCGGAGGCCTGCACAATCGAACTTCGCAGCAACCGAGGAGATCACGAGTTCCTGTTTCTCCAGGCCCACGAAGCAACCAACCGCAGCCTCGTCGAGAGGCTCGTTCGGAACTGGGGAGATGGGTTCTCGGCGGCGTCGGTGTGGTATCAGGTCGAGGGGCGCGAACCGGAAAGCCTCGACATCGTGAGTCGTTAGTGTTTTTTCACAACTCAGAGAAAGGAATCTGCAATGAGCAGCGCAATCACGGTGACAGTAATCAAGGAGTTCACGTTCGACTGCCTTGACCATGACGGGCAGGGCGTGTCGAAGGAGATCGCCAAGCTAGAGAAGGATGGGTTTCGGGTCCTCACGCCCAGTTCCCTCTCTCAGCTTCGGCCTGTTCGAGAGGTTGTTCCGCAGCAGAACGGAGCGGCGAAACTCGTGACGGAGATCATCGAGCGGACAGGATGCAGCAGGTCATCTCTCGCTGCCGCCGTCGGTGTCCACTACGCCACGATTCTCCGGTGGCAGGAAGGGGTCGCCAATGCGAGGAAGAAGAAGCTCGGCAGGCTCCACGAGGCCCACAAGCTCGCCACGGAGTCTCCTGCCACGTTCGTGCGAACGGCGAGGGCTGCGTTGGCAGCGAAGAAGGAGACTGAGCCTGATCCGGTTCCGGCCCCGGTGGAGCAGCAGAAGAATTGCTGGTCTCGACTCAACGACTCCCGCAAGCTGGAGATCGCGGTCGCCTACGAAGACGGCGCCACGAGGGCGGAACTGGCCGCGAAGTACGGACTCACGACACGTCGGATCAATGAAGTGATCCGGGAGGTGTCGCAATGAGCCAAGACTCAAGTCTCTATCAAGACTGGTGCAGGAGCCTTGTGTTCTCCATCCGCCACGGAGGGCGATGGGGAATACCACGGTCCGGTCTGGTGTTCGAGATCGATCACGACAACCGAAGACTCGTGCTGGTTCACGGTGACCCAGAGTCCGAGGACTTCAAGGAGACCCGCAGACAGTTCGCGGGCATCGCATGGGAGGTCACGCAAAATGAGATTGCCTGACTACGCGACATCGGTGATGATTGTTGGTACGTCGCGTCATCGGCAGACCTGCCGAGCCTCCGGTGACGGTGCAGAAACAGTGTCTCGGCGACACCCGCGAGAGTTTCATGCCAGCAGCAACAAAGAAGAAGAAAGACAAAGACACGGCAGGCTTGTTCATGGCGCCGACTGGAGTTCAGGCCATCCTCACTCACGAGGTGGCGAGGTATCTCGGGATGAGTTCTGGCAGCGTACGGACAATCGCACTGCAAGGCAGGCTTCCGAGCTACAAGATGGGGCCATTGTCGCATCACCCGGTCGCGTTCCACTGGCCAGACGTCGTCGCCTACAAGAAAGAGATGGCGAGGCGTCTCGAAGAGCAGCGTTACATGGGAGTTCCGCCGAGCGGATTCAAGCGGGACACGCCGCCGTCCGAGCGTTGATTTTTTCCTGATGACACACAATCCGGATCGCGGTGCTTGACACCATCGACGACGTCGTATATAGTTCAGCATCGGTTGAGAACGACACACAAAGAAACGGAGAGGACGCGATGAGCAACGAAAGCAACGAAGATGTTATCAGTCAGTTGCGGGAGAACGCGGCGATCGTAGAGCGGAACGAGTTCCTGCGTTCGCTTCGGTCGCAGCTTGAGAAGAGGGGCAGTCTCACGGAGAGACAGATCGCTGCCGCCGGGAGATTTCTCTCAGCGGCACAGACGCCCCTGCCTCCAGCGCCGGTGGGCCGTGTCGAATTCCGTGGCACGGTGCTGTCGGTGAAGTTCAAGGAGAGCGGATATCGGCAGATTCCGGGAAGCTGGAAGGCCACGATCCAGTCCGAGGAGGGCTGGAAGGCATGGCTGACGGTCCCCAAGAACCTGCAAGAGTCGGTGCCAGACGTTCAGGAACTCGTGGGGCGGAAGGTCACGCTCGAAGCCACTCTCAGTCGCAGTGATCGAGACCCGTCTTTCGCGTTCGGCAAGAAGCCGACCCGCGCGAGACTCTGCAAGCAGGAATAGTACGGACATCACCACACCGGAGGGACCCATGAGGATCAAGAGAACCAACACCGACACCACAACCTCGATATCGATCGAGGCTGACGTGCGGAGATACCAGACGCTGGCGTTCGCAACGGCTCACCGAGCCCTGTTCGCCTTCGGCTGGTCGGAACAGCAGGTTGTGGCGGCCAACGACACGCTCGTCGAGAGGCTCGCACTCTCGGACGAGGACATCGCAAAGGTCGTCGCAGAAAACGCAGCGAAGGTCGCGAAAGTCGGAGGAGATGACGAGGTCATCGAGGTGTTCGTGGAATCATGGTTCGCATGGCACGGAGTGTCCGTCGCCACGAAGCTGGCCCGAAAGCGTATCGCGGAGGTCAACTGACATGAGCAAGTCTACGCACAAGTACTACGGTCTGGACGTCTATGAGGCCGACGGTGGTCGCGAGTACGCCGTAGGCACCGACAAGCAGGCCGACGAGGCCGCGAGGGTGTACATCCGAGAGACTCTCTGGGCATTCAAGACGAGCTTCCTTGCGAGGTTCGTTCCCGATGGTGTCGGAGAGGACATCCTGAGCATCGTTCAGGAGAGATGCGAGTCCTCGAACGAGGCCATCGCGAGGCTCGTCGGCGACAAGCTCGGCGACCTGATCGACGAGGCCATTCAGTCGGACGGTCGAGGGCATCTCCTGTCTCCGTACGACGGCAA
>DHLZ01000020.1:0-369 GCA_002405515.1 Planctomycetaceae bacterium UBA4655
GGGCACGAGCCCGCCTGCACGACACCGCATTGCCGCCCGGGGGGCAGACGCATCGTCGCTACGGCGAGGATACGCCTGATGCTCCTCAACGTTCCCTACCCCCCCGACCGCGCCCCTCCGGGGCGTTCAGCATCCATGTGCTGGTGCGCCCGCGCTGCACAACCCCGCCGTCACGGAAGCCCGAGGCGCAAGTTGCCCTGCAGGCGTTTTCTGAAAATGCCCGGAAGCCCGAGGCGCAAGTTTCCCTGCAGGCGTTTGCGTTGAAATTTCCGGAAGCCCGAGGCGCTGTCTTCCCCTGCAGGCGTTGCGTTGAAATTTCCGGAAGCCCGAGGCGCAAGCCGAGAGGGGCGTCAGGGTCGCGCAAAGAGC
>DHLZ01000020.1:442-9377 GCA_002405515.1 Planctomycetaceae bacterium UBA4655
GGCCGCACCTACCACCTCACGAACCCGCGTCCCGTGTCGGTCGACGTCGTCGGCGAGGAGTCTCTCCGAGTCCGGCCGCCAGGCGTTGTCGTGGATTCCTCGGGTCGGGCTGGGGGCAGAGGCTGTGGATGTCGATCGCGTGACGGTCGTCAATCCCGCGCGGGCACTCGACGGGTAGCGAGGCATAGGGTTCACGCCAGGCGGTAGCTCGTGCTCCGGCCGCCGGCAGCGTTTCTGACGAGCAGCCCACGATCGACGAGGTCGCCGATGTCGCGGAGGGCGGTATCNNACGCCGCCTTTCTGAACATCGTCAACTCTCCTCTCGGCTCGCGCCTCGGGCTTCCGTGAAAGTCAGCAGGCCGAGTTGCCCGCAGAATAATGTCAACTACTTCATGCTCCCGGTAGTAAGCGGCTCGGGAGCTGCGAGCCCCGTCTTCTGGTCCGCACCAGGCGTCAGCCGGAACGCCTGCCTTCCCCCCCTGGAGTGGCGTTTTTCCGGCGTCGGCGCGGAGTCTCTCCGAGTCCGGCCGCCAGGCGGTAGCTCGTGCTCCGGCCGCCGGCAGCGTTTCTGACGAGCAGCCCACGATCGACGAGGTCGCCGATGTCGCGGAGGGCGGTATCCGTCGAACACTTGGCAATCTTCGCATACTTCGACGTTGTCAGGAAACCCTCGAAGCCATCGAGCAGCCTGTTGATCACCCGTTGCTGCCGCTCGTGCACCGGCGGCCCCTCGTGGATCCGCCGCCATATGGTCGCCTTGCGAAGCACGCCGGCCTTGAGCGAATCGGAATGGTCCACCGCCCGCTCGAGGCAGCCGACAAACCAGGTCATCCAGGGCGTTATGTCGACATCACCTCGCTGCGTGCGTTCGAGCGTTTTGTAGTAGTCTTTTCGCTCCGCTTCGATGCTGGTCGACATGCTGTAAAAGCGATCAGGGCAGCCGTCTCCGCGGGTCAAGAACAGATCGGCCAGCCCGCGGGCCAGCCTGCCGTTTCCGTCCTCGAACGGATGAATCGTGACGAACCAGAAGTGCGCGATCGCGGCCCGGAGCACCGGATCAACGCCGTCATCGGCGTCGCACCACTCGATGAATCTCGCCATCTCCTCGGGAACCCGCCGTGCGGAGGGCGCCTCGAAGTGAATCCGCTCCCGGCCAATCGTCCCCGAAACGATCTGCATCGGGTCGGCCTCGACGGGCCGCCACGCGCCGACGGCGATTGGCCGCGTGCCGCTGTAGCCGACCGGAAAAATCGCCGCGTGCCAGCCGCACAACCGTTGCTCGGTCACGGGCTCCATGGCATTTCTCGTGGCGTCGAGCAATACCTCGACGATTCCCTCCACATCGCGATTCGCCCGACGGGCGTTCGCGTGGGGCCGGCCGAGACGACGGGCGATCGAGGAGCGAACGTCCGCCTGGTCGAGCCGCTCCCCCTCGATGGCCGAACTGCGGACGACGTCGCTCGTGAGCACTTCGACCGAGGCGTCGGCCCGAACCGCGAATCTCAGCTGCTGCATGCGGCCGAGGAGGAGTCCCTGTTTGTGCCGCGCTCGAACGAGGCCTGGGGAGACCGCTCCGGCATCCCAGGTGAAGTCTGGCCACCCATTCTTTTCGTGGATGAACATTCTATTCACCGCACTTTTTGCGGTGAATACATCCCCCATTCACCGCACGGGAAATGGCTGGTTTCAAGGGATAGTCCGGCCAATGGCACTTCCGCAACGGTTTTCGGGCTGATGAGCGGCTCGGGAGCCTCGGGGAGAGCGGCCTCGGCGTCCTGAGGCGGTTCCCCGAAACACCACTCAAGCCCACTGCGATGGTGATTTTCTCGCGTCGCGGCTGCTGACGCGGGTGCTCATTGGCTCGACGAGCGGACCGGCTTTTCTCGCGATGCTCGGCGTCGATCCCGCCGCCGGCAAGAACTTCGTGCCCGTGGACTGGGTGTCGTCGGCGATCGTCCATGCGGTGTGCATGCCGGCCGCGCCGCGACGGCAAACCCGAACCAATCAAAACCGTCGAGTAAACTCAACTGAATCAACTCTGTCGAGCAAACTGGACACAGCAAAACTGTCGAGTAAACTCGACGGAATGGATTCCGCCGCGTTTTTACGCGTCGCCGCCGATTGGAGCCACTGGGATGCCCCGCCCGGGCGGTCCGTGCCGCGGTCGGTGCGGCTGCCGATCGAGTTCCGGCCGGATCTCGCCCTCGTCGTGCAGGGGGTTCGACGGTCGGGGAAATCGACGCTCCTGCGGCAGTTGATCGACCGCTACCGGCTCGATCGCACGCGGTGTCTCTTCGTCAACTTCGAGGATCCCCGGCTGGCAAGCGCGCTTGATCACGCCACGCTCGACATGATGGTCGAGGCGTTCGAGGCCGACCGCGGCCCCGGCTGCACCTACATGCTCGACGAGATCCAGTGGGTGGATGGATGGCAGCGGTGGCTGCGGTCGCAGCTGGACCGGCCTCGCGGCAGGCGGTTCGTCGTCACCGGTTCCAACGCACAACTTTTGTCGGGAGAGCTTGGGTCATCGCTCACCGGCCGTCATCACACGGTGGAGGTCTTCCCGTTCGACCTTGCAGAATTCCGCCTCGCCAGGCCGGCTGCGAAGCTCGGCGACTACCTCGACTGCGGAGGCTTTCCCGCGGTCGTGAAGTCGCCCGATCGCGACATGCTCCTGCGGGGATATTTTCAGGACATCGTCGAACGCGACATGCGCGATCGAGTGGCGGCGCGTTCGAGCCTGCCGCTGCGGCAGCTCGTGCAGATGCTCTACGAATCGGCCGGCGCCGAGACGAGCGTTCGACGGGCCGCCGCCGCTCTCGGCATCTCCGTCGATACTGCCGGCCTCTACCTGGAGGCTGCCGAGAGCGCGTACCTTGCGATGGCCTGTCCCTTCTTCGCCTGGTCGTCCCGCAAGCGGCTCGCGCGGAACCGGAAGTTCTATCCGGTCGATACGGGCCTGCGACGCGTGGCCGTGACGGCGACGGGCCGCGACCGGGGCAAGCAGCTCGAGTGTGCGACGTTTCTCCTCTTGCGGCGGCGGTTCGGCCGCGTCTCCTACTGGCGGTGGCGGGGCGAGGTCGATTTCGTCGTCGAGGGGCCGCGCGGGCCGATCCCGGTGCAGGTGAGCTGGGACGAGACCACGGAACGGGCGCAGCGGGCGGTGGACGAGTTTCACGCCGCCCATCCGACGGCCGCCGAGGCCGTGTTCGTCACGGCCGCATCATTCGAGGCGGGCGTTCCCGAGCTGGCCGGGCCGGAATTCGACGGCTGATCGCGAGTCAAAGCGCGATCGAGAGGCCGACGTCGTCGTTGCCCTCGGGCTTTTCGACGCCCGGAGCGGGCGGGCCGCCGTCGTCCTCGCCGTCGGGGCCCACGGAATAGACCGTGAGCCGACCGTCGGCCTGTTTCCACACGAGCGGCTTCGCTTCTTCGGAATGATCGTCCTCGGTGAACGGATCGCGGGGCATGGGGGGCGGCACCTCGGGCAGCAGGCCTGTTTCGAGCCGCTTGCGGGTCGCCTCCACGACCGCGGCCAAGGCGAGTTTCCGGGCCTTCGCCTTGAACTGGCTCTTGAACACCTCCGAAATCGCCGGCGCGATCAATCGGCCAAGCAAGCCGGTTTCCAAAAGCGAGGACGCATCGATCGCGGCAGCCTCGTCCCTGGTCTCGGCGTAGGTATCGTTCTTCGCAGCGAGATCCTGGTAGCGGTGCAGGATCTCCCGATAGGCCGAGATCTCCGCGGGCAGCAGGAAGCTTCGGTAGAAGAGTCCGGATGGCGGGAACAACGACGCCAAGGTGGTCGAATCCGCCGCCATGTCGGCGAACGTGGAGAGCGCGAAGGCCTCTTCACCGAAGGCGGCAGCCCGTAGCGACGGAAACTCGTCGAGCAGGTTGCGAAGTCCGGGTCGGTCGAGCAGCGGTAGATCCGCCTTCTCGAGGCTGGGCAGGATCGTGCAGAGTGTCTCTTCTGCGATCTGGTCCGTGGCGGCCCCGACGAGCACCGAGACCAAGATCGGCTCGCTGCCGACGTGCCTTGCCATGCGGTGGATCGTGGCGACGTCGCGGAGGGCGGCCTCCATCTCCCCGGCCGCCGCGAGTCGCCTGGAGGAAAGGGCCATGAGCCGGGCGGCAACCCGGATGGAGCTCATCTCCGGCAAGGGCATGTCGAACCCGGGCCGCGTCCAGTCTCGCGTGAATCGGCAGCCTTCGCGGTCGGCCGCACGCCGAAGCACGTCGATCGTGTTCGCCTGCCGGGCGAGCAGTTCCGCCGCCGCTTTAGAGGATGGGTCGACGGTCGTGGACGTGAGCGGGCCGTCTTCGAGCTTAAGTGCCGGATCGGCTTCGATCGCGGCGACCGCGGTCGTGTAGAGCGTCGCGGCGTTGTCGGCATCGGAAACCATCGGCGGCAGGTTCGCCTGCATGAGCTGGGCCGCCGCGATCCGGAGGTAAGGAGCCTGTGCGGCGACGGCGTTTTCGAGGATGAGCAGAATGCCCGCCGTCACGAGCTTCGCCGCGACGAAGAGCCCGGCGAGGCCGACCACAGGCCAGCGGGCTGCGACGCGGTCTCCCGTGAACCGCCCGGCGGACAGGCCCGCGGCCGCGATCCAGACGCCGCCGATCAACGTCGAGAGGAAGGCGGTGAGCGTCGGCGCGAACCAGTTGTTCGTCGGCATGGTTCCCGACACGGCCAGGGATCCCGTCAGGCCGACCCACGGCATGAGCAGGATCAGCGGCAGGAATATCCCCACCGCCGCGAGCAGCCGCCGCAGCCAGGCCCGCTCGGTGCGGGCCGCAGCCGCGACGCACGCGGCCGTCCAGAGCAGGCAGGCGGCGACGGCCGCGAGAAAGAACATGAAGTAGCCCATCAGAGATCTCCTTGGAGAAGCGTGCGTTCAAGAAGGGCGCGAGCGCCGAACTCCCTCGGTCTGCGGTCTGTCAGTGGCTTGAGTGGGCCCGGGTCCCGGGCCGGTGCCGGCGTCGAATCGATCGTGATCCCGGCGAGCCTCGCCCGCTCGACGAACGAGAGCATCCGCGGCGGCGACCTGTCGAGTCGCGGCGCGGCAACGGCCATCGTCACGAGCGGCAGCAGCAACACCGACAACGCCAAAATCAAAATGGTGCCAGCCACCAAATATGGAGAAGATAGGGAATCAGCGTGCGCAGGCTGCCCAGATTTGGTGGCTGGCACCATTTCGAGGATGCGGCTTCGAAGGGTGGCGGGCGGGTCGGCGGGGGTGCGCCGCGCGAGCCGACGCTCGACCGCGGCGAGGTGGGGGCGGAGATGCGGGTTCGGATCGGAGTGCATGGGCCGATCGATCATCGGCGGATCTCCTTCGCGAGGGCGCCGCGGAGCTTTTCCAATGCGTAGCGGTAGCGGCTGGCGGCCGTGTTGGCCGAGATGCCGATCACGGCGGCGATCTCGGCGAACGTGAGGCCGCCGTCGATCTTGAGGGCGATCACCTCCCGCTGCGCGATCGGCAGCGCCGCGACCGCCGCAGCGAGGGCCTCATCCTCGATCTCGACCGGCGCGGTGGTGAAGCCTCCGGCGTCGAGCCGCTCCTGGCCGAGCCGGTCGATCGATCGCCTCGCGAGCGACGCCCGCCGGTGCCGCCGGCCGACCGCGTGGCGGAGCATCGTGAAGACGTAGCCGTCGAGATCGGTGACACGAGCGAGCTTCTGACGGTTGCGGGCGAGATCCACGAACAGGTCGTGGACGACGTCCTCGGCTTCGGCGGTGGAGGCGAGCATGGTTAGGGCCGTGCGGTAGAGGCGGACTCCGAGCCGGTCGTAGAGGGCGGCGAACGCCTCCCGGTCTCCGGCCGCCAGAGATTGTGTGAGCGGCGTGGGCACCGTCTGACTCCGCCAGTTTTTGCCAACGACCGTTTGTTGCCAGCGACCGTTGACCAGATCCAAGGAGCCGCCGAGCCGGGAATTTTGTCTGAACAAATGGTGCCAG
Source organism: Planctomycetaceae bacterium UBA4655 (assembly GCA_002405515.1). Classification (GTDB taxonomy): domain Bacteria; phylum Planctomycetota; class Planctomycetia; order Pirellulales; family UBA1268; genus UBA4655. The sequence continues at coordinate 6,402 of DHLZ01000020.1, forward strand.
CCACCAAATATGGAGAAGACCGAGAATCAGCTTTCCCAGACTGCCCAGATTTGGTGGCTGGCACCATTTGTTATCCTATTTTCTCGGCGGCACCCGGCATGCAAACCAGCCTCGTCCAACAGATCGTGCTCACGACGTATGGCAACGCCCACCTCCGCGGCGTTCCCGGCGTGGACTGGACGGCGTTCTATCCGTCGAACAGCTCGTTTTCCTACTGCGAATTCGTCCGATTCGTGGACCGTGGCGGCCGTGAAGCCGACACGACCGTTGCGCCGTACGCCTCGGATCCCGTCGCCTGGTTCGAAAGGCTTGCTCGCGACGGCGTTTCGCGGCTGCGGCTCGCCTGCGGCATCCTCCCGGGCGATCGCCATCCCCGGTGGTTCAACGAGGCGATCACGCCGAAGGGGGGCGACATCTGGGATGCCCGCTGGGAAATCGGCGATCAGCACCGCCCCGACCAGAAGATCTGGCGGGTCACCTATGCCCGGGTCGAGACGGATCAGCCGATGACGCAGCTGCCGCCCATCGACGCGGCCGATCTCGTTCGCCGCTTCACCGCCAGCCTCGTGGAATGCGGCGACCTCGCCCGCAGGCATGGCATGGACTGGTTCGCCAAGGTCTTCGACAACGGTCGAGCGGCGCTCGAAGGAACACCGATGGAGAAGGTCGGCTATGACTTCGCGCCGGAATCGATCCTGCCAGCCGAGGCGCGGCAGCTGCTCGCAGCCGTGCATTGGTCGTGGGTCTTCGGCGGCATGGGCTCGTGGAACGACGTGGGCTTCGAGGGAGCCGATCACGAGATCTATCAGCGGTCGTCGCAGGAACTCTATCGGGCTCTCAACGAGGCCTTGATCGTGGCCGTGAATGCCCTCCCGCCTTCCGGCGGCTGAGGCGGCGATTTCTCGCCGGATTTCGACAGCCTCGGGCCTTCGTGGAGGGCACGATCCCGTGTCGCTCTCGCGCGGCGGATCGCCTATCCTATGGGCGTCCTCCAACGAGCCGCAGGAAATCACCGAACCCATGTCCGACGAAACCCCCGCATCCACCGCCAAGCCGACCGCCGTCGAGGTCGCGAAGACCGCCAGCAACTACCTCCGGGGCGACATCGCCAAGGAGCTCGTGGACGGCGCCGCCGGCTTCGGCAAGGGCTCGATCCAGCTCCTCAAGAACCACGGTACCTACCAGCAGGACGACCGCGAGGCCCGCAAGGCGGTCGAGGGGAAGAAGAGCGAGCGGCAGATCTCGTTCATGATCCGCACCTGCGTGCCCGGCGGCAAGCTCACGGCCGAGCAGCTCCTGGCCGCGATCGACATGGGGGACGAGCTGGGCAACGGCACGATCCGTCTCACGACCCGGCAGTCGATCCAGCACCACGGCGTCGTGAAGGGAGACCTGAAATCGTTCATGCAGCGGGTGCACGCCAACCAGCTCACCACGCTCGCCGCCTGCGGCGACGTCGAGCGGAACATCATGTGCTGCCCCGCGCCGATCCACGGCAATTCCGTCCGCGACGAGATGCAGGCCAAGCTCGACGAGCTCGCCAAGCACCTCGCCCCGCGGACGCGGGCCTACTACGAGATCTGGCTCACCGACCCCGAGACCGGCGAGAAGACGCTCGCGGGAGGCAATGCGAAGGAGGCGGTGGTGGAGCCGATCTACGGCCCGACCTACCTGCCGCGGAAGTTCAAGACGGCCTTCGCGTTGCCGGAGGACAACTGCACCGACGTCTACGCCAACGACCTCGGCTTCATCGTCGTCCACGAGCACGGAAAAATCCTCGGCTACAACGTGCTCGCCGGCGGCGGCATGGGCGTGACGCCGAGCGCCGCCAAGACCTTCCCCGCGCTCGCGAAGCGGCTCGGCTTCGTGCCGCCGGAGGACGTGCTCGGGATCGCCGAGGCGATCGTGAAGGTGCAGCGGGATTTCGGCAACCGCACCGACCGCAAGACGGCCCGGCTCAAGTACACGATCCATACCATGGGCCTGGAGAACTTCCGGAAGAAGGTCGAGGAATACTTCGGCAAGCCGCTCGCTCCCTGCCATCCCGCCGACGTCCACGGCTTCGACGACCACATCGGCTGGCACGAGCAGGGTGACGGAAAGTTCTTCTACGGCTTCAACGTGGAGAACGGCCGCGTCCACGATAGTGTTGATTCCGGGCAGGCGGGCGGCTTCCGGCTCAAGACCGCCCTGCGGCGGATCCTGCGGGACATCAAGCCGGGCGTGCGGATTACCGCCCATCAGAGCCTGTTGTTCACCGACCTCGCGGCGAGCGACCGCGATCGGATCGCGGAGATCCTCCATGCCCACGGCGTGAAGACTTCGGAGGAGATCTCGACCCTCCGCCGCTGGAGCATGGCCTGCGTGGCCCTGCCCACCTGTGGCCTCGCGGTGGCCGAGAGCGAGCGGGTGCTCCCCGGCCTCATCGATTCGCTCGAGCCGGAGGTGGCGAAGCTGGGGCTCGCCAACGACGCCTTCACGCTCCGGATGACCGGCTGCCCGAACGCCTGCGCCCGCCCCTACAACTGCGACATCGGGATCGTCGGCCGCACGGCGGGGAAGTACACGATGTTCCTGGGCGGCAGGCTGCTCGGCGACCGGCTCAACGAGCACTACAAGGACGTCGTGCCGTTCGAGGATCTATGCCGCGAGATCACGGCCGTGCTCGCCTGCTACAAGGCGGAGCGGCAGTCGAAGGAGACCCTCGGCGACTTCTGCCACCGCAAGGGCGTCGACGGCGTCCGCACGTGGGCCGACGAATGGCTCGCCGGCGCCCGCGGCGCGTGAGCGGAACCGGAAGCCCGAGGCGCAAGTTTCCCTGCAGGCGATTGCTGGAAAGTCCCGGAAGCCCGAGGCGCGAGCTTCCCCTGCAGGTGAACAGTTGCCCCATGCGAAAGCTGCGGCGCGAGCCGAGAGGGGCGTTGACGAGGCCCCGCGAGTGGATGCCCGGTCACGAGCCCGTCTGCACGCCACCGC
>DHLZ01000159.1 GCA_002405515.1 Planctomycetaceae bacterium UBA4655
CGCCGATCTTCGAGAACCGGCTCTGCCGGCCCGTCAGCGTGATGAACCCGTCGGCGTCGATGCGGGCGATGTCGCCCGTGCAATACCAGCCGTCCTTCACGACACGGCCCGTGAGGTCGGGCCGCGACAGGTAGCCCTGCATCACGTTCGGCCCCGTGATCCAGAGCAGCCCCTCCTCTCCCTGCCGAAGCTCCCGCTCGCCGTCGCGGTCGGTCACCTTCGCGCGGCAGCCGAGGATCGGCTTCCCCACGGAGCCCTCTTTCGAATCGACCGGCCTTCCTGGAACGTGTCGCGACGGGGGCACGTTCGCCGCCACGAGCGGCGACAGCTCCGTGGCTCCATACGCCTCGCTCGGACGCACGCCGAACTTCTGCTCAAAGGCGTCGCAGACATCCTTCGAGAGCTTCTCGGCCGCGCCGAAGACGACCTCGAGCGACGCGAAGTCCTCGGCGGGCGTCCGGCGGATGTAGGTGCGGAGGAACGTGGGCGTCGCCATCAGGATCGTGGCGTGGTGTTCCCTCGCGAGCTTGCCGACGGCGTGTGCGTCGAGCGGATTGGTGTGGTAGACGCACGCCGGCTCGAGCGCCAGCGGCGTCCAGAGCGTGGTCGTGTAGCCGTAGGAGTGGAAGAACGGCAGCACGCCCACCGCGACGTCGGCGGGGGAGATGTGGAGCAGGTCGTCGATCGCCCGCACGTTCGAGGCGACGTTTTCCTCGGTGAGCACCACCCCCTTCGGGTCGCCCGTGGAGCCGGAGGTGAAGATCACGGTCAGCACGTCGTCGGGCCGGATGCGGTCGAGCGAGAGCAGCCGGTCGAGCAGGCCGAGCGGCGTGACGGTCGCGTGGAATGCGGCGAGGAGCTTGTCGGAAAGTGTGAGACGCTCCTTGAGGGCGGCCGCGTCGAGCAGCCGCTCGCCGAGATCGAGATGCACCCGCGAGAGAAACACGGGCGAGGAGATCACGTGCCGCAGGCCCGCCAGGCGAATCGAGACGTCCAGGATCGACTGGCTCGTCGTGTAGTTGAGGTTCACGGCGACCCGGCCGAGCAGCGAGAGCGCCGCGTTGACGATCAGCCCGCCCACGCTCGAGGGCAGCATGACGCCGACCATCTTCTCGTCGGGAGCGAGCTCGCGGGCGAGCACCCGCCTCGCCGCCAGGATCCGGATGAGCAGCTCGCGGCCGGTGAGACGGGTGCCGAGCGTGTCGGCGGCCTTGAGTCGGGTCGCGGCGCCGCGCAGGGCCCGGAGGAGCCTTCGTTGCAGCACCATGCCTTCGGCGGATCGATCCATCGTGCATGCGATTCCACGGGGCGGTCGGCCGACATTAGAATCGCCGCTCGCCCCCACCACCACCCCCGCCGCACGCCGAAAGACCTCCATGCCCCGCTACCAGCCCTCGAGGATCGAACCGAAATGGCAGGCCTGGTGGGAGGCCCACCGCTCGTTCGCCAGCCCGCGACTGCCCCGGGGACGGAAGGTCTACGCACTCGACATGTTCCCCTACCCGAGCGGCGACGGGCTCCACGTCGGCCATCCCGAGGGCTACACCGCCACCGACATCGTCTCGCGGTTCGAGCGGATGCGGGGCGCGAGCGTGATGCATCCGATGGGCTTCGACGCCTTCGGCCTGCCCGCGGAAGAGCATGCGATCCGCACCGGCACTCCCCCGCGGGAGAGCACCGACCGCAACATCGCGACCTTCCGCCGGCAGCTCAAGATGCTCGGCTTCAGCTACGACTGGGCCCGCGAGCTCGCGACCACCGATCCCGGGTACGTGCGGTGGACGCAGTGGATTTTCCTGGTGCTGTTCGACACGTGGTTCGACGTGGACCTCCAGAAGGGCCGGCCGATCGCCGAGCTGCCGATTCCCCCCGAGGTGGCCGCCGCGGGAGAGGCGGCCGCGGCCAAGTATCGCGACGCCCATCGGCTCGCCTACCAGTCGGAGGCCCCGGTGAACTGGTGCCCGGCCCTGGGCACCGTGCTCGCCAACGAGGAGGTGATCGGCGGCGTGAGCGAACGCGGGGGCCATCCGGTGGTGCGGATCCCACTGCGGCAGTGGATGCTCCGCATCACCGCCTACGCCGACCGGCTCGACCGGGAACTCGAGCATCTCGACTGGCCGGCGAGCATCAAGAAGCTCCAGCGTGACTGGATCGGCCGCAGCACCGGCGCCGAGGTCGATTTCCCGATCCTCACGGCCGGCGGCGGCTCCTTCGAGCGATGGAAGGCGGCGAGGGCCGCGGACGGCTATCCGAAGTCGGCCCCGGCCGACGTGCTCCGGATCTACACGACGAGGCCCGACACGCTCTACGGCGTCACGTTCATGGTCGTCGCGCCGGAGCATCCGCTCCTGCCGTCGCTCACGACGCCCTCGCAGGCCGATGCGATCCGGCTCTACTGCGAGGCGGCGGCGAGGAAGAGCGATCTCGACCGCACCGATCTCGCCCGCGAGAAGACGGGCGTCTTCACGGGATCGTTCGTGACGCACCCGCTCACCGGGAAGCTCGTGCCGGTCTGGGTCGCCGACTACGTGCTCGCAAGCTACGGCACCGGCGCGATCATGTCGGTGCCCGCCCACGACGACCGCGATTTCGAATTCGCGCGGTGTTTCTCGCTCGACGTCGTCACGGTCGTCGAGCCGGCGAATGGCGACGAGAAGCCGCGAGGGCTTTTCTGCGGCGAAGGGAAGGCCGTGAACTCGGGGCCGTATACGGGCCTTGCCACCCGCGACTTCATCGCGAAGGTCGCGGCCGACCTCGAGGCGGCGGGCATCGGCCGGGCGGCGGTGAACTACAAGCTTCGCGACTGGCTCTTCAGCCGGCAGCGGTTCTGGGGGGAGCCGTTCCCCATCCTCCACGAGCTCGACGCCGAAGGCCGTCCGACCGGCGCGATCCGGGCCGTGGACGAGCGGGAGCTGCCGGTGCCGCTGCCCGACCTCCGCGACTTCAAGCCGGGCGATACCCCCGACCCGCCCCTCTCACGGTCGGGCCCCGAGTGGCTCGAGGTCGAACGGGACGGAAAGCGGTATCGTCGGGAGACGAACACGATGCCGCAGTGGGCGGGCTCGTGCTGGTACTACCTTCGTTTCCTCGACCCCGACAACTCCGGTCGGTTCGTCGACGCCGAGGTCGAGAAGGCCTGGATGCCGGTGGATCTCTACGTCGGCGGCGCGGAACACGCCGTGCTCCACCTGCTCTACTCGCGGTTCTGGCACAAGGTGCTCTTCGACCGCGGACACGTGTCGCATCCGGAACCGTTCGGACGGCTCGTGAACCAGGGGATGATCCTCGGCGAGATGGAGTTCACGGGCTATCGCCGGGACGGGGGAGGCTGGGTCTCGGCGGGCAGCCAGACCGACCGCGACTCTCCGGTCCGCATCCCCGCCGAGCAGGTGGAGAAACAGGGCGAGCACTTCGTGCTCCGGGACGCCCCGAAGATCCGCGTCGAGAGCAGGGCCTACAAGATGTCGAAGAGCCGCGGCAACGTCGTGAACCCCGACAGCGTCGTCCGCGATTTCGGCGCCGACAGCCTGCGGCTCTACGAGATGTTCATGGGCCCGCTCGAGGCGACGAAGCCCTGGAGCACGGCCGGCGTCGGCGGCGTGCGCGGGTTCCTCGACCGCTGCTGGCGGCTCGTGGTGGACGAGCGGGCCGACGACCTGCGGCTCGCCCCGCAGGTCTGCGACGACCCACCCTCCGACGACCAGCTCCGGGAGCTCCACCGGACGATCGACAAGGTAACGAGCGACATCCAGTCGCTCTCCTTCAACACGGCGATCGCGCGGATGATGGAGTTCGTCAACGTCTTCACGCCGCTCGAGCGGCGACCGCGGGCCGTCCTCGAGCCGTTCGTGGCGATCCTCTCGCCGTTCGCCCCGCACCTCGCCGAGGAGCTGTGGGAGATCCTGGGGCTGCCGGCGCCGGTGTCGCTCGCTGCGTGGCCAGCGGTCGAAGAGCGGTGGCTCCAGGACGACACGATCGAGATTCCGGTGCAGATCCAGGGCAAGCTCCGTGGCCGGGTGGTCGTGCCCGCGAACGCCGACGTCGAGGCGATGAAGGCGGCGGCGGCGGCCGACCCGAAGATCGCCGAGCAGCTTGCGGGCAAGACGATCGCGAAGGTCGTCGCCGTGCCGGGCCGGCTCGTGAACTTCGTGGTGCGGTGAAGTTCACGGTCTCACGTCTCGTCCGATGCCGGCCAGCAGAGCCTGAGAACCCGCTCGGAAATCTCGATCCGCGCCCGCATGCCCGACTCGAAGGCGAGAAAATCCTCCTCCATGCCGTCGCTGAAGACCGTTCCTCCGATCGGCATCTGCGAGACGATCTCGAGCGTCTCGCCGCCGCGGATCCTGCCGAAGACGATCGAGGCTCCGCTGGTCTGGCTCGTGAAGGGCTCACGGACGCTGAACCGCAGCTCCCGGGCGGTCATGTCGAACTGGTAACTGGTTCGAAGCGAGACCGCCTGCAGGTCGCCGTGAGCCGACGCCACCCCGGCCGCACCGGTCAGCACGGAGCGATACCAGCCGGTGGAGCCTGCCCCCGTCGAAATGATCACGCCGCTCGACGATTGCCTTTCCGACCGGCCATTGTGCTCGAGCCGGTAGCGGGCCGAGGCGTGCGAGCGGACGCCGATGAAAAGGTCATTGACCGCCTCGATCGACTGGCCGTCGTCGAGCGTGGCCCGCGCCATCGTCACGGCCCGGCGCGGCAGCCTGTTCTCGACCGCCGCGGCGAACGTCTCCGCTGCAGTCTCGATCCGGAACGGCACAAGAACGCCGTCGATCCGCTTCGGGTCGGGATTGAAGGCGAGCACCGGCTGGCCTGCGAGGTACTTCGCCGTGTTGACGACGAGGCCGTCCTGCCCGAGCGTGGTCACGAGATCGCCCGCCCCGAAGAGAAAGTTGGGGAGAAAGCCCCGGTCGATCCACTGGACCCTCATCCCCGCGGGCACCGCCCGCTCGAGCTCCGCGGCTGCCCGCCTGTAAGACTCGTGCGCCTCCTCGACGTCGGCGAGCGACTCGCCGCGGTTCTCCGCGAGGAACCGCGCCTGTCCGCGGGTGCCGTGCCGCTCGATGAGCTCCTCGAGACTCGTCTTCCGCGTCACGACCACGAGCTTCGTGATCTGCGTCCCGTCACCGGCCATGCCCATGTTCCACCCGGGAAGATCACTCGGTTTTGGCTTCGGCGGCTCGGGCCGCAGACGGCCTGTCTTCCAGGAGGCTGGCCAGCAGCTCCGTGGTCAGGTTGATCGAGCCGATGCGGCCGGCGTCGGCCGCCAAAGCCCGCATCGCGTGGGCGAGGAGGAACCGCGGATCGAGACCTTCCCAGGCTTTCAGCTGCCGCCTTTGGGCATCGGCCTCGGCTTCGGCGGCGATCCCCCGTGCGCGGGCGGCGGTCTCCGCCTCACGGATCGCGTTGGCGCCGCTGAGCTCGATCATTCCGGCCCGTTGCTCCTCGAGCGCCTTGTCGGAGGCGAGCTCCTTCTCGCGGATCGACCGTTCCTCGTCCACGGTCGCCGCACGCCGCGCGTAGACGGCGACGTCCGCGCGGCGAAGGAGCGCCTCGCGAAGCTCCGCCTCGAGCGCCTTGGCCACCTCGGGGGTGGGCTTCACCGAGAGAAACTCCGCCGTCAGCAATTCCACTCCCATCTCAGCGAGGGCACCCCGGCCGCGGAGCGAGTCGGTGACGGCTCCCGCCAGCATCGCGGTGTCGGCAAGCACGCGTTCCAGCGGCCGCGACGAAACTTCGGCCCGCGTCGCCACCTGCACGAGGTTGGCCACCCTCTTCCCAACCTTTTCGCGGTCCTCGGACAGCGGAGCATGCGAGCGGGGATCGATCGCGAAGTTGAACAGCACGGCCGCCTTCTGCGGGTCGGCGATCCGAAACGTGGCCTGCCCCTGGAGCGTCACCTGCTGGTGATCCTGCGAGAGCTCGTGGAACACGAAGGAGACGTCCTGGCTCTGGGTCGGCACTGCCACGACCTGCGTGTTGTAGTGCCAGTAGAAGAACGACTTCGCGAGCCCCGCGGCTCGCTGTCGGCCTCCGGCATAGCGGATGACGTAATCGGTGGGTTGTCCCTTGAAGTAGGAGGGCAGCATGAACGGGCCTCGCGGCGGTGCTCGGATCGAACGATTTCGACGGGATGTGTTCGGCGATTGTTGTTCAGGGGCGGCGAAAGTCAAAAAGTGACGGCCGACGGGATGAACGGCCGAACCTTCGCCACGATCCACGCGGAGTCGTGCGAGGGCATGGGGTTCGAGAATGCTTGGAATCAGCCCGGCGGCCCTGCGGCGACCGCGGTCCGCATTGGCAGCCCGGGGCCGTTCCCGTACAGTGAGGGGGGTTTGGCGGCTGGTCCGGCGATCGTGCGAGGGTTCGGTTCATGAGCGTGCAGCGTGTGTTGGCCCTGGTGCTCGGCGGCGGCCGGGGAACGCGTCTCTTTCCACTCACCCGCGATCGCTCGAAGCCGGCTGTTCCGCTCGCCGGCAAATACCGCATCATCGACGTGCCGCTCTCCAACTGCATCAACAGCGGCGTGCAGCGGATCTACGTGCTCACGCAGTTCAACTCCGTGAGCCTCCACCGGCACATCCGCCGCACCTACACCTTCGACCCGTTCAGCGGCGGCTTCGTCGAGATCCTCGCCGCCCAGCAGACGATCGACAGTTCGGGCTGGTACCAAGGCACCGCCGACGCGGTTCGACAGAACCTCCGCTACCTGCACCAGCCCGACATCAAGCACGTGCTGATCCTTTCCGGCGACCAGCTCTACCGGATGAACTACGCCGACATGCTCGCGACCCACAAGGCCTCGGCCGCGGACGTCACGATCGCCGGCATCCCCGTGCCGAACGAACAGGCCTCGGCCCTCGGCATCATGCGGGTGGACGATTCGGGCCGTGTCGTCGGGTTCCTCGAGAAGCCGCAGACGCCCAAGGAGCTCGAGCACGTCCACACCGACCCCGCCTGGATCGACCGCCACGGCGTGCAATCCAAGGGCCGCAGCCTCATCGCGAGCATGGGGATCTACCTCTTCAACCGCGACTGCCTCGTCGAACTGCTCGAAAAGACCGACTACCAGGATTTCGGACGGGAGGTGTTCCCCACCGCGATCCGCGCGAAGAGGGTGCACGTCCATCTCTTCGACGGCTACTGGGAGGACATCGGGACGATCCGGTCGTACTACCAGTGCAATCTCGACCTCGCCTCGGCCACCTCGCCCTTCGAGCTGTCGAGCGCGGAAGCCCCGCTCTACTCGCGGGCCCGCTTCCTTCCACCGTCGCGGATCGAGGGGGCGAGCGTTCGGGCGAGCCTCATCTCCGACGGGTGTGTCGTCGAGCAGGGAGCGGTCATCGAAAACAGCGTGATCGGCCTGCGGTGCCGAATCGGCCGCAACGTCGTGATCCGCAACTCCGTGATCCTCGGAAACGACTTCTACGAGTCGGCCGACGAGATCGCCGCCGCCGCGTCCCGCGGCATCCCGACGCTCGGCATCGGAGAGGGAACGATCGTGGAGAACGCGATCGTCGACAAAAACGTTCGGATCGGCCGCAGGGTCAGGGTCGTGAACGACCACGGCTGGGAGGCCACGCCGGACAGCGACCTCTTCACGATCCGCGACGCGATCGCGGTCGTGCCGAAGGAGGCCGTGCTGCCCGACGGCTGGATTCCGGAACCGGGGCTCGCGAAAGCGTCGGGTTGAGTCGGTCCGCCTTCAGCGGACTTCCGATTCTTCGAGTTCCACTTCCCCGGGCTCTTCACGGGCCTGCGTCCCGTCGGCGACGTTCGGCTTCGGAAGCTTCGGCAACTCCGGCACCTCGGCGATCCTGAGCACCGAGTCGGCGTCCGCCGGCTCGGCCGCCACCGGCCCCGTCGTCGCCGGCTCGCCCTCTCCGGCATCGTCACGTTCCGCCTCGTCGCGATCGGCGTGGACGACCGTCGGCCACGGCGTGGGCGAACGACCGATCGGCAGGATTCCGTTGGATCTCGCGCAGAAGTCGTTCTGCGTGACCGCCCCGTTCGGCACCGGCCCTGCGTAGTCGAAGAGATCGGGGCACATCGTGCAGCCGGCCGTCCCCACGACCAAGAGCACGACGCCCAGTTGCCCGCAGCCCGGCGTCACGAGGCCGCCGAGCCTCGGCACGCAGGCCGGCCTTGCGGCCGCCCGTAGCCCGCGTTCCACAGCCATCACGATTCCTCCGGGCCCAGGTCCACGAGTCAGCGGCTGTTCCCCCCCACAGGATTTTTTCGGCATGGCACGAGCGGAACATTGAGAAAAATCGGCCCAAGCGGTGCGGGCCACCGCGAGGGACTGCCGCGCTCCAGCAGTTCGGCCAATTCCTGTTCGGCACGGCGAGTGCAG
>DHLZ01000048.1:0-4690 GCA_002405515.1 Planctomycetaceae bacterium UBA4655
GTGATCGGCCGGGCGGGCTGTATCGCCGGCGGGGCGTCGCACCCTGCTGGATCAGTAGCCGGAACGATGACGCCAGGTGGCATGCTGGCGTGGTTGTGGTCATGATGGTTGAGCGCCGATCGTAGTGCCGTCGGGGCGGGTCTCGGTGGTTTTTGTGCGCCAGTCGAGGTTGCTGCCGAGGACGGGTTTTGGATTTTGGGCGTAGGAGTAGGTAAAGGTGCCGATGCCGCCGGTGCAGGAAGAACAGCCGGCGCCCTGGACGTCGTGGCGGATGACGCGGTTTTGGGCGTCGTACGCGAAAAAATCGGTCGCGAACGGGGCGACGGCCGAGTTCGTGGCCGTGGCGAGGTTGAGCCCCGCGGCCGTGGCGCGGCGGGATTCGACCGTTCCGTTTTCGGTATTTTCGGCTGTTCGTAATGTCCCGTATTGCATTGTGCCGAAATAGGACATATTCTGGGCTGTGTCGGTCCACCTAAAACCTTCGTTCGAGAACGCCGTCGACACGGTCTGTTGTGGCGAGAGAACTCCCACTGCCGACCCAACTGAAGCGAGCCAGATGGAAGGTGAAGATACAAGACAAAGAAACCCGCGAGCCCCCACACGTCTCGATTCTCAGGGGAACCGACAAGTGGCGATTGAATCTGCGGACCGGCAACATGATGGACGCGACTCCGGATCCCTCCGAAGTCCCAGACGAGCTCTTGCGGATTCTTCGCAAGCCGACCAACTGGAAATGGGCCATCGAAGCGTGGGATGAAATGTATCCGGAGAATCCGGTAGCAGCGGACGAGGACTAAGCCATGGCCACAGTGCTCACCAGCCCGAAGAAGACCATTCTGCTCGACCGAGGCACGAGCCGGGCAAAATGGTTTACGCGAATCAATGCCGAGAGTGCCTCGTCGCCCACGCGAATTCGCGATGCCGTTGCGCACGCATCGCGAGACACCCTTTGGCTGAGCTTCGAACGGAACTTGACCGCATCCGTTCTCCGGGCAGTCGATTGGCATTCGCCGTCGCTCGGGCGAGTGGTGCTCCTGCATCGCCCGGATATCGAAACGCTCCCTGCTCTCAGCAGTTGTTTTCGAGAGGTGATTTTCAGCCTCGACAACGGCTTTCTGCCTCCGGAACAATTGGGGGAAGTATTGAGCGCCCCAAACCGGGAAAACCTCTTCATTGGCGGCAGCGTCAATCGACAGGGCGGCACGGTCACGCTGTGGCGTGGAAATCTCGGTTCGCTGACTGTTCCTTTGAGCGCGTTCAGGCCAGCAGGCGACGGCACAAAGCCCGACTTCGCCAGATTCTCGATTCGGGATTATGGCCACACGGTCGGGTTTGGCGAGTATGAGGCCGCTGCGGATGCCATCCTCTACGAGTTTGACCAACGGTATCGCCGGGTTCAGTCCAAAGCGAGGATCGCGGCGGAAAAGTCGTTCGGCGCATCGCTACGACGCCTTCGGAAACAACGAGGGCTCCGCAGAGAAGACTTTAGACCGCTGTCCGCAAAGACGATCGGGCGAATCGAACAGGGCAAGGTTACTCACGTTCGGGACAACACCCGCCGGATGATCGCCAAAACGCTTGGTGTGGCGGCGGACGAGATTGACACCTACTGAGCAGCAACCAGCCTGTCGAAAGCCCGGAGCGTTGCGACCAGGCCTTGCGGTGCGTGACGCCCTCGCCACAGAGGAAGGCCCGCCGGACGCAGCGAGAAATGCAGTGGCAGTAGCGGGTGACCGCGACGTCCACCAGCTGCCGCCTGGGCATCGTCATCGCGGGGGCTCCTGCAGGATTCGGGGTCACTGAACGCCCGTATCCTACGGCTCCCGCGGCCGGTCGTCAAGGATTATGCCTGTCCTTTTCCGCTTTTTCCGCTCCCCTCCGCGTGTCATGTCTACCAGCGCGAGACACGCTTCTTTCCGGCCACCGGATTCCCGGCTCATGCCATCGAGCCCGCCGGCGAGATCTGGATCCTCCATCCATCTGGCGCGCCGCTTCCCTCGCACCTGCATGGAGGACGTGCCCCCGCGGGGCAACGCAGGCATATCCTGCTGCTCGACGGCACATGGCGGCAGGCCGGCAAGATGCTCCGGGCCGTGGAGGGCATGGGCCGGAGCGTGCGGCTGCCGGATCCGACTGCGGAGCCAAACCGCTATTGGCTGCGCGATCAGCCGGCCGCAGCGCAACTCTCCACCGCCGAGGCGCTGATGGGTGTCTTTCGGAGTATCGGCGAGCACGAGGCGGAGCGTTGCCTGCGGCTCCACTTCGAGCTCCACGTCTACGCGATGCTCCTGGCCCGCGGCCGCCGTGAGATGGCGGAGCGATACCTCGGCCACTCGCCCCTGCTCACCGACGCGAGCGGCATCCTCGAAAGCCTGCACGCGCGCTAAGGCCGGCGGCGGGCGGAACTCGCACATCTCGCTTGCCCCGGCCGACGGAACGGTCGGGTTCGCCGCAGGTTTCCCGGGCGCGAGCCGCTGCATGCGCGCAGCGATAGCAGATGAAACAGGTGTTGCGCGTCGGAACCAGCAACGCGGTGGCCGCGGCGGCCACGCCGGCGCCGCTGCCGGGAAGCCCGAATCGTCAGATGAGGGAATCCGCGTCGCTCCACGGGAAACCGCTCCACATTCGCTCGGCTCGCGCCTCGGGCTTCAAGGAACGGAACCGCCAAACCCGACAGACCGCAAACGCAACACCAGGCCCAAGAGGCAGACTGGCTCAACGACGGGGCGAGATGTGCGAGTTCCGCCCGCCGGCGACTACAATCCGTGGCCTCTCGCGTCGACCGCGGCCGATGAGATGCAGGCGGGCAGGCAGGGCGTGACGTCGGCCGTGCGTGCCGCCGGCGGCAGAATCTTCCTCCAGCTCTGGCACAAGGGCCGGGCCTCGCACAGCGATTTTCACGATCGGTTGGAACTGCCGCGAACTCGCCCAACGGGCGACAGGCGACAGGCGACGGCTTTTCCAAAAAGAGTGGATGGCGATCGCGGCGCGTCTTGACGTCGGCCAGCCGTTCGGGGTAGGGTCTCGTCTCGTAGGGGCACCGGTTTCATCAAGGAAAACGCCATGTTCATCAGTCCCGTTCCGTGCGTTTTGCTTGCGTTGATGATCGCCCCACTCGGGCTCGCGCGGGGGGCGGACGTCGCGCTGGGGGAGAAACTCAAGTTCCGCCGGGTCGAGGCGAAGAAGGCTGCGGACTTCGCGCCGCTGCGTTCGTCGTGGGGTGTCGTCCGCGACATCGACGAGGCGGTCGAGGCCTGCCTGCGTACGGGGTTTATCGAGGATGCCCGGGTGGCCCGCGCGGGCGGAGGAAAGGTTCTCACGATCGAACCGGACGGCACTGAAGTGGTGATCGAAATCATCGGCGGCGTGGGGGGGCGGCGGCAGCGCCATGCCGGTGGGACCCATGGTGGAGGGTGAACGGCGGGTGCGGGTGAACGCCCTCGTGCGGCGACTGGGCCTGAAACTGCCGATGCAGTCGCTGATCCTGCTGCCGCCACACGGAGGCTACCGCGTTCACGAGATTCGGCTGTGCGCCGTGACGAAAGACATGCCCCGACGGTTGGTCGTCGATGTGCGACCGTCCGCGGAACAGGCGGCCGACGAGGTGGTGATCGTGCCGCGGGCCATTCCTGCGGACGTCCTGGTCGAGTTCGTCGCTGGCGAGGAGAACAATCGGCCCCTGGCCACCATCGGCGGCGACGTGTCGGCAGGGCCGCCGCTCCCGGCGGAGGAATGACCGCAGGCTCCCGTGCGGACAAGTTGTTCGTGGCGGCAGACGCACCCCTGCCGAACGGGTGATCGTGGCAGGACGGCTGCGGGCCTCACGCCCGACGCCTGCGGGCGTCGCGATGCGCCTCAGCGGTTGACGACGACGCACTCGATCGGGCCTTCGAGCCCGCCGGCGTTGGCGTTCAGCATCTTCGTGCCGCGGCTGAACGGCACGATGACCGCGCCGGACGCCAGCACGCTGCCGAGCCCCATGTCGGCGAGCGTGAGCGGCGGCTCCCGCGGCCACTCCTTCGCGAACACGGCGTTCGCGGCCTCGAGGAACCGGTTCGCCCGGTCGGTGCCTCCGAGGTCGACGACCGTCATCGTGCCCTGCAGCCGCCGCAGGCAGCGTTCGAACCGTTTGCGGGCGTCGTTGGCCGGACCCCGGGCCGCCATCGGGCCGCGGACGGTGTGGGTTTTGCCATCGGCCTCGATGCGGATCATCCATCCGCCGGCATCGGCGATCCCCGGCTGAGCCTGGCCGACGGCCGGCTTGAGGGCGAAGAACTTCTGCTCGTCGAGCAGAAACCGCAGCAGATCCTGGAACTCCTCGGGCTTCATCCGCCACGTCTTTCGCTCCGGCGGGGTCCGCGAGCGGATGCTGGCCGTGCCATCGGCCTTGATGCACAAGGCGACGTCGTCCTTGTCGCCGCCGGGCGGTGCCCTGAAGCCACCCTCGGCGTCGAGGATGATGACGATCGCCGTGGGCTCGTCGGGAAGTGCGTGCGCATCGGCGGCGCGGCATGCCCATGGCCGACAGATGGCGACCGTCAGGCAGGCGCCGAGGAGAGCGGCCAGCCGACGTCGGCCGGCTCGTTCATGCCGGCCAGGTCCGGCCGGGTTCACGGGACGAGGGGATGACATGAAGGGCTCCGAAGCAACAACCGTAAAGGATGGCCCGAAGGATAGCCCGGTCAATGGC
>DHLZ01000048.1:5066-5327 GCA_002405515.1 Planctomycetaceae bacterium UBA4655
GTCGTCATGCGCCTGGATGAGTTCACCCCAGTCGGTGGGCTGGCCGCGAGCGGGCGACACCGGTGGTGGCTCGAGTGGTTCGCCACTCTGTATGAAGCAACACGGTCGTAAGAATCTTCCGGATCGGCCCCGGCTCGAGGACAGGAAGTCCGCAGCAACCGGAGGTTGCCACGAGCGCGAAGGCCAGGGATGGTTTCGCACTCGGAAAGCAGTCTGAACGCGATCAGTCGGATGTCACCGCCGCAGTTCGGGCACCCGAGC